>JAFWUH010000036.1 GCA_017524165.1 Clostridia bacterium | reverse complement strand
GGCGTTGGAAATTGCCGAGGCATTGGTGCGATCGGGCGCGGTGGATATCATCGTCATCGACTCGGTTGCCGCGCTGGTGACTAAAGCTGAAATTGAGGGAGAAATGGGCGATTCCCATGTCGGCCAGCTGGCGCGCTTGATGTCACAGGCAATGCGTAAGCTGACCGCGGCGCTTTCGCGGGCAAACTGCTCGGCGATCTTTATTAATCAGCTGCGCGATAAAATCGGCGTTCTGTATGGCAGCAGTGAAACCACGACCGGTGGCCGTGCGCTGAAGTTCTACGCCAGCGTGCGCATTGATATCCGCAAGATCGAAACGCTGAAAAATAACGGTGAGATGGTTGGATCCCGTACCCGCGCCAAAATTGTCAAGAATAAGGTGGCGCCGCCCTTCCGGGAAGCGGAATTTGATGTCATGTACGGCAAGGGCATTTCCCATACCGGCGAGCTGGTTGACTTGGGTCTGAAATTTGAGGTTTTGAAACGCTCGGGTGCATGGTTCTATTACGGCGAAGAACGGCTTGGGCAGGGTCGTGACAATGTGAAGCTGTTGTTGGAAGAAAACAAAGAGCTGGCACAGGAAATAGAAGAAAAAATTATGGCATGCTATCGTGAAGCTACCACGCCGAAATCCGATAAAACGGTGGATAACGAGCCGGTTTTAATGCCGGTCGACGCCGAACCGCCTGTCAGCCATGCCCGTGTCAATATCGACATTGCCGTGGATGACTGATGACCGTTTTATCCGTTACCAAAGAGAAGAAACATCTGTCCCGGCTGACCCTGGAGGACGGTCGGACGGTCGACTTGGATCAAAGCGTGGTCAAGGAAGCGGGACTTCGGGTGGGGACGGTTCTTTCGGAGGAAAGACTGTCGCAGCTTTCTGAGCAATCGGATTTTGTCCGCGCTAAAGAACGGGCGCTGTGGTATTTAGACCGCGGCGATTTGACCGAACGCGGCTTGTTGGAAAAATTAAAGCGTGCCGGATTCCCGCCGGAAGCCGGGGAAAAAGTCCTGGCTTTTTTGCAGGAATACGGCATGGTGGATGACGCGCGCTATGCCGAGCGTTTTGCCCGGCTTTGTGCCGAACGGCATCTCTCCAAACGGGCAACCTTTGCCAAGATGATGCAAAAGGGTGTGCCGAGAGATTTGATCGAACAGGTCTTGAACGAACAACCGGTCAACGAAGAAGAGCAGATTCGAGTCTGGCTGGAAAAAAAATACGCCAAAACAATGACCGACTCCGCGTCGGTGCAGAAGGTATATGCCGCATTAATGCGCAAGGGTTTTTCTTACGGTGCCGTGCGGTCGGTGATGAAAGCCTATGCCGAAGAATTAGAATACAGCGAGGAATAAACACATGGAAAAAATCAGTATGGTGTCCCTCGGTTGTCCGAAAAATCAGGTGGATGCCGAGCGCATGCTGGCGACCTTGAAAAATGCAGGTTATGAAATCGGAGCGGAGGAAGCCGATGCCGATGTCATTATTATCAATACCTGCGGATTTATCGAGGATGCCAAAAAAGAGGCGATTGAGAATATTTTAGAGGCGGCGTCCTATAAAACCGAGGGCCGGTGTAAGGCGCTCATCGTCACGGGATGTTTGGCGGAACGGTATCAAAATGATGTGACCGAGGACATTCCGGAAGTGGATGTTTGCGTCGGCATCGGCGCGAACGGCCGCATTGCCGAAATTGTGCGCGAAGCAATGGACGGCAACCGTCAAAATCGCTTTGCCGAAAAGTGTGATTTGGATTTAAACGGTGACCGTATTTTGGGCGGATATCCGTTCAGTACCTATTTGAAAATTGCCGACGGATGCGATAACGGATGCACCTACTGCGCCATTCCGAAAATTCGCGGCAGAATGCGAAGCCGCAGCATCGAAGACTGTGTCGCCGAAGCGCAAAAGTTAGCGAACGGCGGGGTAAAAGAATTGATTGTCGTCGCGCAGGATACGACCGATTACGGCACCGATCTTTACGGCAGACCGATGCTGGTCGAACTGTTGCGTGCGCTCTGCAAAATCGACGGATTGGTGTGGATCCGTACGCTCTATACCTATCCCGACCGGATCACCGACGAGCTGTTGGAAACGATTGCGGCGGAAGAAAAGCTGGTGCCTTACTTGGATATTCCGATTCAGCATTGCAACGGGGAGATCCTGAAACGAATGAACCGAAAGGGCGATCAAGAAAGCTTGACTGCTCTGATAGAAAAGATTCGGGCAAAAATTCCGGGCGTAGTACTTCGCACCACCCTCATTACCGGCTTTCCCGGAGAAACCGAGGAACAGTTTGCCGAATTAGACCGTTTTGTCGCCGAAACGCGGTTTGACCGGTTAGGATGTTTTGCCTACTCACCAGAGGAGGAAACCGTGGCGGCGGAGTATCCAGATCAAATTCCGGAGCAGGTACGCATAGACCGCGCCGAGCACATTATGGAACGGCAGTTGACGATTGCCGGCGAAAAGAACGCCGAGCGGTTGGATACCAATACCGTGGTACTGATCGAGGGATGGGACGATTACATCAAGTGTTATTTCGGTCGTTCCCCCGCCGACGCACCCGAGGTGGACGGAAAGGTTTTCTTCCTTTCCGACAGACCGTTGGTGATTGGTGATTTCGTGACCGTGCATATTAACGATACCTTGGATTATGATTTGCTGGGAGAGTTGAAAAAATGAGTATGAATACCCCGAATAAACTGACGATTGCCCGCATTATTGCCACACCGGTTTTTATGGCGACATTGCTGATTGAGTTTCCGTATCACTTTACGGTTTCCATGTTCTTGTTCATCGCCGCCTCTCTGACCGACATGATTGACGGCAAAATGGCGCGAAAACACGATTTGATCACCGATTTCGGCAAATTTTTAGATCCGTTGGCGGATAAAATGCTGACGACTGCCGCATTTCTCGGCTTTATCGCCATGGGCGGCGTTTGCTGGCAAATCACCTGGATCGTGTTTATTGTGCTTTTCCGGGAATTCTTGATTTCCTCCCTGCGGTTGGTCACCGTGTCGAGCGGCGGTAAGGTCGTTGCCGCCAACATTTGGGGAAAATTGAAAACCGTTACGCAGATGGTGGGTATCATTTTGGTATTGTTTGCGTATGTTGTTATGGAGGATTTCGGCATAAACAATGACATACTGACAACGGCTTTCTATGTGTTGAACAGTATTGTTTTATGGATTTCTGCGGTGCTTTGTGTGATTTCGGGCGCGATCTATCTGGTTGCCTGCAAAGAATACATTGATCCGTCCAAGTAGTTTTTTAGGGGATGAAGTTTTGTTTGATCGGATTCGCGAGGATATTCAAGCGGTGAAGGATCGGGATCCTGCCGCACGCAGTTCTTTAGAAATATTTTTATTGTATCCGGGGGTAAAAGCCATTCGGATGCATCGCCGCGCCCATTTTTATTATCAGCATCACTGGTACTTTTTGGCGCGGTATGTGTCCCAGCGGGCGGCACGGAAAACCGGGATCGAGATCCATCCCGGCGCCACCATCGGCAGAAGACTGGTCATTGATCACGGAACCGGGATCGTGATCGGCGAAACGGCGGAAATCGGAGATGATGTGCTGATTTATCAGGGCGTTACGCTGGGCGGCACCGGCAAGGATGTCGGCAAACGCCATCCGACCATCGGCAACAATGTTATGATCAGCGCCGGAGCAAAGGTATTGGGACCGTTTAAAATCGGCGATAATTCCCGTGTGGCGGCAGGCGCCGTTGTGTTGGAAGAGGTTCCGCCAAACGCCACGGTGGTCGGCGTTCCGGCAAAGGTGGTTCGTCAGGACGGCAAAAAGGTCGAGCGACAGCCGCTGGATCAGATTCATATTTCCGACCCGGTGCAACAGGAATTAGAACGCATTGAAACAAAAATAGCCGAGCTCAAGCAACAACTTGAAACGATAAAGGATGATAAAGCATGAAAATCTTTAATACGCTGACAAGACAAAAGGATGAATTTGTACCGATCACCGAAGGGGAGGTCAAAATCTACGCCTGCGGTCCGACCGTGTATAACTATATTCATATCGGCAACGCGCGCCCGCTCTGCGTGTTTGATGTGTTGCGCCGTTATTTTACCTGGCGCGGATACAAGGTCACTTTTGTGCAGAATTTCACCGATATTGATGATAAACTGATCAAAAAAGCCAACGAAGAGGGCATTACGGTGCCGCAGGTGGCGGAGCGGTATATTAAAGAATTTTGGGTCGACGCACACGGAATGAATATTCAGGAGGCTACGGTGCATCCGCGTGCCACCGAGAATATCGAGCAGATTCAGGGGATCATTGCCGCCTTGATGGAAAAAGGCTTTGCCTATAAATCGGGCGGAGATGTGTATTTCCGCGCCAAGAAATTTGACGAATACGGCAAACTGTCGCATCAGCCGCTGGAAGATTTGGAGGCGGGTGCGCGGATTGATGTGGCTGAAATCAAGGAAGACCCGATGGATTTCTGTCTGTGGAAGGGCGCCAAACCCGGCGAGCCGTTTTGGTCGTCTCCCTGGGGTGACGGTCGTCCCGGCTGGCATATCGAGTGTTCGGCGATGGCGGGGCGCTATCTCGGCAAAACCATTGATATCCATTGCGGCGGTTTGGATTTGATTTTCCCGCACCATGAAAACGAAATCGCCCAAAGCGAATGTGCCAACGGCTGTGAATTCGCACATTACTGGATGCATAACGGCTTTATCAATGTTGACAATCATAAAATGTCGAAGTCGCTCAACAATTTCTTTACGGTACGGGATGTCGCCGAGAAATACGGCTATGAGCCGATTCGATACCTGATGATTTCATCGCAGTACCGCAGTCCGATTAACTATTCGGTCGACATTATCGAGCAGGGGAAAAACGCGTTAGAGCGTTTGTATACCTGCCGTGACAATTTGGATTTTGCTTTGAAAAACGCCGTCGACGGCGGGGAGGCACCGGCGTATCTCGCCGAACACCGTCAGAAATTTATCGACGCGATGGAGGATGACCTTAATACAGCCGATGCGATCGGGGTACTGTTCCAATTGGTTCGCGATATCAACACAACGGTTGCCGAGGGTGCCGGCAAGGATACCTTGACCGCCTGCGCGGCGCTATTTGATGAACTGACAGGGGTTTTGGGATTGGTTTACAATCGCAAAACCGAAGGACTGGACAGCGAGATTGAAGCCTTGATCGAAGAAAGAACCGCGGCGCGGAAAAACAAAGATTTTAAGCGCGCGGATGAAATCCGGGATCAGTTAAAGGCACAGGGAATCCTTTTGGAAGATACCCCGCAGGGCGTAAAATGGACGCGCGCCTGACCGAAAAGAACCGTCAGCCGTTGGGCAAAGGGGTTTTTGTCCGCGTTTCACCGCATCATACCTTTGGTACCGACGCGGTGTTGTTGGCACATTTTTCAGCCGCGCGGCAAAAAGACCGTTTGGTCGATTTGGGGACAGGCTGTGGCATCATTCCGCTGTTGTTGCTGCGCGACGGTTTGACCCAAAATGCCGTCGGGGTGGATATCAGTCCCGAAGCCATTCGTTTGGCGAAACAGTCGGCGGCGGAAAACGGCTTTGAGAATTTGACCTTTGTGGAAAGCGATTTAAACGAGCTAAAGGGCAAGGTTGTCTTTGGGGAGCACACCCTGGTGACCTGTAATCCGCCCTATAAAGCGCCGACCGGCGGGATCCAAAATGCCGATTTAACGGTAGCCGCCGCCCGGCATGAGATTTTTTGCACTTTGGAAGATATTGTTTCGGTTGCGGCGCGGTTACTGCGGCCGTCCGGGCGGTTTTGTTGTTGTCACCGTCCCGAACGGTTGGCGGAATTGATGGCGGTGATGACCGATTATGACATTGCGCCCAAACGGTTACGGTTAGTTTGCCAGCGTCTTGGCGAAGCGCCGTGGCTTGTTTTGGTTGAGGGTCGACGGTGCGGCAAAACGGGATTGCGCATCGAGCCGACTTTGTATATCGAAGAAAACGGCGCGCTTT
Organism: Clostridia bacterium; assembly: GCA_017524165.1. Taxonomy (GTDB): domain Bacteria; phylum Bacillota; class Clostridia; order Oscillospirales; family Acutalibacteraceae; genus UBA737. Next base: position 44,016 of record JAFWUH010000036.1, on the reverse strand, counting down.
CTGCCGAAATGAAAGCAATATACGGTTGCTACAAGGAGGAACACGAATCGTGTCGGGAAAACTCTATGTAGTGGGAACGCCAATCGGTAATCTGGGCGATTTCAGTCCGAGAGCGGTTTCGATACTGCAGACGGTGGATTTTATTGCCGCTGAGGATACCCGCGTGACCGCAAAATTACTGAATTATTTTTCCATTAAAAAAGAATTGATTTCTTATTATGAACATAACAAAACAGATAAAGGCGCACGGATTTTAGCGCGGATTGCTGCAGGGGAAAATGCCGCGCTGGTCTCGGATGCCGGCATGCCGGCGATATCCGATCCGGGGGAGGATTTGGTGCGCGAGGCACACCGAAGCGGAATCGCGGTCGAATCGGTGCCGGGACCGAGTGCGCTGGTGACCGCTTTGGCTATTTCCGGTATGCCGTCGGGGCGGTTTTGCTTTGAGGGCTTTTTGACCACGAATAAAGTCGGTCGAAAAAAACATTTGGCAGAATTGGTCAACGAAACGCGCACGATGATTTTTTACGAGGCGCCGCATAAGCTTTCGGCAAGTCTGAGCGATTTTTTGCAGGCGTTCGGTGACCGTCCGATGGCTATCGTGCGGGAATTGACCAAAATTCACGAAACGGTGGTACAAACCACCCTGAAAGAGGCGGAAGCATTTTATCGTGAAAATACTCCGCGCGGGGAATATGTGCTGATCATCAGCGGGGCACAGGAACCTACGCCGACAGTTTACACTTTAGAGGACGCGCTGGAACTGGCGCGGCAAGAGGTGCGGCAGGGTGCGTCGGCTTCGACGGCCGCCAAAACGGCGGCAGGAAAGACCGGCTTGAAAAAAGGAGATATTTATCGGAAAATGATGGAAGTTGCAGAAAATTCATAATTTGGCGCTTTTCTTTTCCGGTTTCGTGTATATAATAGTAAGGAAAAAATAAACGGGTGTGAATATGGATAAAAATCAAGGATTCGGTTTTACCGTTAATGAGGAAGCGGGAATGGATATTTCTTCTCGTTCTGATTCTTTTCAGGAAGAATATGAGGATATCGTTTCCGATTCGCATCAGCATGCATCAAACCACTCTTCGGTAGGTTTGTATCCGTCAGATCAAAAATATCGTAAGAAAAAGCACGGCATTGCCGGCTTTTTTCAGTCTGTCTCGGACGGATGGAAACGGTTAAAGGGATGGCAAAAGGGATTATGGACAGCAGGCATCTCGCTGTTTTTGGTTATTGCCATTTTCTTGTCGTGGTTCTTTATTACCTTTCGGTATAATTATCGAAGAATTACAACCAATCCCGATGATCTTGGCATTTCGACGGTATTGGATAAAAAGATTGTCAATGTAGCGTTATTCGGGATTGATACCCGTGATAAAACCTCCTTTACCGGACTTTCCGACAGTATTATGCTGTTAAGCCTGAACACGCAAACCAAGACGGTAAAAATCATTTCCTTTATGCGCGATACATTGGTGCAGATTGACGAGAACGGCAAAAAGTATTGCAATAAAATTAATTCGGCTTATGCTAAAGGCGGACCGGAGCTTGCCATTAAAACGCTGAATCAAAATTTCGGATTGGATATCAAAGAATATGCAACGGTGAATTTTTACGGCATGTCCGATATTATTGATGCGGTCGGCGGTATTGACGCCACCATCACCGAGCGCGAAGTGACCGCGCGCGGCAACAATAATCACGGCATTAACGATATGATTGCCGAAATTTGCGGTTACTTGGGGTATAATCCCAATGATTATTATGTGAAAAAGGCGGGAGAACAGCATTTGAACGGCATTCAGGCGGTGGCGTACTCGCGGATCCGGTATGTGCCGAATATTTGGGGAACCAATAATGACTACGGCAGAACCGATCGTCAACGCTATGTCATGGAGCAGTTGTTCAACAAAGCGGTCACGCTGAAAAAGAGCGATTATGTCAAGTTGGCAAAGGCGTTGATCCCCTGCACCGAGACCTCGCTTTCCTACAGTGATATTTTATCCCTGGCGGTGAATATATTATTACAATCACCCTCGTTCCAACAGACCAGAATACCGCAAAACGATTATTTAATGACGCCGCCGACGATCAAGGGTGTGGGATCCTGCGTCTATTTTGATTTGGATTTTGCCAAGACCTTAATTCATCAGTATATCTACGAAGAAGTGACCTTTGACGAGTATGTTGCCGCCAACGGAATTTCAAAAAATGACTGGTACAGAAAACTGTCCGGCGGCGCCTCTTCGGGCGGGAACGCTTCACAGCATTCCGGAACATCTTCCGGGACAACTTCCGGCATAGATGCGAAAGGGTCTTCTTCGACAGTTTCCGAAGCCGACTCGTCGCGAGAAAATCAACCGATTGTTTCCAAACCGGAGACCGATCTGTCCGGCGCTTCGGAAAAAACAGAATCCACCGAAAAAGAAGCGTCCAAACCGGAGGAAAATACTTCCTCTGCAAATACATCGTCGGATCAATCAAACGAAACCTCTTCCGGACAAGAAACGACGGATTAAACGACAGGAGGATATGAAACAAATGGACAACTGTGAATCCTGTTCCAATTATGTTTATGAGGAAGAAAGTGCAACCTATTGCTGTGCGGTCGATTTGGACGAGGATGAAATGGGTGCCTTTTTGGTAGGACATACAGCTTCCTGTCCGTATTATTCCTTTGATGATGAATACGCCATCGTGCGAAAACAGAATTAGGAGAACATAATGCTTGCATTTTATACTGTTGTTTCTGTGGTTATGATATTAATAGCCAACGGATTTTTCCCGATTTTCGGGCAGGGCTATTCCTGGTGGTTGGTGCCGGTCTTGCTGGCGGGACTTCTTTTGGTGTGGATTTTACTGCACAGCATCGTTTTTGTGCTGTGGGTCTGCTCTACTTCGTTGGAAAAACCGGTTACCAAAGATAACGCGTTGTTTCGGCGGTTTTCAGGCTGGACCTTGGACGAAGTCCTTCGGTTAGCACGCGTTAAAATAGAGGTTGATGGGGCGGAAAAGATTCCCCAAGATCAGCGATTTTTGCTGGTATGCAACCATCGTACTCAATTAGATCCGGCATTTCTCATGTCTGCGTTGCCGAATGCGGAGCTGGCATTTATCGGCAAAAAAGAAATCTATACCGATATGCCGTTTGTCGCGCGGGCAATGCACCGCTTGAGCGGGTTGCCGATCGACCGTGAAAACAACCGTGCGGCAATCAAAACGATCGTTGCGGCGTCGGAGATGCTGAAAGAAGACCGCGTTTCGGTCGGGATCTTCCCGGAAGGATATACCAATTTGACCCAAGACATACTGTTGCCGTTCCGCAACGGATGTTTTAAGATCGCCTCTAAAGCCGGGGTGCCGGTTGTGGTGTGCACGCTTTGGGATACAAAGGTGGTCTATCAGCGTATGTTCCGCAAGAAAACGGTTTTACAGTTGGATGTCTTGGCGGTTTTGGACAGTCAGGAATCAACGGCGGAAATCGGGGAAAAAGCAGAACGGCTGATGCGGGAAAATTTAGCAAGAAGATCAACGAAATAAAGAGTACAAAACAGTCGGTCGTACAGAGAGAAAAATTGGGCGTCCGACTGTTGTTTTTTTAGAGAATTTAACAAATTTTTTTGCTCTTTTCGGGAGACAAATAATTGACATAATTCTTTATTCATTTTATTGTTTTGGATTGTATTATGCAACTTGTCAACACGGTTATCCACCGGGTTTTGTCTTGATTATGGGATAAAATGGCAGAAAGTTGCTAAAACGGTGCAAGCGTCGGTGGATAAGTCGAATAAAAAAGCAGGTTGTCCAAGTTTACATAATGACATTTTTTGCACTTTGAACAACCAAATTTATGCAAAAAATTCAGAGCAAGATATAAAGCAAAGCCAACAACAAAAGCCAGTCGGAGGAATCGTTCCAAAGCAGGTATCCGAGACCAAGGATCAGGAGTAAATCGCGGTCACCCTTTGCCTTGCTCAAAAAGGGTAAATGAAGGCTGTCCAAAACGCCCGAGAGCGCGTCTTTGGCAGAAGAAAACAGCGCGCCGCCGGGCGGGTTTTGTGTCGGCGTCGGGGGATGGGCTTCTTTTGGCACCGAATCCGGGTGAGGGGAATCGGCAAACAGACTGTCCAATTGTGTGGTGGAAGACGCCGCCGCAGTAGAACGCGGCTGTTGGTTCAGGCGGACAAAGGACGGCATGGGCGGCGTGGGATGGCTTGTTTCGTTGATCGTTGCGCGACTGCTCATTTCTTTCATTCGTTCAATGGCTTGTTGCTGTGCCGAGAAAAAAGATTCTTCGTTAGACGCCATCCGTCATCATCCCCTTAAGTTGGCTTGCACATATCTTAGAAATTCAAAAGTCCGCTTTCCCGTAAAAGCGGTAAAAGCTCTACCAGGCGCAACAGCTTGACAGCCGTATCAATTTTTTCCCGCCGCGGTTCGCTTAAATGCGGTTTCAACGCCAACAGCAGCCGCGTACGGTCATCTTGACCGGTTGAACGAAATTGCGTCAGCAGTCGCATGATACGCCCGACATCTATGGAATCCAGTCCGTCTGAAACAGTATTCCCTGATGATACAGCAGGCGGCGGGTTGTCAACAGACGGTTGATCTCCGGCGGAGCCGAGCAACTGCTCCGCCATCTGCCGTACCTGTTCCATTTGTTGCGGGTTATTGAGTATTTCGGCTAATTTTTCACTGAAATCATCCATTTTTCTTGCCGCCGGAAAGGAAAGATTGCAGAATTTTTTTGGCATCGTTGCCTGCAAGCAACTTTTTCAGGGCGCTTTTATCGCTCAGTGCCGCCAACAGCTTTTGACGGTCCTCCGGCGGCAAAGCCGCGGCGATTTTGGAAAGGTCGCCCTGCTGTGCGGCACCCAATGCATCGGCATTGATTTTTCCGCCGGACGAAGCGATAATAGCGTCGGATAAGCGCTTTTTATCAATTGAGTTTTCGTTCATTTTGATTCCCCCGTTCGTTAAATGATATGAAGTATTCTGTGTTTTTATGAGGTGTTCCCATGCGAATTTTGGTTCTTTCGGATTCCCATAGGCGAAGCGGTACGGTGCGTCAAATTATCGAAGCGCAACCGACGGCGAAGGAAATCTTTTTTCTCGGTGATGTGACAAGCGATATAGAAGAGTGTCCGCGTATTTTTCCGCAAAAAAACTTTCATATTGTTTCGGGAAACTGCGATATCGACTCCTTCTATCCTCGTGCTGATATTGCCGTAGTGGACGGTATCCGCATTTTTTATACGCACGGTCATACCTACGGCGTCAAATACGGATTGAGCCGATTGCATGAGCTTGCCGTCGCGCGAAACTGTCAGATTGCGTTGTTCGGGCATACACATTGCCCTCATATATCCTATGAAGACGGTATTTATTTGGTGAATCCCGGTTCCTGTGCGGAATCGCGTGACGGCGGAAATTCCTATGCCGTCATTGATCTGGAACCTAATGGAATTTTACCGATTATTATGCACATTTGAACAAAAAACAGGTTGAAATTTTGGCAAAGAGGCAGGATTCAAAGTATTGACATATTCTTTTAGGATTGATATAATGAACAAAAGATGTATTATTTTCTCTCATGACGAAGGAACCTTGTTTTCAGTCTTGGCGTAAGAAACAGTTTATTTGCTGTTGAAAATAGAATGAAAAAGGAGCATTACTATGAAAATCATTGCAAAAAAATCCTTTGCATTACTTCTCGCTGTAATTATGGTTTTCGGATTATCCGTGATGACCTTTGCGGATGCACCGAAACCGGAAATTCGTGTGTCCGGCACCCGTGAAAATCCTGTTGCCGCGGGTACGGTTCAGTTGACCTTAACGGCTAAAAATTTGAGCACGGTCAAGGGAATGGATTTAACCGTTACCGCGCCTGCCGGCGTAACCTTTACCGCTCTTTCCGGAGAGTTTGAAAACAACGGTTCAAACGCGATTACCCTGACGGAAAATAATAACTATACATTAGCCGCTCAGACGATTCGAATTGTCTCGGCATTCGTGATTCATCCGGTAACGGATTTGGAGGCAACCATCACCTTGACCTGCAATACGGTTGGGGACTATACTTTGCCGATTACGGTCAAATTGGCTTCTGATGCCGAAACATTAATTGCGGCGGCAAACTATACCTTAGGAGACGGTGATTTGGTCATCGGAAAATATTCTGCTACGAAGTCTTCTGCATCCAGTATTAGCGAGAGTGAATTGCCGGAAAACTGCTTCCTGCCCTACGGTGCGATTTACTATCAGGAAGGCGGGAAGTATATCTATCCCTCAAAGAATACTGATGGCAGTTTTACTTTAAATTCCGCGAAAACATATACTTACACCGCTTTTAAAAAGCCGGGTAATGTTACCACCTTCTCAGCCAGCCGCAAAAAGGGAAATCAGTTTGCGGTCAACTCGTATGACCGCGGCAATGCGATTCAATTTGCTTCTTACGGCTTGAATAAAACACAAAACCTCGGAACATTGGTGTTTAAGGGCGATATTGATGCATTTTGTCAAGCAAAAGGCAAAACGAAAACGGAAATGTTTGAAACGGTTGCCACGCAGATTCAGGCTGACTCAAAATGGTATACTTCGCCGTTTGAAAATCCCAATAACGGCAATGCGACAGAAAATATTTATTTTGCACGCATTCCTTGTACCGAGCATATGTGGCAATCGGATGCTTCAAACGGTCCGATTCAGTTTGCGCTCCGTGTTTATAATATTCAGGATGCCGACTTGTATACCGCTGTCGCATATATAAATGACGGTGGGAACTATGCTTTCTCAGAATCCTTTTTGTCTAAATCGTTTGAATCTGTTGCGGTTTCGTAAAAACGCTCTTATCAACATTACAGTACCATAAATTACTAATTTCAATTACCCGATAAAGCCATCGTTTTATCGGGTAATCTCATACCTGAAGCAGGACGAAAAATCCGGCCGTCAAAATTGGTTGGGATTATCGCACCATTCTTAAAGGAGATGATCGCATGAAAAAGGCTATGGCAATTGTATTGATTTCGATGCTCTTACTCTGTCTGTCGGCTTGCGGGAAAAAGAAAACCGAGGGCGCTCAAAAAGGCGGTTCAAATACCGCCACAGAGCAATCCTCCGCACCGGAGCGGGAAGAGGGCATCAATACCATTGATGCCGGGAACATAGAAGAAGAGGCAATTGAGATTGATTTGGAGACCGGAAAGGTCATTGCCGATCCAAACAAAGATAAAACGGCATCATCAAAAGAAAGTTCTTCCGGCAAAACCGATGCTGCAACTTCTTCCGATTCGGCGGATGGGGAAAAAACGGCCTCTCCCGAACTGAATGACTGGGAACCGTTGCGTTGACGGAATGAAATGATCGTGATCTAAATAATGCCAAAGGAGTGGACGCAAGTGTTTGTAAAAAGACTAAAAACCGTGCTTGTGGCATTGGCGATAACAATTTCTGTTTTTACGGCTTTGGGTGTCCAAACGGTTTGTGCGCAAACCGCACCACAAATGAACGGGGATTATAACGATGACAGCACGGTAGATATTCGTGATTTGGTTCATTTAAAGAAGTATTTAATTTCTTTACAACAAAACGGCACAGTAGATTATGATGTGATTGATGCAAATACCGATGTTCGCCATATTTCGGCGGAAGATTTGGTGGCAATCCGTAAATATTTGATGGGGGATTCGTCAGCTTTTGACGCGCTGAATGATGACAACATTATCATTATTTTTTAGGCATTAAAAAGGGGAAATTTTTATGTATCCGTTATTACTGAAAGCGCCGATCAAGGATTATCTTTGGGGCGGCAGAAAACTGATAGAAGAATACGGTTTTGAGACCGATACCGAAAAAGCCGCCGAGGCGTGGGTCCTTTCCTGTCATAAAGACGGACAGAGTATCATCGAAAACGGCAGTTGCAGTGGAAAAACGCTGACCGAAGTGTTATCGGATTGGGGAAAAGAGGCATTGGGGAAAAATGCCGAGCGATTTGCCTATTTTCCGATCCTCATTAAATTGATCGACGCGAAAGACCGCCTTTCGGTGCAGGTTCACCCGGACGATACCTATGCGCTGAAAAATGAGGGCGAATACGGCAAAACCGAGATGTGGTATGTGGTGGACTGTGAGCCGGACGCTAAACTAATTTACGGTTTCACCCGTGAAATTTCGCGGGAAGAATTTGCCGAACGCATTCAAAACAATACCTTAGAAGAGGTATGCAATCAAGTTCCGGTCAAAAAAGGAGATTTGTTCTTTATTGAATCGGGTACAATGCATGCCATTGGGAAAGGTATTTTGATTGCCGAGGTACAGCAAAACTCGAACACGACCTACCGTGTGTCGGATTACGGTCGGTTGGGCGCCGACGGAAAACCGCGTGCGCTTCATATAAAACAGGCGGTAGAGGTAACCGTGACGGCGCCGCCGGCCTATCCCTACGGTGCGGTGGGCGAGGTGACCGCGCATGATTTCGGCAGTGTTCGTGCATTAGCGAATTGTCCGTATTTCAAAACCGAATTGCTGACTTTAAACGGTACGACCAAATTAGGTCAAGACGATTCGTTTGAAAGCTTGTTGGTGTTAAGCGGTGACGCAACGGTCTGCTACGGAGAAGAAAAACTGACGCTGAAAAAAGGAAGTTCTCTTTTCATTCCCGCCCGTGTTACGGTGACGGTTTCAGGCGAAGCAGAAATTTTGTGTTCTCGCGTGTAAATAATCATAACAAAAACACCTTTGCGCATGCGTACGCAAAGGCGTTTTTTGTTGTTTGGCTTCTTAAAGTTTTGCAATGGTTTCCATCAGGTAATCGCCGAATTCGCGACAGGTCGCGCCGTCTTTTTGACCGGTGATCACCACATTCGGCGCAGTTTCGGTACAATAAATCATAGCACGGTTCAGTTTATCCGCCTTTTCGGTGTAACCGATGTGACGAAGCATCATTTCGGTTGCCTTGAACATACTGGTCGGGTTGGCAAACTGCCCTCTGCCCGTTTCGATCATGCGGGGAGCCGAGCCGTGAATGGCTTCAAACATGGCGTAGACATCGCCGATATTTGCACTGCCCGCAGTGCCGACGCCGCCTTGGATCTGCGCCGCTTCATCGGTGATGATATCACCGTAGAGATTCGGAAGTACAAATACCTGGAAACGGCTTCTGGTGCGCTCGTTGACCAGATTGGCGGTCATGATATCAATATACCAGTCTTCCGCTTCAATGCCGGGATAGTCCTTTGCGACCTCGTGACAGAGTTCCGAAAATTTTCCGTCGGTCTTTTTCATGATATTCGCTTTGGTGACGATGGCAACATTGGTTTTGCCGTTCTTTTTGGCGTACTCAAACGCGGCTCTGGCGATCCGGCGTGTTCCTTCATTGGTGGTCACCTTGAAATCAAACGCCAGGGTATCCGGAATTTCGACGCCGCGACTGCCTAACACATATTCGCCCTCGGTGTTCTCGCGGAAGAAGGTCCAGTCGATGCCGAGCTCGGGCACCGAGACCGGACGGACATTGGCATACAGGTCTAATTCTCTGCGCATGGCGACATTGGCGCTTTCCAGCGTGCCGCCTTTCAGGGTGGTAGTCGGGGCTTTTAAGATTACATTGCAGGCTTTGATTTCGGCTAAAACATCGTCGGGGATGGCTTTGTTATGGGCGATACGGTTTTCAATGGTCAACCCTTCGATGGTTCGCAACTCAATTTTACCCGCCGCAATCTCCTCCTTGCAAAGGAACTGCAAAAGCCGCTCGCTTTCGGCGGAAATGATCGGTCCGATGCCGTCGCCGCCGCAGATGCCGATAATGATTTTATCAAGTTTTGTATAGTCGGTGTAGCGCTTATCTTGCTCCATTTTGCGCTGACGCGCGATCTGTTCGGTCAAAATAGTGCGGAATTGTTCTACCGCTTGATGAATATACTGTTCCATATTATTTGCCCTCCTTGGTGTATGCAAGCAGTCCGCCTGCTTTTAAAATTGCTTTTTGCCGTTCGGTGAAGGAACAGCAGAGAGGAATGCTCTCGCCGGTTGTTTCGTCTTTCAACACGATTTCTCCTTGATCCATGCCGTTAAAAATACCGGTCAGGGTGAGCAGATCGGATTGATTCAGTTTATCGTAATCATCCGGGTTTTTGAAGGTCAGCGGCATAATGCCTGCGTTGATAAGATTTGCCACATGGATGCGCGCAAAGGATTTGGCGATCACGACGCGAACCCCTAAATACATCGGCACCAGTGCGGCATGTTCGCGGGAAGAACCTTGTCCGTAGTTACTGCCGCCGACAACAATGCTCTTGCCGAGCGCTTTCGCGCGTTCCGGGAAGGTTTTATCGCATACCCCGAAACAGAATTGAGATAAATGCGGGATATTGGAGCGGTAGGGCAAAATTTTCGCACCTGCCGGCATGATGTGGTCGGTCGTGATGTTGTCGCCGACTTTTAAGGCCAAAGTTGCCGACAAAGCGTCCTCTTGGGCATGCGCTGTCGGGAAAGGCTTTATGTTCGGTCCGCGCAGGATCGCTACGCTGTCGGCGGTTTCGGGAGACGCGGGCGGAATCACTGCGGTATCATTAATGACAAAGTGTTCCGGCATGGTGACGGTCGGCATTTCGCCCAGCAAACGCGGGTCGGTAATTTCGCCGGTCAACGCCGCCGCAACAGCCGTTTCGGGAGAAACGAGATAAACACCGGCATCGGCGGTACCGCTTCGTCCTTCAAAATTGCGGTTGAAGGTGCGCAGAGAAATACCGGCTGAATTGGGCGAAAATCCCATACCGATACACGGTCCGCAGGCACATTCCAACAGGCGCGCGCCCGAGGCGAGAATATCGCTTAAAGCGCCGCAGTCCGACAGCATGGTCAAGACCTGCTTCGATCCGGGCGAGATGGATAGACTGACCGACGGAGAAATGGTTTTTCCCTTTAACAGCGCGGCGACTTTCAACATATCAAACAACGAAGAGTTGGTACAGGAACCGATACAGACCTGATCCACCTTGGTACCTTTTAAGGAAGCAACGGTCACGACATTATCCGGACTGTGCGGGCAGGCGATCAAGGGCTCCAGGGCGTCTAAATCAATGGTGATAACCTTATCATAAACAGCGTCGGGGTCGGCAGAAAGCGGAAGGTAATCCTCGCCGCGGCCTTCGGCTTCTAAAAAGGCTTTGGTAACCTCATCCGACGGGAAGATCGAGGTGGTGGCACCCAACTCGGTACCCATATTGGTGATGGTGGCGCGCTCGGGCACCGAAAGGGAGGCAATCCCTTCGCCGCCCCATTCAATAATGGCACCCACGCCGCCCTTTACCGATAAAATCCGCAAAATTTCCAAACTGATATCTTTGGCGGTAACAAAGGGCTTTAAGCGACCCTTTAATTCTACCTTATACATCTTTGGACAGGTGATATAATAAGCGCCGCCGCCCATAGCTACGGCAACATCCAAGCCGCCCGCGCCCATGGCGAGCATACCGATACCGCCGCCGGTTGGGGTGTGGCTGTCAGAGCCGATGAGGGTCTTGCCCGGTTTGCCGAACCGCTCCAAATGCACCTGATGGCAGATTCCGTTGCCCGGACGGGAAAAATAGATCCCGTATTTTTCGGCGACCGATTGGATATACCGATGGTCATCGGCGTTCTCAAAGCCGGATTGGAGGGTGTTGTGATCAATGTACGCCACACTCCGTTCGGTTTTCACCCGCGGCAGACCCATGGTCTCAAATTCAAGATATGCCATGGTGCCCGTAGCGTCCTGCGTCAGGGTTTGGTCAATTTTTAACGAGATTTCGGTGCCGGGAATCATTTCCCCGCTCACCAAATGATTTTTTATGATCTTTTGTGCAAGTGTATAGCCCATTTTCTTAATCCTTTCTTGCAATATGCCGATAGGCGTTTTGAATGTGTTCGGTCATGCGTTGGGCGGCAAGGTCTCCGTCATGCGCGGCAATGGCTTCGTAGATGGCTTGATGTTCTTCTACCGACGCCGTAGCACGAGAAGTGTTCTCTACAGCGGCGCGGCGGTATTGCTGTACTTTTTTATGCAACGGTTTCAAACAGTCGAAGAAGGTCATGCTGCCCGAAAGCCGGTAAATGCAATCGTGAAAGCGGTTATCCATTTCTTTGATTTTGTCGGCGTCGCGTTTTGTCAGATAAAAAGCCTGTAATTCCACGATCTCCTTTAATTGCGCTAATCCCTCCGGATTGTCATTTTCGGCGGCACGGCGTGCCGCCAATCCCTCAATATTTTCACGCAACAGAAAGATATCGCGCAGATCGTCTTCGGTGATGCCGATGACAATACTGCCTTTGGCGGTTTCTTCGATCAGGTGTTCCTGCGCCAGATGGCGCAATGCTTCGCGAATCGGCGTGCGGCTGACGCCTAACGCGGCACCGAGTTTGCTTTCGGTCAACAGGTCGCCGCGGGTGTATTTCCCGCTTAAAATATCATATTCCAACTGCTCGAAGACCTGATCTGCCAAGGATATGGTTTTATGCTTATGCTCAATCATGCAGGTCACCTTCTCTCTGATATTTTCCACCGGTCAGCTCGTTGATTTTATGCTCAATCTCTGAGGTGGAAAGGGTGGTTTGGCGACCGTCTTCGTAAGAAAGATCAATCCATTCTTTCAGCGCAAGAACCAACGGATCGCGCTTATCAACCGTTTGGTCGCCGGTCAACCGGTAGTTTTGGTTGATCCAGTAGGCAATCCCGGCTAAACCGGAATTTTTGCCCAGCAGGACGGAAACCGGACGGTTAAGAATTTTTTCGGTATTGAAAATATTATAGATTTCTTCGTCTTTGAGCAATCCGTCGGCGTGGATCCCGGCGCGGGTAACATTAAAGTTCCGACCGACAAAGGGGGTCATCGGCGGAATTTTATAGCCGATTTCCTTTTGGAAGTATTCGGCGATTTCGGTAATGACCCTGGTGTCCATGCCGTCTAATGAACCGCGCAACGAGGCATATTCCATGACCATGGCTTCCAGCGGAACATTGCCGGTTCTCTCGCCGATACCCAGCAGAGAACAGTTTACCCCCGAAGCACCGTACAACCATGCCGTGGAGGCGTTGGAAACAGCATGATAAAAATCATTATGTCCGTGCCATTCCAGCATTTCGCTCGGCACATCGGAATAATGCTGTAACCCGTAGATGATGCCCGGCACACTGCGTGGCAGGGCGACCTCCGCATAGGGGACGCCGTAACCCATGGTATCACAGGCGCGAATTCGCACCGGGATACCGGCGTTTTTGGAAAGCTTCATCAATTCATTGACAAACGGCACCACAAAACCGTAGAAATCGGCACGGGTGATATCCTCTAAATGGCACCGCGGCATCACACCGGCTTCAAACGCGTCGCTCACCGCCGCCAAATAGCGATCCATCGCCTGTCTGCGGGTCAATTTCAGCTTTTTGAAAATATGGTAGTCGCTGCACGAAACCAGAATCCCCGTTTCGCGCACGCCAAGATCTTTGACCAGTTTAAAATCTTCCCGGTTGGCACGGATCCAGGTCGTGATCTCGGGAAATTTTAAGCCAAGCTCCTGACATTTTTCCAACGCGGTACGGTCTTTTTTGCTGTAAACAAAAAATTCGGTTTGACGGACGATCCCGTACGGTCCGCTTAATCGGGAAAGGTACTTATAAATCTGAACGATCTGTTCTACCGTATAGGGCTCCACCGACTGTTGACCGTCACGCAGGGAAGTGTCGGTGATCCAAATATCCCGCGGCATACCCATCGGCACCCGGCGATGGTTAAAGGCTACCACCGGGACATCGGAATAACTGTAAAAATCGCGGTACAGATTCGGCTCGGCAACATCCTGCAGGGAGTATCGGTAGTTGTCCTGCTCTAATAAATTGGTTTTCCCGGATAATTCCAGCATAATAACGCCTCACTTTTTTTGAAATGCACAAAGGTATTTTATTTGTGTATAAATGTATATATGTATTTTTGTATACAATTATACATTTCCGCGGTTTTTTTGTCAAGTGATTTCGCTTAAATTCCATAAATTAGCAGATGATCAGCTCTTTCGGACTATGCGTCAGATTTTCGTAGCCGTCAGCCGTTACGAAAACCGTATCTTCGATCCGTACGCCGAATCTTCCGGCTAAATAAATACCGGGTTCGACCGTGATCACGGTGCCGGCAGGGAGCAGGGCTTCACTCCGCGGTGCAGCAGTAGGATCTTCGTGGATCTCCAAACCGACGCTATGTCCCAAGCTATGTCCGAAAGCGCCGTGATATCCGGCATTTTCAATGACATCTCGGGCGGCGCGGTCGACGGTTTTTCCGGGAACACCGGCACGAAGTACCCCAAAGGCGGCGTTTTGTGCCGCGAGAACCGTTTTATAAACGCGTTTTTGTTCCTCTGAAACCGAACCGATGGCAACGGTACGGGTCATATCAAAGCAGTAGCCGTGTTGGACGGCGCCGAAATCCATGGTTAGAAAATCGCCCTTTCCTAAGGGCTTATCGGTGGGGACGCCGTGCGGCAAAGAGCTGTTTTTACCCGATACCGCAACAGTATCAAAGGCAACGCCCTCGCTGCCGTTTTTTCGCATGAAAAATTCCAATTCCAGAGCAACCTCACGCTCGGTCATGCCTGGACGAAGACAGGAAAGAATATGGGCAAAAGCGGCGTCGGTGATCTGTCCAGCCGCCCGGATGGCGGATAACTCGTCGGGACTTTTGACGGCGCGCATGGCGGCAAGCCAATCGTCCAATAAAGGACAGTCGGACACCCTGACTTCAGGCAGAGACTTTTGCCAATCGCGATACGCCGCGAGCGAAAGATTTCGGGTTTCGATCCATAATTCCGTTGCGCCGACTTTTGTTAAGTATTCGGCGATTTGATCCTTTGTCGACAAAGCTTCCGCAACCTGACAGGAGGTGACCGTTTCCCGCGCTTTTTCAATATATCGGAAGTCGATCAAAAACCACGCGCCTTGCTCGGTGATCAACACGGCGCCGGCGGAAGACGGAAATCCGGTCAAATAGCGCCGGGAGGCGCCCGAAGTAACCAGAGCCGCGGTATGCGGCGGCAAACGGTGAATCAGTTGTTGAATGCGGTCGTTGAACATGGGGATCCTTCCTTTCGTTTCTTTCGGTAGTATACCACAATCTGTACCGTATCGCAAGGATGGACAGGAGGTTAAAAATTTTTATTGTATTTTAAAAAAAGATAAGTTATAATAAATTATATATTATTTTTATTGTATTTTGGGAAGTGTCGGCTTGGAGCCATTGATTTATTTAGATAACAGCGCGACAACAAAACCCTGCGAAACAGCGATAGCGTACCTGAACCGCGTCCTTTCATCGGCTTGGGGGAACCCTTCCTCCCGACATCGTCTCGGCTTGGAAAGCGAACGGTTTTTACGCGAGGCGCGGCAGGCGGTCGCGGCAAGACTGCATTGTCGCGAGGAAGAAATTATCTTTACCGCCGGCGGGACAGAAGGCAACAATACCGCCGTCTTTGGCGCGGCAATGAAGGGAAGAAAACGCGGCAACCGAATTGTCACCACCGCGATCGAGCATCCTTCGGTCGCCGTGGCGATGGATCGTTTAGAACAGCAAGGGTTTGAGGTCATTCGGCTGAAACCCGAAAAAAACGGCAGTATTTCGCCGGAACAGTTCTTTTCGGCGGTGACACCCGAGACCGTTTTGGTCAGTGTCATGCTGGTGAATAATGAAACGGGAGCAATCCAACCGGTTCGTGCCGCGGCGGACGCGATCCGGCAGAGCGGTGCGCCGGCATTACTGCATTGCGACGCCGTTCAGGCTTTCGGAAAAATGCCGATTGCGGTGGAAAAGCTGGGGGTGGATCTCCTGACGGCAAGCGGTCATAAAATTCATGCCGTGAAAGGGATCGGCTTTCTGTATCTTCGTAAAGGGGTGCAAATTCCGGCCTATCTGGTCGGCGGCGGGCAGGAATCCGGCAGGCGATCGGGGACGGAACCGATGCCCGGTATTGCATCACTCTACGGTGCGCTAAAAGAACTGCCTGAGGAAAAAAATCAGTTGCCGCGGATGCAGGAACTGTGGTATTACGCTCGGGATCGTTTTACGGCTTTGCCGGGTGTGGAAATGAACTCCCCGGAAGGCTGTTTGCCCTATATATTCAATATGTCGGTGATGGGTTACCGCTCGGAAACCCTGTTAAATGCGTTGGATCAATATGGGATCTGCGTGTCGTCGGGCAGTGCTTGCGCCAAAGGAAAGGGCAGTACCGTTTTATTGGAAAGCGGACTTTTGCCGCGGCGGGTCGACAGCGCACTGCGACTCAGCTTCAGTCGCGAGACTACAAAGGAAGAAATCGACCGCACGGCGGATGCGTTGGGAGAAATCATCAAAACGATGAGAAAGGCTTACACCAAATGAAAGAAATTATTTTGATCAAAGACGGTGAAATTGCATTAAAAGGACTTAACCGTTGTAATTTTGAATCGGCGTTGGCGGGCAGTATCCGCCGTCGGTTAAAACCGCTCGGCGAAGTGGAGATCCGCAAGGCACAGTCGACATTATACATCGAACCCAAACAGGAAGATTATGATTTTGAAGAAGCACTCAACCGAATGAAGAAAATTTTCGGCATTGCGGCCTTCAGTCGGGCATGTGTCTGTGAAAAAGATATTACGGATATTTTGGCGAAAGCACCCGTATATTTAAAAGAGACAATGGAAAGCATTCGCACCTTCAAAGTGGAGGCAAAACGCGCCGACAAACGGTTTCCATTGAAGTCGCCTGAAATTTGTGCACAGGTCGGCGAGGCGCTGTTGAACGCCTTTCCGCATCTTTCGGTCGATGTGCATCATCCCGACGAAATAATTACGGTTGAAGTGCGCGATTATGCCGCCTATATCCGCGGCGGACAGATCCGCGGCGCCGGCGGACTGCCGGTGGGGACTTCCGGTCATGCCGCCGTCTTGATCTCAGGCGGTATAGACAGTCCGGTTGCGGCATGGACGATGGCAAAACGCGGATTGATGTTGGACGCGATTCATTTCGCCAGTCCGCCTTACACCGGACCGCGTGCCGAACAGAAGGTACGCGATCTATTGGGAAAGGTTTCGCAGTATAGCGGCGTCATCCGTTTGGCGGTGGTTCCCTTTACCGAAATTCAGGAACAGATCGGCGAGCATTGTCCGGAGGAATATTTCACCCTGGTGATGCGCCGGATGATGATGCGGATCAGCTCGCGTATTGCCGCACAGCACGGCTGTTTGGCGCTGATTACCGGGGAAAGTCTCGGTCAGGTGGCAAGCCAAACCCTCCCCGCCATTGCCGCGACAGACGCCGTTTCCACCCTGCCGGTTTTGCGGCCGTTGATCGGCAACGATAAGGAGGAAATCGTCGCGATATCCCGTAAGATTGATACCTTCGATATCTCGATTTTGCCCTATGAAGACTGTTGCACCGTCTTTACCCCGCGGCATCCGCATACCCGACCGAAGCCCGGTCAGTGCGAAGCCGCTGAGGAAGGTTTGGATATGGAACCGCTGATCGAACGCGCAATCGCCGGAACGGTTTATTCGTATATTGATCCATTTGTGAAAGGTGAGACTGATCCATGACCGATCGGTTGAAAACATGCGCTCAAAGCGTCTCGACGGTAATCAAAAAATGCGCGTACCGTCTGTATCTCTTTTTGATTCCGCAAAAAAAGGATCCTTTGCGGCAAATTCTTCTGAAATGCGGGATGTTACTTTGTCTGGCGGCGCTGATCGTATCCTTGATTTATCTGTTTTTTTTCAGCGTGGAATCGGCAAGCCAACGAAAGGTCGTAGATCACAGCCGCAAGATCTGGCACGATCAAACGGTGAAGACCGAGGAAAAATTTGCCGCCATGATCGCTGAAAATCCGGATTTTCGCGGATGGATCACGGTGAGTGGGACGAAAATCGACAACCCGTTTTATCAGTGTAATGATGACGATTTTTATTTAACCCATAATCAGTTAAAAGAAAAATCAAAATACGGCGCCGTCTTTTTGAGTTGTTTAGATACGATCGATCAGGAACGCAGTGATAAAAATTTGGTGATTTACGGGCATGATACTACAGACGGCAGTATGTTTGGCACCCTACACTACTTACGCAGACTTGGGTTTTATCAACAAAATCCCGTGATCAATCTTTCCACGCGGTATGAGGATGTGATTTATAAAATTTATGCGATCATGGTCTTGAACGCAACGACGGAAGACGATAACGGGCGAATTTACAACATCACAACTGATTATTTTTCGACCGCCGAGGCGTTCGACGCCTGGCTGGCAGAAGCTCGACAGCGTAGTTTGATCAATACCACGGTGGATGTTGTACCCGAAGATGAAATTCTTTCGTTGGTGACCTGCTGTTACGATTTTGAGAATGCGCGTTTGGTTGTGATGGCGCGCCGGGTACGGGATGGCGAAGATCCAACCGTTGATACCGCATCGGCACGCGAAAACAAATCGGCGCGGTTCCCGAAAAAATGGTATGAGGTCAAGAAGAAAGAGTATCCTTATGCGGCGGAAGGCATCAGCGTTCAGGATGTACCGTCGGCGTCAAGCGAGCTTTCCGGGTCTTCGGAACCGGTCGGCGAGCAACCGCCGGGTCCCGCTGAAAACGGAAGTAATCAGGCGCCCTCCGCAGAGGCGGCAAGCGGTTCAACGGGTTCGTCGGAGGAGCCAAACGGTTTCGCACCCTAAAATATTGAACGGAAAGGATTTATAAAATGTTTCAAAATGTAAAAGTCGATATCATTTACTATCAAATCAATACGGATTTTGAAATGGAATTTAATCTTTGCGGATGCTGTCGGATGCGTTTATTGACCGAAAAAACTACCGATCGCAAAAATTTGGTTCATGCGCTTGCCCGCGCGGTCTCCCGGAGCCGGGTGATTCTTATTTGCGGTGCGTTGTTTGGTGAGGATGGTATTCTGTCCGTGGTCGCACGGTCGGTTGGTAAGGAATTAACACCGATCGACGCGAAAACTTACGGTATTGACAGTAATGCCGAAATTAAAATTTTAGACGGCGCCACGCCGTTGGTATCGCCCGAGGGGCTTTTCGGCGGTTGTATTATCGAAAGCGGTCCGCAAACCATTATCCTCTTGACCGAAAACAAGAATATCCGGAAATCCATCATGGAAAATTTGATCCACTCCTATATCGGAGAACTAAGTTTGATTGCCGAAAAAGAGCCTGAACAGCAGGAAAATATGACACAGGAACCGGAATCGGTTCAAGATGAGACGGAAGTCGATCCCGAAGAAACGGCGGTCTCCGATGACGAGAAAGTCGATGAAACGGGTACGAACGGCGCACAAGAAGTAACGGAAAAAAATGCAGACGAACTACCGTCGGAGGATGAAACATCCGGGATCAATGAACAGTCGGATGCAGAAGAACAGACTGCGGAGAAAACACCGTCGGAAAAACTGCCCAAACAGGAGCAGGAAGCGGATCTTTCCGCTGAACAATCGACCGAATGTTTCCAAGACGGTGAGGAACTGCTGAATCAAACTTTTGAGATTCATCAAAAGCAGAAAAGGAAAAAAGAACCTAAAGGCAGTTATTATGAGGGCGAGCTTTCAGAACAGGAAGGCGACTTCTTCTGCGGAAAGGGCGGCATGGAACAACCGAAAGGGTCGTCTTTCTTTCGGGTGCCGATTTTGGTTTTGGTCATTGTATTATTGGTTATCCTATCGGCGTTAGCCTATTTGTTGATCTATGTGCCGTTGCGTGACGGAATGGGATTGGCGGAATATTTCCGAACGATTTTCTCGGCAGATACCAAACAGTTGTTTGTTTTCTTTTGGGGGGATTGACCTGTGAGCTATTTGCAAAAGATCGGATTGACTTTTTTGATTTCTATGGTGCCGGTGATCGAACTGCGCGGGGCGATTCCGATTGGGGTCGGATACGGACTGCCGTTAGGGGTCGCTATTGGCATTTCGATTATCGGGAATCTGCTGCCGGTACCGTTTATCATTATTTTTATCAAGAAGATTTTTGCGTGGATGCGAAAAATCAGCAGTAAATTAGACGGTTTGGTAACCGCTTTTGAAAAGCGTGCGGAAAAGAAGTCGGATGTGGTTCAAAAATATGCCTTTTGGGGATTGTTTGTCTTGGTGGCCATTCCGCTTCCCGGTACCGGCGCATGGACTGGTGCGCTGGTCGCGGCGATGTTAGACATGAAGCTGTCGAAAGCCTTTCCCGCCATCGTGCTCGGTGTTTTAGGAGCCGGCGCGATCGTGGCATTTGTTACATACGGTGCCGGCGCCCTGTTCTTTTCCTGATTAAGTTATTACAAAAAATCCTTGCTTTCGGCATCAACGCCGAAAGCAAGGATTTTCTAATCGGGAAAACTTAAGCGATTAGTCGTTAGCTTTCTTTTTTATAAATTTCCCTAATAAACCGCCGACCAAATCGCGCTCGTACTCGTTAAAGAGAACTTTGTAGACAAACATCGCATAAATCACAAAATATAGAACGATTTGAAGCGCCAACTTCAACCAATTGTCCGCCGGGAAATACCAATTGACAACTTTTGCAACCGTCGTCAACACACCGATCACAAAAATAATCGGAAGCGTTCTCTTCCAGTAACCTTTAATATCCAAGTGCATTTTTTTGGCATAGTAGATATTCATAGTAATGACCGGACCGATAAACTGCGCAATCATGGTGCCGATCGCGACGCCGACGCCGGCGTACAGCTTGCCCAACGGGATACTGATGGCAATGTCCAGCAGGGTGATAAAGAAATAAAATATCGCACGGAATTGATGCTTGTTCCTTGCTAACAAGATTTGCACGCCGAGGGATTGACTTCGACCGATCAAGGTCGGCGCCATGCAAAATACGGCAATCCAATAGGCGGGAGCATAGGTATCGCCGACCCATAAATGGATAAAATCTTGACCGAAAGCAATAAATCCGCTGAAAATCAAGGCAACCACATACAGTTGGATGCGTCCCACCTTGATAAACAAATCCGATAGCTCTTGATCGGATGCTTTGGAGACGGTCATTTTGACGATGCGCGGCAGAAAGAAACTGCCGATCGAAGCGGAAAAATTCAAGTAATAAGCATACAATTGGGCACCGATGCTGAAAACGGCAATAGCGGCTGTCCCCGAAACAGCCGCCAGGATAGTGCTGTTGGTGGCATTACTGATCCGGTCGGTGACCTCTCCGATAAAAATGAAAACGGTATAAGAGATGATCTCTTTGATCACACCGCCGTCAAAACCGGCAAATACCGGGTGGTAGTTTAAAACTTTTCTGGTGTAAATCAAATCGGCGCACATGGTGATCAAACTGAATACAGTTTGAATCATAACCATGCCGACCGAACGGTAGCCGAAGGATAAAAAGAGGAGGGTGACGATCGGCATAGAAATTTCGCGAATGACCGAAATGCCGTTTCGGAAGGTGAATCTTTCGTGCGCCGTAATGACGCCGCCGAAAACGCCCATTGGAAACCCGATCGCAAGGTTGAATGCCAAGATGATCACTAAAATACTTAATCGGGAGCTTTCTTCTGCAGTCAACTTGGTATCTAAAAATCCGAGATTTTGAGACAAAATGACGCCGGCGATCATCACGACAACGGCAATGACGGAATAGATGACCAAGAACATGCCGCCGAGGCGTTGCTCTTTATCTTTTTCTCCTGTGGCAATGTATTTGGAGGTAAAACGAACCAGAGCACTTTGAAGTCCCAGCCCCATGATCGAAAGATATTCGATGGTGGACTTTGCCAATCCGTACAGTCCGTATTCACTTTCGCCAAGCATGGAAACCATGCGCGGCACATAAATCAGCCCGGCAATCATCGAGACGGCAATGTAAACATAAGACAGGATGATACCGGTTTTTATTTCACTTCTGTTTTTATTCATGAACGATTCCTTCTGTTTTCTTTGTGGTTTAGTAGCACCTTCCGCGGTTCAAAAGGTTTTGCAACCAATAAATTCGATAAGCACGGCGGTATTTTTTCTTAGACAATGCACGACAGACGGCTTTTTGAAAGAAACCGTCGGGTGTGCGTGAGGTAACGATGTTAATAAAATCAGCGTCGGTCAGGATCTCCTGCATCAGCAAGCGACGGTTTTTGTCCTTCGCCATAATGCGTTCCAGCCACAGCTGAATATTTTGATAGATCCAATTGACGGCATAGTCAGAATGAAAATCAAACTCACTGCCGAATTTTTGTAACGCCCACTTATATTGTGACAAAACATTTTTAGCGCCGTCCGGGTAATATTTCATCGAAAGATGGTCGCCTACTTCGGAGGTTCGATCCATTATCATGGCGATATCGGTAGTTAGAATCTGTTGGCAACCGTCCAAAACCTTGATGCAAACTTCACGGTCTTCCCAAGTGACTTTTTGCACATCAAACAAAATGCTGTTCTCGGAGAAAACAGTTCGTCGAATGCATTTGTTCCAGACGATCGGTCGATAGATATGTTTCTTTTCAAGGGGACAAGTTCCAAGCATACCGGCAAGAAAAGGAAAACGAATTGCCGAATAATTCAAAAGCTGATAATTTTTTTGCGTGTCGGTAACAGCGGTATCGACAGAGTTATCAAAACGGTCAATAGAAAAAACAACGGTATCTACCGCAGGATGTTCGGTCAAAGCATGTACCAAAAAGGAAAAAGCACCGTTTTTAAATTCATCATCCGAATCTAAAAAGAGCAAATATTTTCCTTTGGCGGTTTGAATGCCACGGTTTCTGGCGGCTGAGACGCCTTGGTTGTACGGCAGGTGCAGGGCATTGATGCGGGAATCCTTTGCCGTGGCTTGATCAATCACCTCGGCGGTTCCGTCGGTGGAACCGTCATCGACGATAAGATATTCCCAATCCGAGAAGTCCTGTTTCAAAATACTGTCAATGGCATTTTGAACACACTGCTTTCGGTTATATACCGGTGTAATAATGGAGAAAAACGGCGTATGATCTGATGTATGCACTACAAATTCCACCCATGATATATTTATTTATTATTGTATCATAGCAACAACGGAAAATCAAATATTTCTTTTCGTCCGCGGTGCAGGTCGGGGAAAGCGGTTATTTTTTTCGGTTTTTCATCATATGATAGAACAGTCCTTTTTAGGAGTTGATGTGATGAAAGATGCAACAGAAGGTCGAGCCGTTGTTTTGGGCGAATACATTTTGGAAACGGGGGCAACGGTGCGTGCGGCGGCAAAAGTTTTTAAGGTCAGCAAATCGACGGTATATAAAGATGTGACTGATCGACTTTGCCGGGATAACCCACAGCTTTTCCGCGAGGTGAAGCAGGTACTGGAACATAACAAAAAAGAACGCCACATCCGCGGAGGAATGGCGACCCGCCGAAAATACAAAGGGGAAGAATGAGCTTAAATTCTATTCTTCGTCTGATTTTTCTAAAAGTGCTTCTTGTAAACCGGTGTGGAGTATGGTATACTATATTCGATACAAAGGGCGGGAGCATTTTTTATGAAAGAAGTAGTAAAATTCAGAAAATCCGTCATGCTTTTTGTGAAAGCAACCTTAGTGACGGCGGTCACGCTCGGCTTTATTCAAACTTGGACCTCCAACTACATTACCACCCTTTTCAGTCAAAAGGGAAACTATTTGGTTATTTTGTCGTTTATCTTACTTTTTGCAACATTTTCTACCCTGTACGGTGCTTTTCATATCGGGGTACAGCGGGTGCATGAAGTGATTTACAGTTTTGCATTGGCCATTGTTTTTACCAATGCAATCATGTATATGGAACTTAGTTTGATTGCCCGACAGTTAATTCCCGTTTTGCCGATGCTCAGAGGATGCGTATATCAGTTTTTTGTGATCGTTTTGGGTAGTTGTTGTGCTAATGTGTTTTATTTTCGGCTTTACAAAGCGCGGAAAATGATTGCCATTTTTAGCAATGATGCCGAGGGATTTGAATTGATTCGGAAAATGAGTAAAATTTCCGAACGGTTCCGCATCGAATGCGGGCTGAATGTCGAACGCGTCGGGATGGAAGGGATCAAGCGGCACATTGATAAATATGAGGCGGTCATTCTCTGCGATATGGATAAATCCAAGCAAAAAGAGCTTTTTGCGTATTGCTATACCAAGCAAAAGCGAACCTATTTGTTGCCGGATATCACCGATATCGTTTTAAATAACAGTTTTGAAATGCAGATCAGCGATACGCCGGTTTTGGTCAGTCGAAACAGAGGTTTGACGGTGGAGCAGGAAATCATCAAGCGGTTTTTTGATATTTTGCTGTCTTTGGTTGCCATTGTGCTGACCAGCCCGATCATGTTGGGTTGCGCTATTGCCATTAAATTGGACGACGGCGGTCCGGTTTTCTTTCGCCAGAACCGGATTACGAAGGGCGGAAAAATTTTTAATATTATAAAGTTTCGTTCAATGGTTGTCGATGCCGATAAAGACGGTGCCAAAAAAGCGGTAGAGGACGATAAACGGATCACCCGGGTCGGGAAATTCATCCGCGCTTGCCGCATGGACGAGCTGCCGCAGTTTTTTAATGTGTTGCGCGGGGACATGTCGATGGTAGGACCGCGACCGGAACGGATCGAAAATGTCTATGAATATGCGGCAAAATACCCTGATTTTGAATTGCGTCACCGGGTCAAGACCGGTTTGACGGGCTATGCACAGTTGTACGGGAAGTACAACACCTCGCCGGCGGACAAGCTGCACATGGATTTGTTTTATATTGAAACCTATTCTGTGCTGTCGGATATTAAATTGCTGATCCTTACAGTAAAAATATTATTTATGAAGGAAAGTACCGAAGGGTTTGACGAAAGTGCGAATAAAAATGTTCGGGCATCCCGTTCGGTGAGAAAGGATGAAAGAAAATGAGTTTTGATGCAACATTAGTCGTCATGGCGGCAGGAATGGGTAGTCGGTTCGGCGGACTGAAACAGGTGGAACCGATCGGACCGAAGGGAGAGGCCATTTTGGATTTCTCGGTTTACGATGCCAAAGCAGCGGGATTCAATAAGGTCGTTTTTGTCATTAAACATGAGATCGAGAAAGAATTTAAAGAATTAGTCGGTCAACGCATCGAGAAAAAAATTGATGTGGAATATGTGTTTCAGGAATTGGACGAGCTGCCGGCAGGGTATACCTGTCCTGCGGATCGCAAGAAACCGTGGGGTACCGGACATGCTATCTATTGTTGTCGTAACACGGTAAAAACACCGTTTGCCGTCATCAATGCCGATGACTATTACGGGAAAACCGCTTTGAAGCAGATTTACAATCATTTGGCGGAACAAAAGTCTGATTACTGCATGGTTGGCTTCCGTTTGGCAAACACATTGACCGAAAACGGCTCGGTTTCCCGCGGTGTATGCACCATCGAAGACGGAAAGCTCAAAGAAATTGTTGAGCGTACCAAGATTGTCGACTGCAAATACACCGAAGATGACATTCATTGGGTGGAATTGCCGGCGGATACCGTTGTTTCAATGAATATGTGGGGCTTTACACCCGATGTTTTTGACGAGATCGAAAAAGACCTCTGTGCATTTTTGGATGAAAAGATCACCGTGCCGAAATCGGAATTTTATCTGCCGAGTGTGGTTGCCAATCAAATTGCCAACGGCACCAAAGAAGTTGCGGTAATGGTGGCGGAAGACAAATGGTACGGCGTTACCTATAAAGAAGATAAAGACAGCGTCGTCGCCGCGATCAAAGCGAAGGTCGAAGCCGGCGAATACGAAGGTTTGTAAGGAGTATGAAAATGAATAAGAAACTGTTAATTGGTATTATTGCCGGTGTAGTTGTGTTAGGGATCGCCGTTACGGTCATGATCGGTTTTTCGACCGGGTTGTTTACCGTCAAAAAAGGCGGAGGATCAAACAATGGGAATATAGAATCTTCTGCACAGGCAGGCGGTTCTTCCGATACGCCGGTGACTCAGGTAATCGAAAAAGGTACCGTAAAGATTAAACCGGCAGAAGGCAAAGCGGAGGATAAGGTTTCCGTTCCGATCAATCTGAATGATAACCCGGGTATTGCGGCAGCACAGCTTTACTTCCAATACGATGACACCGCTTTGGTCTACGAAGGCTATGAGGAAGGCGATCTGTTTGATGAATATACGGTGGAGGGCGCCGGCGGAAAGGTCGGTTGCATTATTTCGGAAAGCGATATTTCCAAAAATGTCACCGCAAACGGCACGCTGTTGATTTTGCAGTTTTCTATTAAAAAAGATGCGGCAAAGGGCGAATATCCGATTGAACTTACGGATAACAGCATGTTTGCCGATATAGACGAGAACACGGTGTTACCGAAAATCTCGACGGGATTTGTGAAGGTCCGTTAAATGATGAAAAGCACATTTTGGCACTTTGGTTCCGAAATGCGCTTTTTTGTTGACAAAAAAAGTGGGGTATGGTATATTTTTTTCTGGAGAAAGAAAAGGAGACGGTCATTTTGACACGGTTGAAAAGTTTAACGGCAATTCTGCTTTGCACAGTCTTAACAGCGGCGCTGTTCGGAAATATACTGTTCGTTCGCGCCGATTACAACCCTACTGTTACGGTGGATACGGTTACTGCCGCGCCGGGAGATTCTGTGCTGATCAATATTGATATCAGCGACAATACGGCGTTAATGGCAATCACGGTCACCTTTCACTACGATCCGAATGTGTTGGAATATACCAAATTTCATGCGGGATTTTTACGGGACTATTTGTTGCAGGATCATAACGGGTATGTCAGCTTCGTAAACTGTGAGTCGGAAAACCGTACTGAAAACGGGACGCTGGTGACCTTGGAATTTAAGGTCAAGGAAGATGCGCAGGTCGGTTTTTATCCGATTACAATCAAAAACATCTGGCCCGGTCAAAGAGCAGATAATTTGACGGGTTGTTTTGCTTGTTGGGAAGGCACCAAGATCACGCCGACGGTGGTTGCCGGCGGGGTAGAAATCAAGTATAACGGCAAAAACTGCAAACACCGTTACGGTAAATGGACCGATACGGTCGAAGCAAAATGCACTAAAGGCGGTATGCAAACGAGGGTCTGCAGTATATGTGGGCATAATGAAAACCGGGAAACCGATCCGGTCGGACATGAGTTTACATCGGAGTGGATCGTTGACCGTCCGGCAACCTCTGAACAAGACGGTATCATGAGTCGGCATTGCATTCGATGCGATAAAACAGCGGACGCGGTGACCTTTTCGCTGTTAGATTCGGCGACGCATGATTTTTCCAATAAAAAAGATGACGCGATCCAGCCGGAGACCTGGCAACTGCTGTTAGAAATAAAACAGCAACAGGAACATTCGCCGAATACGGCAGAAGAAGATGAACCGCAGCAGACGGATCCGGAAGAGAAACCAACATCGGAAGAAGATCCAAAACTGCAAGAACCCATGTCTGCCGAACAGTTGATTGAACAAGAAAAAACTGCCGATTTGGGATTTATTGACCGTACCGTACAGTATTTTGTCGGGGCACATGGAGACGGCGGTTTGATGGCGGTACTGCGTGAAGGCGTACGAACGGTGATGGATCAGCTTCGTATGAAATTAATTTTGCCGATCCTCTCGGTTCTGTTTCTCGGATGGTAATTATATTATAAATCGGAAAGGAGTGTGATCGCTGATGAGCAAACGGATCGTTGCTGCGATATTATCGCTGGTCCTTTTGACAGGGTTCTTTTGTATACCGACTGCGGCGCAGGACGATACGCTCGAAATTCATCCTGAATTAGAAAAGGTTTATTCGTTATTGGATAATTCGACCATGAAGGCATTTGCCAATGCGTTGTATGAAGGAATGCGTCTGCACCAAACAACAATATCAATGAGTGATTATCATCTTAGATTCAATAACGCAGATGAAATCAGCGAGGCGTTACAACTTCTTTGTGATTATTTATATTTTTATGTACCGGAACTATTCTCGGTCGATTTTTTTTCAACCTACAGAATGCGGTATAGGACGGTCAGCGGCAAAGTGGAAGTGACCTCGGTTTATAATATCACCTATACCTGCAGTCAAGCGCAGGCTGAACTTTACTTGGCACAATATAAAAAGGAATTGCGGAAAATTGTTAATTATGTTTCCGGGAAAGGCTTGACGGATACACAAAAAATTATTGCGGTGCATGATTACTTTGTGGCGCACTATGAATATGATCTGGACTATTTGATTTATGATGCGGTAACATTTTTCCGGGAGAAAAAGGGCGTTTGTTCGGCGTATACCAATGCTTTTTTTGCGGTGATGCAACGGTTGGGCATCGTTTCTTATGTAGTCACAGACAATATTCACGCTCATGCATGGAATATAGTAAAAATCGGTTCAAACTATTATCATGTGGACTGTACGAATGACGATCCTTCGCCCGACGGTTACGGCATGGTGCCGAGCAGGCACGAATTATTGTTGACCACCGACAGTAGGATTATGGAACATCATATTGATTATTTCGGCGAAGTGGAATATCCGGATCCTGCCGATCCCGAGGGTGAGAATATGTTGCTGTGGACCGGCGATGAACCGTGCTGGCAGGTCGCCGGTTTAGATAATGTTGTTTGTAACAGCAATACTTTTGAAAATGCACCGTGGCACGAAAGCGATTATCCGATCGCGATCTGCAATGGAGTAGGCTATATGCTGGTGGATACGGGAGACGATTCCTCAATAACCACCGCATCCTATCGAAAGGCTGAAATTAATCGGCTCAATTCCGGCTGGATGAGTGCGTCCTTGGTGACAACGGTCAGTTCACCGGCATGGCGTGCACCCTCGAATAACAGTATTTGGGACAATTTCTACAGCGGATTCTTTGCAGTGGGCAATCGACTGTATTTAAACTGCTCCAATCAGCTTTGGTCCTATTCCGTGACCGATCACACCGTTCAAACGATTCCGCGTTCTCATAGTGATCAGATGTACGGATGTCTGTATGCCGGCAAAGGCGTCATTCAGTATTGTACGAAATCGCGGGACGGCATTAACGATGAAAACGGTTTGGAATATGAATACTCTATGCCCGAAATCGGCGATGCAAACGGAGATGAACAGGTCACGGCGAGTGATTTGGTCGGTCTTCGGGTTTATCTTTTGGTCGGAACGGTTGGCAATACCCATCCGGACTTTTTTGATGTGACCGGCGACTATTCGATTGATATTACCGATCTGATCCACATGAAAAAATGTGTGGCGGGGGACATTGACTCATTTTAGTAGTGCTATATTTCAACGGTCTGTTCTGTAAACAGCAGGACAGACCGTTGTGTTTTTTGCACAAAAAAATGCAAAAACTTTGTGAAATGTTATAAGGTATTTTTTTAGAAAATTCTTGCAATTTTTTGGCTGATATGGTAAAATCATCGTGCACGCTGTGAAAAAGCAGCGTAAAACATGCGTTGATGCGGGAGGTGGCCGACCGCCGAGTCGGGAAATTTCCGCGGAGTATGTCCGATTTTAAACCGGGCGAAAGAACTTTGGAGGCACAAGAGATACTTGCGAATCTGTTGTGCAACGGCGATGCGAGTCGCTGTTCCGGAATTGTCTGTGACCCCAGCAATGCCGGTTTTATATTGTGTCGGAAAGAAACACCCGGCACGATGTAAGTTTTGCCCGCCAACTCAACAAGGAGGCGAAAATTCACATGGCAGTGAAAGAAAAAATCCGTATTCGTATCAAGGGTTACGATCACGCGCTTGTAGACCAGTCCGCAGAAAAGATTGTGGAAACCGCTAAACGTACAGGTGCTAGGGTATCCGGTCCCGTACCGCTCCCGACCGAAAAGGAAATCGTGACCATTCTGCGCGCTGTTCATAAGTATAAGGACAGCCGTGAGCAGTTTGAAATGCGGACCCACAAAAGGCTTATCGATGTGATCAGACCTTCCAACAAAACTGTGGAAGCCCTGACCGGTCTTGAGCTTCCCGCCGGAGTGGAAATCGAAATCAAGTTATGATCGCCAGCGCGATATCATTGCATTTCGTTTTGTACGGCGTGGTCATGTCAGCCTGTGCTGACCAATAACCAATAGGAGGAAAGAAAATGAAAAAAGGTATTGTCGGAAAGAAATTGGGTATGACCCAACTTTTTGACGCAAACGGAAATGTTGTTCCGGTAACCGTGATCGAAGCAGGTCCCTGCGTTGTTTCGCAGAAGAAGACCGCTGAAAACGACGGTTATGAGGCAGTTCAGATCGGCTACGGCGATTTGAAAGCCGGCAAGGTCAACAAACCCATGCAGGGACATTTCAAGAAGGGTGATGTTGCGCCCAAAAAGGTACTCCGTGAGTTCCGTTTGGAAGATTGCAGCGCACTTAATGTCGGCGACATCATCAAAGCCGACACTTTTGCCGAGGGTGACTCGGTCGATGTCAGAGGAACTTCAAAAGGTAAAGGATATGCCGGCACCATCAAGCGCTGGAATTTCCACCGTTTGAAAGAAAGCCACGATTCGGGTCCTGTTGCCCGTCACGGCGGTTCTTTGGGCGCTTGCTCCAGTCCCTCTCGCGTATTTAAAGGTAAAAAGATGGCCGGTCATTTGGGCCATGAGCGTGTAACCGTTCAGAACCTGACCGTAGTGAAAGTGGACGCCGAAAAGAACATCATCGCCGTAAAGGGTGCCGTTCCGGGACCCAAGGGCGGCATTGTGGTGCTCTTTGACAGCGTGAAAGCTTAAGGGAAGGAGTGTTTGAGTTATGCCGAATATTACAGTAGTCGATATGGCAGGCAAAAGCGTCGGTGAAATGATGTTAAGCGATGCCATCTTCGGAATCAAACCCAACGCAGTAGTAATGCATATGGCTGTGGTCAATTACCTCGCCAATCAGCGTCAGGGTACACAGTCCACTCTGACCCGTACCGAGGTTTCCGGCGGCGGCAAAAAGCCATGGCGTCAAAAGGGAACCGGACACGCCCGTCAGGGTTCGACACGCGCTCCCCAGTGGAGACACGGCGGAATCGTTCATGCACCGAAGCCGAGAGATTATTCGTATGCTCTCAACAAGAAGGTGCGCCGTTTGGCACTGAAATCCGCTTTGTCGGATAAGGTTGCTGCCGGCAACATGATCGTATTAGAGGAATTAAAGCTGGACACCTTCAGCACCAAGACGGTTGTTGCTTGTTTGCAAGCCATCGGTGCCGGCAAAAAGACGCTTGTGGTTTTAGCAGATAATAACGCTTTTGCCGTCAAGAGTATTGCCAATATCAAAGGCGCGAAAGCTACCCAGTTCAACACCCTCAACACTTATGACATCATCCATGCGGATACCGTTGTGATGGTCAAGGGTGCAGTAGAAAAAATTCAGGAGGTGTACGCGTAATGAAAACCGCACAGGACATTATTTTGGCACCGGTCATTACCGAAAAGAGTATGTCGGGCATTGCCGATAAGAAGTACACCTTTAAGGTTGCAAAAGATGCAAACAAGTATCAGATTGCCGACGCTGTTGAGAAGTTGTTCAAGGTAGAAGTTGCAAAGGTCAACACCATCAATATGCGCGGACAGGCAAGACGCATGGGTCGATATGAGGGCTATACAGCTGCTTGGAAGAAGGCAATTGTAACCTTGAAGAGCGATTCCAAGCCGATTGAATTTTTTGACGGTTTGATTTAAGGTTCCGTCAGGGAATCAATGAATTGATTCCGGTGATGTATGAAGCCGCCGGACGGCTTCGCTAAGCCAAAATAGGAGAGTGAAACACATGGCTATTAAGCATTACAAGCCGACGACAAACGGTCGCAGAAATATGACAACCATGGATTATTCCGAGTTGTCCAAAGTTGCGCCCGAAAGAAGTTTGCTTGAGCCGATTAAAAAGAATGCCGGACGCAACAGTTACGGCAGAATCACCGTTCGCCACAGAGGCGGCGGTAACCGCAGAAAGTACAGAGTCATTGATTTCAAACGCGATCGTTTTGATGCACCGGCAACGGTAAAGACTTTGGAATATGATCCGAACCGTTCCGCATTTATCGCGCTGATTCAGTTTGAAGACGGCGAAAAGCGCTACATTATCGCACCGCAGGATCTGAAGGTCGGCGATACCGTCGTCAGCGGACCGAATGTGGACATCAAGCCGGGCAACGCTTTGCCGTTGACCAACATTCCGGTCGGTACCTTCCTGCACAACATTGAGTTGTATCCGGGCAAGGGCGCCCAGTTGGCGCGTTCCGCCGGTAACACGGCTCAGTTGATGGCAAAGGAAAACGGTATGGCTTTGCTGCGTTTGCCTTCCGGCGAACAGCGCAATGTGCCGGATAAATGTATGGCTACCGTCGGTGTTGTCTCCAATCCGGAGCACGCCAATGTCAATTACGGTAAAGCCGGACGCAAACGCCACATGGGTTGGAGACCGACCGTTCGCGGTTCCGTCATGAACCCCTGCGACCACCCGCACGGTGGTGGTGAGGGTAAATCCCCCATCGGCCGTCCCGGCCCTGTTACCCCATGGGGTAAACCGACCTTGGGTTATAAGACCCGTCAGAAGCATAAGGCCAGCGATAAGTTTATCGTCACACGCCGTAAGTAAGTCGGACGAAAGGAGAATTCATTATGGGTAGAAGTATTAAAAAGGGCCCTTATGTACAAGAATCCTTGTACAAAAAGGTTCTGCAAATGAACGAAACCGGAGAAAAACGCGTAC
Organism: Clostridia bacterium; assembly: GCA_017524165.1. Classification (GTDB taxonomy): domain Bacteria; phylum Bacillota; class Clostridia; order Oscillospirales; family Acutalibacteraceae; genus UBA737. Next base: position 11,355 of record JAFWUH010000036.1, on the reverse strand, counting down.
TGAAAACCTGGAGTCGTTCTTCCACCATATTCCCTGATTTCGTCGGACACACCTTTGCGGTCCATGACGGACGCAAGCACGTTCCGGTCTATGTTACAGAGGATATGGTCGGCTATAAACTCGGTGAGTTTGCACCGACAAGAACATTTAAAGGCCACGCCGGTTCTAAAACCTCCGGTAAGTAAGCGGTCGAAAGGAGAAGTTAACGATGGAAGCAAGGGCTACCTTGAAATTTGCCCGCATCTCGCCGCGTAAGGTGAAGATTGTTTTGGATCTGATCCGCAATCAGGATGCAGACAAGGCCATGGCTATTCTGAAGTTTACTCCGAAATCCGCTTGCGAATACTTGGAGAAACTTTTAGCATCTGCAATGGCTAACGCAGAAAACAAAAATATGGATATGGCAAGACTTTATGTTGCCGAGTGTCTCGTCTGCCCGGGACCGATTCTGAAGAGAATCCGCCCGAAGGATCACGGTCGTGCACACCGCATTCTGAAAAGAACCAGCCATATGACAATCGTTCTGAAAGAACGCGAGAATTAAGGTAAGGAGGTTTCGTTATGGGTCAGAAAGTAAATCCGCACGGTTTCCGTGTTGGCGTTATCAAGGACTGGGATTCCCGCTGGTTTGTTGCAGACAATAAGTTCGGCGACACACTGGTTGAGGATTATAACCTCCGTAAATACCTGAAGAAAACATTATACACAGCAGGTATCGCCAAGGTGGAAATTGAGCGTGACGACAAGCGCGTCAGACTGCACATCCACTGTGCAAAACCGGGTATGGTTATCGGCCGCAACGGTGCTGAGATCGAAAAGCTCCGCACTACTTGCGAACAGATGCTGAAAAAGCCGGTGATCATCAATATCGTCGAGATCAAGAATCCCGATGCAAATGCGCAACTTGTTGCTGAAAATATCGCAACACAGTTGGAAAAGCGTATTTCTTTCCGCCGCGCTATGAAGCTGTCGATCGGCAGAGCCATGCGCATGGGCGTAAAGGGTATCAAAACGCAGGTTTCCGGCCGTTTGGGCGGCGCTGAAATTGCAAGAAGCGAACAGTATCATGAGGGTACCATCCCGCTGCAGACCCTTCGTGCCGACATCGACTACGGTTTTGCCGAGGCAAACACCACCTACGGTCGTATCGGCGTAAAGGTTTGGGTATACAAGGGTGAGGTTCTCGATGAGAACCGCCGCCGTGAAAGCCGCAACACATTTGCCCGCGACAACCGTCGCGACGGTCGCCGCAACAACGGCGAGCGGAAAGAGCGCGCACCGAAGAAGGAAGGGGGAGCTCGCTAATGTTAATGCCGAAACGCGTAAAATACCGCAGAGTACAGCGCGGTCGCTTGACCGGTACCGCTTCTCGCGGAATTACCGTCTCTCACGGTGATTTCGGTCTGCAGGCTTTAGAGCCGGCATGGATCACTTCCAACCAGATTGAGGCTGCCCGTATCGCTATGACGCGTTACATCAAGCGTGGCGGTCAGGTTTGGATCAAAATTTTCCCCGATAAGCCGATTACCGAGAAACCGGCTGAAACCCGAATGGGTTCCGGTAAAGGTTCTCCCGAATATTGGGTAGCCGTGGTAAAACCCGGCCGCGTCATGTTTGAAATCGGCGGAGTTTCGGAGGAACAGGCACGCGAGGCGATGCGTCTCGCCGCGAACAAATTGCCGATCAAGTGCAAATTTGTAACCAAGCAGGAAACGGGTGGTGAGCAGTAATGAATGCAAAGGAAATCAGAGAAAACACGCTGCCTGAGTTGAATGAAAAACTGGCAAAGTTGAAGGATGAATTGTTCCATCTGCGTTTTCAACTTGCCATCAATCAGCTTGAAAACCCCATGCGCATCGTTGCTGTCAAGAAGGACATTGCCCGCGTAAAGACCATCATCCGCGAGCAAGAACTCAAGAACGACAGCGCGAATGCTTGAAAGGGAGGTAAGCCGAAATGAGTGAAAGAAACCTTCGTAAAACAAGGGTAGTCCGTGTTGTCAGCGATAAAATGGATAAGACCGTTGTCGTCGCGATTGAAGACAATGTAAAGCATCCCCTGTACAAGAAGATCATCAAAAACACCATCAGATTAAAGGCACATGACGAGAACAACAGTTGCGGAATCGGTGACCGTGTTCTGATCATGGAAACCAGACCCCTCTCGAAGGACAAGAGATGGCGTGTCGCCGAAATCATTGAAAAGGCGAAGTAAGCCGACAAGGAGGAAACCACTGTGATACAGCAACAGAGTTACCTCAAGGTAGCCGACAATACCGGTGCAAAAGAAATCATGTGCATCCGTGTACTTGGCGGTTCCAAAAGGAGGTATGCCAACATTGGCGATGTCATCGTTGCTTCCGTCAAAAAAGCCGTTCCCGGCGGTACGGTAAAGAAGGGCGATGTCGTGAAGGCCGTTGTGGTACGTTCCGCAAAAGGTCTTCGCCGTAATGATGGCACTTATATCAGATTTGATGAAAATGCGGCGGTTATCATTCGTGATGACAAAAACCCGCGCGGTACCCGTATTTTCGGGCCGGTAGCCCGTGAGCTGCGTGAAAAGGATTACACCAAGATCCTTTCGCTTGCTCCGGAAGTGCTTTAATGGGAGGATCGGAATATGAGCAAACTTCACATTAAAACAGGCGATACCGTCGTTTTGTTAACCGGCGACGCAAAAGATCGCAAGAAATCCGGCAAGGTTCTTCAGGTCAGCCCCAAAGAGGGTAAGGTCATTGTAGAAGGACTGAACAAGGTTAAGAAGCATGTGAAACCCAAGAAGGCGGGCGATCCGTCGGGAATCATTGAGACCGAAAGCGCAATCTACGCCTGCAAGGTTCAGCTTGTCTGCCCCAAGTGCGGCAAGGCGACCCGCGTCGGCACCAAGATTTACGAAGACGGCAAAAAAGACCGCGTTTGCAAAAAGTGCGGCGAGACTTTTTAAGCGTAAGGAGAACGTGACATGTCAACTTTAGGAAACGAATATAAAAATTCGGTTGCTCCTGCGTTGATGACCAAGTTTGGCTACAAGAGCGTCATGCAGATTCCGAAGCTCGAAAAGGTCATTATTAACGTAGGCGCAGGCGAGGCAAAGGATAACGCTAAGGTTATCGACGCGATCTTGACCGATCTTGCAAAGATCACCGGTCAAAAGGGCGTTGCCTGCAATGCCAAAAAGTCGGTTGCAAACTTTAAGTTGCGTACCGGTATGCCGATCGGCGCAAAGGTTACCCTTCGCGGCGAAAGAATGTATGAATTTGTCGAACGTCTTTTCCAGACGGCGCTGCCCCGCGTAAGAGACTTCCGCGGCATCAACCCCAACTCCTTTGACGGACGCGGGAACTATGCCATGGGCGTCAAGGAGCAGTTGATCTTCCCTGAAATTGATTACGATAAAATTGATAAGGTCCGTGGCATGGACATCATTTTTGTTACGACCGCTAAGACGGATGAAGAAGCCCGCGAACTGTTAACACTCATGGGCGCTCCGTTTGCGAAGTAAGGAGAAGGATTATGGCGAAAACATCGATGAAAGTACGGCAGGCTCGTCCCGCTAAATTTTCAACAAGACAGTATAACAGATGTAAGATCTGTGGACGCCCGCACGCTTATCTTCGCAAGTACGGTATCTGCCGTATCTGCTTCCGTGAATTAGCCTACAAAGGCGAGATTCCGGGTGTGAAGAAGGCAAGCTGGTAAGGGTAAAGCTTTAAAGGAGGTTGACGGTATGCAAATCACCGATACAATAGCCGATATGCTGACGAGAATTCGTAACGCATCTGCGGCAAAACATGATTCGGTTGATGTACCTGCGTCAAACGTAAAGAAGTCAATTGCACAGATTTTACTTGACGAAGGTTATATCAGTGGCTTTCAGGTCGTGGAAGACGGAAAGCAGGGCGTCATTCATATTACATTGAAGTACGGCCCAAACAGAGCGCAGACCATTACCGGTATTCGTCGAATCTCGAAACCGGGTTTGCGGATTTATACCAATGTTGAGGATATGCCGAAAGTTATGAAGGGCTTAGGCATTGCCATCCTTTCCACCTCTAAAGGTATCATGACGGATAAGCAGGCACGCGTCGCCAATGTTGGCGGCGAAGTGTTGGCATACGTCTGGTAAGGGGGTGCATTGGAATGTCAAGAATCGGAAGAATGCCCATCGCGATTCCTGCCGGCGTGACGGTTCAGGTCAACGGCAGTGAAGTTACCGTAAAGGGTCCCAAGGGCGAGTTAAAGGAAACTTTTTCCGCTGATATGTCCATTGCGGTCGAGGGGAACGAAATTATCGTTACCCGTCCGTCGGATGTTCAGGAGCATCGCTCACTACACGGGCTGACCCGTACCTTGATCGCCAACATGGTAGAAGGTGTGAACAACGGTTTCACCCGCGTGTTGGAAGTGAACGGTGTCGGTTACCGTGCACAGAAGCAAGGAAAGAATCTTGTGATGAACCTGGGTTATTCGCATCAGGTCATCGTTCCGGAAATCGACGGAATCACCATTGAAGTTCCGGACAACAACAAAATCATCATCAGCGGTCCCGATAAGCAAAAGGTCGGTCAGTTTGCCGCAGATGTGCGTAAGAAGCGTCCGCCGGAGCCGTATAAGGGCAAGGGTATCAAGTACGCGGAAGAGCATATCCGCCGCAAAGAAGGAAAAGCCGCCAAGGGTGCGAAGAAGTAATAAAGGAGTGTTATCATAATGGTTACAAAACCGAACAGCAATCAGGCAAGATTGAAGCGCCATGCCCGTGTTCGTTCAAAAGTCAGCGGCACAGCACAAAGACCTCGCCTCGATGTATTCCGCTCCAACTGTCATATCTACGCCCAGCTTATTGACGATGTAAACGGCGTTACACTTGCAGCCGCAGGTTCCAACGAAAAAGATTTCGGTGTATCCGGCGGAAATTGCGAGGGTGCTCGCAAGGTTGGACAGTTAATCGCTGAACGCGCTGCCGCAAAGGGAATTTCCGAGGTCGTTTTCGACCGTGGCGGATATATCTTTCACGGCCGCGTGAAGGAGCTTGCCGAAGGTGCCCGCGAGGGCGGCCTCAAGTTCTAAAAAGGAGGAGGAATACTTTTGGCTACTAATATTGATGCATCAACATTGGATCTTCAGGAGCGTGTCGTTGCCATAAACCGTGTATCGAAAACCGTAAAGGGCGGCCGCATTATGAAATTTGCAGCCCTCGTTGTCGTCGGAGACGGAAACGGTATCGTCGGATACGGTTTGGGTAAAGCAGGCGAAGTACCCGACGCAATTCGCAAGGGTATTGAAAACGCGAAGAAGAATCTTATTAAAGTCTCGTTGAAGGGAACCACGATTCCCCACGAGGTAATCGGAGCGTTCAGTGCAGGCCGCGTTTTGATGAAACCGGCTGCTCCCGGTACCGGTGTTATTGCCGGCGGTGCCGTTCGTGCCGTTGTCGAAGCGGTCGGCATCAAGGATATCCGTACCAAGGCATTGCGTTCCAACAATCCGTGCAATGTGGTTCGCGCTACCGTTCAGGGTCTTGCATCGCTGCGCGATGTCAACCAGGTTGCGGCGGTTCGCGGCAAATCTGCGAAAGAGATTATAGGTTAAGGAGGAGCAGCAACATGGCGACAAAGAATAAGGCTGCAAGCCTCTCGGTAAAACTCGTGAAGAGTACAATCGGTTCAAAAAAGGATCAGATTGCGACAGCAGAAGCACTTGGTCTGCACAAGGTCGGCGATGTCCGCGTACAACCGGACAATGCACAGACCCGCGGCAAAATCAACAAGATTTCTCACCTCGTTGAGGTTCTTGAGGAAAACTGATTTCCATCCGGCTGCGTATGGTTTAACGCAGCAAAAGGCGACAATTCGCCAATCACAAGGAGGTGCGAACGATGAAATTGCATGAATTATCTCCGGCTGCCGGCTCTACCAAAGAGTCGAAGCGTATCGGTAGAGGTCATGGTTCCGGCAACGGTAAAACAGCCGGAAAGGGTCACAAGGGACAAAAGGCCCGTGCCGGTCACGGCATGAGACCGGGCTTTGAAGGCGGCCAGATGCCGTTACAAAGACGCGTTCCGAAGCGTGGCTTTAATAACATTTTTGCCGAAGAGTGGGTTGCGATCAATGTCTCCGCTCTTGAGGTATTTGAAGACGGTGCCGTCGTCGATGCGACTGCACTGGCACAACAGGGCATTGTAAAGAAGGCAGAACTTCCGGTGAAGGTACTCGGCAACGGGAAGCTGACCAAAAAGCTGACTGTCCGGTTGAATGCTTTCTCCGCTTCTGCGACAGAAAAAATTAATGCTGCAGGCGGAAAGGCCGAGGTGATCTGATTATGTTGGAAACCTTGAGAAATGCGTGGAAGGTAAAGGAAATCCGCAATAAGATTCTTTTTACTGTCTTCATCATTATCATTTTCCGAATCGGTTCGGTCATCCCGGTGCCGTACATTGATGTTGCGGCATTGAAATCCGCCAGCGAAAGCGGCGCGACCAATGAATTTTTCAGTTATTTATCCATCCTGACCGGTGGCGGTTTGGAGTACGGCGCCATCTTTGCGATGTCGGTTACCCCGTACATCAACTCCTCCATCATCATTCAGTTGCTTTGCGTTGCCATTCCCGCTTTGGAGCGTCTTTCCAAAGAAGGGGAAGAAGGTCAGAAGAAACTGGCGCAGATCACCCGTTATGCAACCGTCATTTTGGCGTTGATTCAGGGTACAGCCTACTTCTTCTATTTAAAAGGCAGCAACTATTTGAGCGTCAACAAGTCCGGTGCGGTTGTCTTTGCGGCATTCGTTATCATTCTTGCCTTCACGGCAGGCTCCGCATTGGTGATGTGGTTGGGTGAACGGATCGACGAAAAGGGCATCGGTAACGGCATTTCCATGCTGTTGTTCGCCGGTATTCTTTCCCGCGGTCCGCAGGCACTTTTCAAACTTATTGAGTATTGGAAGCTCGATAAACAGGTTGCCGTTATCGGTATTCTGCTGCTGTTCCTCGTTGTCATCGGCTTTATCGTCTGGATGACCAACGCCGAACGCAGAATCCCCGTGCAGTACGCTAAGCGCGTGGTCGGCAACAAGATGTACGGCGGTCAAAACTCCCACATTCCGATCAAGGTCAATATGTCCGGCGTTATGCCCATCATCTTCGCCAGCTCGATTTTGATGCTGCCGACCATGATCTTGTCGTTCATGAAGCAGGGCAATCCGCCTTCATCGTGGTACAAGTTTTTAAGTCTGTTCAGCGTTCAGGGCGTCTTCTACGCCGTGATTTATTTCCTCCTGATTATCGGATTTGCATACTTCTATGCAACCATCCAGTTTAATCCGGTTGAAATGGCAAACAATCTCCGTAAAAACGGCGGCGCGGTACCGGGTATTCGTCCGGGCAAACCGACCTCTGATTTTATTGCAAAGATTTTGTCAAGAATCACATTGATGGGTGCTATTTTCCTCAGTGTGATCGCAATTCTCCCGATTTTGATCGGCAGTATCGGCGGCATCAACATTTCGCTCGGCGGTACCTCGGTGCTGATTATGGTCGGCGTTGCGCTTGATACCGTTCAGAACCTCGAATCTCAAATGATGATGCGTCATTATAAGGGATTCCTGGATTAAGGAGCAGAACAGTATGAAATTGATCCTTTTAGGAGCACCGGGTGCCGGAAAGGGCACACAGGCTGAATTTATTTCGGCAGAATACGCCATCCCGTCGGTTTCGACCGGCAACATGATTCGTGAGGCGTTGAAAAACGGTACCGAGATGGGCTTAAAGGCGAAATCCTTTATTGATTCGGGCGCTTTGGTTCCCGATGAAGTAGTGATCGGCATCGTCCAAGAGCGTCTGTCGGCGGAGGATTGCAAAAACGGTTTCATTTTAGACGGTTTTCCGCGTACCATTCCGCAGGCTGAAGCACTGGATCAAATGGGCGTCGGCATTGACTGTGCGCTTTCCATTGAAGTTGCAGACGAGGAAATTGTCCGCCGGATGTCGGGCAGACGCGTTTGCAGTAAATGCGGTGCGAGTTACCACACTATTTTCAAGAAACCTCAAACCGAGAATGTTTGCGATGTTTGCGGGGAACAACTGATGATCCGTAAGGATGATGAGCCCGAAACCGTTCTCAACCGTTTGAAGGTATATCATGATCAAACTGAGCCGTTAAAAGATTATTATCAGGCGCAGGGCAAACTCATTACCGTGGAGGGACAGGATAAGGTTGAAGATACAACCGCCCTTGTCCGCAAAGCACTTTCGGAGATTTAAATAATGATAGTGCTGAAAACTGGTCGTGAGCTGAAGATCATGAAGGAAGCCTGCCGGATATCGGCAGGAGCATTACAGGTTATTGGCAAGGCGATTGAGCCGGGCGTTACGACGGCCGAGCTGGACAGGATGGCTGAAGCGTATATTCGTAAAGAGGGCGGCGAGCCGAACTTTAAGAATTACGAGGGCTATCCTGCAACCGCCTGTATATCCATCAACAACGAGGTAATTCACGGCATACCGGGGAACCGGAAAATCGTCGCCGGCGATATTGTCAGCGTCGATTTAGGGGCAAAAATAAACGGATATCACGGCGATAATGCTGCCACTTTTGCCTGCGGAGATATTTCCGAAGAGGCAAAGCGGCTGATGGACGCCACGCGCGAGAGTCTTTACGAAGGCATTCACGCGGCGCGTGCAGGCAACAGAATCGGAGATATCGGTTTTGCCGTACAACAGTATGTTGAAGCGCGCGGTTATTCTGTGGTGCGTCAATTTGTCGGTCACGGCATCGGCACACAGATGCATGAAGCGCCTGAAGTACCTAATTTTGGCAATCCCGGTAGGGGAATTCGACTTCTTCCCGGTATGACAATTGCCATCGAACCGATGGTGAACATCGGCAATCCGGAGGTAAAAGTCTTACCGGACGGTTGGACCGTTATAACCAAGGACGGGTCACTCTCCGCCCACTTTGAGCATACGATCGCGATCACGCCCGACGGGCCGCAAATCATGACAGTGGTTTGAGGAACGCGGCATGATTGGACAGATTGTGTATGCACGGGCAGGGCGTGACAAAGGAAAGTTTTTGGTGGTGGTCGGTCAGGAGGAAAGGTATCTTTTCGTCGCAGACGGAAAGGAACGGCCTTTATCCCGACCGAAACGAAAAAATCCAAAACATTTGTCACAAACCGGAACCCGCTTGAAACCCGAACAGTTCTTAACCGATCGAGCACTTCGGCGTGCGCTGGCAATTTACCGGCACACCGAAATTATGGAGGAGGATGAATAATGTCAAAAGCAGATATGATTGAATTAGAAGGCGTCGTTGTTGAAGCAATGCCAAATGCAATGTTCAAGGTAGAGATTCAAGGCGGACACACCATTTTGGCTCATATTTCCGGGAAATTACGCATGAATTATATTCGTATTTTGCCGGGCGATAAAGTGAAGGTGGAGATGTCGCCCTACGATCTTTCCAAGGGACGCATTACTTGGCGTTCCAAGTAACAGTCATTTAAAGGAGGCAAAAACATTATGAAAGTCAGACCTTCTGTAAAAAGAATTTGCGAAAAGTGCAAAGTCATTAAACGCAAGGGTAAAATCATGGTGATTTGTGAAAACCCGAAGCATAAACAGCGTCAGGGTTAATCCTGCGCGTAAATGAACAAAATGGAGGTGCTTTGATAAAATGGCACGTATTGCTGGTGTAGACCTTCCGAATGAAAAGCGAGTCGAAATCGGACTGACCTATATTTTCGGAATCGGTCTTACAACATCGAAGAAAATTCTTGCGGATACCGGCATCAACCCCGACATCCGTGTCAAGGATTTAACCGAAGAAGATATTTCAAAGTTGCGTGAGTATATCGATCATAACCTTCAGGTAGAAGGTGACCGTCGCCGTGCAGTCGCAATGAATATCAAAAATCTGATCGAAATCGGAAGCTATCGCGGTTTGCGCCATCGTAAGGGACTGCCTGTAAGAGGTCAGCGTTCCAAGACGAATGCCCGTACCCGCAAAGGTCCGAAGAAGACCATAGCCAACAAGAAGAAGTAGTAGGAGGAAGAGAATATGGCTACTGCAAAAGCGAAGACGACCGGCGCACGCCGCCGTCGTGAGAAAAAGAATATCGAACGTGGTGCCGCCCATATCCAGTCTACCTTCAACAATACCATCGTCACGATCACCGATACACAGGGCAATGCTCTTTCCTGGGCATCCGCCGGTGAGTTGGGATTCCGCGGTTCCAGAAAATCCACACCCTTTGCGGCACAGAATGCTGCGGAGACTGCGGCTAAAGCTGCTATGGAACACGGTTTAAAATCGGTTGAGGTTTATGTGAAGGGGCCGGGTGCAGGACGCGAAGCTGCGATTCGTGCTTTACAATCTGCAGGACTTGAGGTCAGCATGATCAAAGATGTTACCCCGATTCCGCATAACGGCTGCCGTCCTCCCAAGAGAAGACGCGTATAATTCGATTATTGAATACTGTATGATTGCAGAATAAATTTGGAGGTGTAACAGATGGCAAGATATACCGGTGCAGTTTGCAGACAGTGTCGCCGCGAAGGACAAAAGTTGTTCTTAAAGGGCGAGCGTTGCTATTCTGACAAATGTTCTGTCGGCGTACGCGCTTATGCGCCCGGCCAACACGGACAGGGTAGAAAGAAGTCATCCGAATACGGCTTGCAGTTGCGTGCAAAACAGACCGCAAGGCGTTTTTATGGCGTTCAGGAAAATCAGTTCCATCATTATTTTGAAATTGCTGAGAGAAAACAGGGCGTAACAGGTGATAACCTGTTGCAGATTCTCGAAAGCCGTTTGGATAATGTTGTTTACAGAGCAAGATTTGCTTCTTCCAGAGCCGAAGCCAGACAGTTGGTCGGTCACGGACATTTTGAAGTAAACGGAAAGCGCGTAGACATTGCTTCGTATTTGCTCAAAGCCGGCGAGGTCGTTTCGATTTGCGAAAAGAGCCGCGGCAGCGAAAAATTCAAGGCAATTGTTGAAGCGAACGGTGCAAAACCGGTTCCGGCATGGATGGATGTTGACCGTGAAAAGTTGTCGGTGAAAGTGCTGAATCTGCCGAATCGCGAGCAGATTGAGGCTCCGGTCGATGAACAGCTCATTGTCGAATACTACTCGAGATAATGAGGAAACAACGGCTTGTATTTGCCGCATTGAAATACACTGCCGTAAATTTTACATGCGGAGAAATGGAGCTTTTAAATGATCGAAATTGAAAAGCCCAGAATTGAAACACTGGAGTTATCTGCTGACGGCACTTACGGCAAATTCGTAATGGAGCCTCTCGAGAGAGGCTACGCCACCACGCTCGGCAACAGCATGCGGAAACTTGTATTTCTTTGTTGTTG
>JAFWUH010000035.1 GCA_017524165.1 Clostridia bacterium | reverse complement strand
CTGTGATCAGGTAATTAAATGAATTATCACCATAATCGAGTTTGATCTCATCGCCGATGTCATATCCGTATTTTTTCGCAAAAGTTGCCTCATCCATAATCATTACCGGCGGATCGGCGACGGCGGCACGGGCAATCGAAATCAATTGTCGTTGTCCCTGCGAAAGACCGGAGCCATCCCCCGAAAGCACGGTTTGATAGCCCTGCGGCAGCATTTCAATAAATCCGTTGGCGTTTGCCAGTTTTGCGGCGGCGATACATTCTTCATCCGTGGCGTCCAACCGTCCGTAACGAATATTTTCCATGACGGTACCGGTGAAAAGGTTCACATCTTGAAGCACCACGCCGAGACTGCGGCGCAGATCCGCCTTCTTAATTTTATTGATATTGATCCCGTCATACCGCACTTTTCCGTCGGCGATATCATAAAAGCGGTTGATCAGATTGGTAATCGTGGTCTTTCCGGCACCGGTCGCACCGACAAACGCCACCTTCTGCCCCGGTTCGGCATAGATATCAATATGATGCAGAACCGTTTTTTCGGGGACATAACCGAAATCCACATCGACCAAACGCACATCGCCCGCAAGTTTTGTATAGGTCACGCCGCCCTCGCGGTGCGGATGCTTCCATGCCCAAATCCCGGTCCGCTGTTGGGTTTCTTCCAAACTGCCGTCCGGGTGTTCGATAACATTGACCAAGGTCACATAACCGTCATCCGTTTCGGGTTGCTGGTCAATCAACTCAAAGATTCTGCCGGCGCCTGCTAAAGCCATCACAATCGAGTTGATTTGCTGGGATGTTTGACTGACATTCATGGTAAACTGACGCGTCATACCCAAAAACGGCACCACAACGGCAACGGTCATTCCCTGTCCGGACAAGGAAAGATTCGGCACGCCTGAAAAAATCAACACAGCGCCGATAAAGGCAATCAGTACATACAAAATATTACCGATATTGCCCATGATCGGCATCAAAATATTGGCAAATTTGTTTGCCTGACGCGCATCCTCAAACAACTGCTCATTAATTTTGTCAAAACCTTCCTTGCAGGCGTCTTCATGACAAAATACCTTTACAACCTTTTGACCGTGCATCATTTCTTCGATATAACCCTCGGTTTTGCCGATGGATTTCTGTTGTTTTACAAAGAATTTGGCACTGTTTCCGCCAACCTTTTTCGTGACAAAAAACATGGCGACCACACCGACCAAAACAATACACAGAAGCCAAACGCTTAAATAAAGCATATAAAACAGCAGAGCAACAACGGTCAAGACCGAGCTCAACATGGTTGGCAAGCTCTGCGAAATCAACTGCCGCAGCGTATCAATATCATTGGTGTAATAGCTCATGATATCGCCGTGGTTGTGGGTATCGAAAAATCGAATCGGCAACCGTTGCATCCCGCTGAACATATCCTGGCGCATGTGATTTAAGAAGCCCTGCGTCACCACCGCCATCAAACGCTGATAGATAAAGGTGGAAAGAACGCCCGCCGCAAAAATAGTGATCATCACTGAAATGATTTGGAACAGTCGCCCCTCAATCGCCGAAAGTCCGACATCCAATCCCTCTGTAATCAACAATACAATTTTGTTCATAAACAAAGAGGAAATCGTTCCTGCAACGGCGCTGAAAATGATACAAACGGCAACGATGCTCAATTCTTTTTTATAGTAGTGAAAGAGATAGCGCAACAACCGTTTCATGACGCCCTTGGTGTTTTTCGGTTTCGAACCGTATCCGCGTGCACGCATATTATTCATTGCCATCCGTTTCACCGCCTTTGTTTTGAGAATAGTAAACTTCACTGTAAATATCGCTCGTTTTTAACAGCTCTTCATGGGTACCGACCGCGCTGATTTGACCGTCATCCAACACAATGATCCGATCAGCGTCCTGCACCGAGGAAATGCGTTGCGCAATAATGATCTTGGTCGTTTCAGGCAATTCTTCGGATAATGCTTTCCGAATCAGCGCATCGGTATGGGTATCGACCGCACTGGTGGAATCGTCGAGGATCAGGATTTTCGGTTTTTTCAACAGAGCGCGGGCTATGCAGAGGCGTTGCTTCTGTCCGCCCGAAACATTGGTACCGCCTTGCTCGATATAGGTATCATACCCCTCGGGAAAAGACTGTACAAATTCATCCGCCTGTGCCAAACGGCAAACACGCCGAATTTCCTCGTCGGTGGCATTGGGGTCTCCCCAACGAAGATTTTCGGCAATCGTACCCGAAAACAGCACATTTTTCTGCAAAACCACCGAAACGGCATCCCGCAAAACGGTCGTGTCATAATCGCGTACATCCTTACCGCCGACCTTCATACTGCCCTCAGTCACATCATAAAGTCGAGGAATCAAGGAAACAAAGGTAGATTTACTGCTTCCCGTACCGCCGATAATGCCGATGGTTTCACCCGATTTGATATGCAAATTAATATCTTTCAAAGCATATTTTTCGGCATCCGGATGATATTTGTAGGACATGTTTTCACAGTCGATTGAACCGTCCGCAACCTGATAGACCGGCTGATCGGGATTTTGAATGGTACTTTCCTCCTGCAACACCTCGGTAATTCGATTCGCCGAAGCCTGCGCCAGCGTCAGCATGACAAAGATCATCGAAAGCATCATCAGCGACATCAGCATCTGCATGCCATAGGTCAACATACTCGATAATTCGCCGACCGCCATCTCACTGCCGCCACTGCCGATAATCAATCTTGCGCCGAGGAAAGACACTAAAATCATCGCGGTATAAATCGCCAACTGCATCACCGGACCGTTGAGCGCAACGATCTTTTCAGCTCTCGTAAAATCCTTGCAAACTTCGTTGGAAGCCGCGGCAAATTTATCCTGTTCATAATCCTCTCGAACAAAGGATTTTACCACGCGCATACCTTTAATATTCTCCTGAACAGAGCTGTTCAACTTATCATATTTTTTGAAAACACGATGAAATAGCGGCATGGCAAACTTGATAATCAGGAAAAATGCCAACCCCAAAAAAGGAACGATAGATAAATAAATCAACGCCATTTTAGGCGACAGCGCAAATGCCATTGATAAGGCAAATACCAACATGAACGGACTACGCACAGCAACGCGAATCAACATCATGTAAGCCATTTGCACATTCATCACATCGGTCGTCAATCGCGTGACCAAACTTGCCGTCGAAAAACGGTCGATATTGGTAAATGAAAAATCTTGAATCTTATAATAAAGATCATGACGCAGATTTTTGGCAAATCCACACGAAGCGGTGGCGCAAGCATTTCCCGAAAGCACGCCGAACAGCAAAGAAAAGCTCGCCAAAACAAGCAAAATCAAGCCGTATTTGACGATCATACCCATATCTGTGGTTTGGGCATTCTGTAACGCATTGATCAATTTTGCCGTGATAAAAGGAATAAAGCACTCCAAAATAACCTCGACAGAGACATAAATCGGGGTGAGAATCGACGCGCGCTTATACTCCCGAACACAACCCATTAACTGTTTAATCATTTTGTTCCTCCAAATTTGCCTTAATTTTCTCCATTACATAAAAAAAAGAAGCCAACTCCTCATCGGTCAACCCTTTCCGGAGCCGTTTTTCCCGCTGTTCCATATCCTCAATAATCATTTTATGTAACTGAATGGCGCGATCGGTCAAAACAATTCGTTTCAGCCGCGCATCCTCTGCTACGCGTACGCGTTCAATCAATCCGTTTTCCTCCATCAGGCGCAGAATGTTCGACGCGGTGGAACGGCGAATAGAAAACTCTTCTTCAAAATCGCGCTGAAATATTTCTTCACCTTGATGATTGAAAAAATATCCGATTGCCCATCCGTGCAGACCGCTTGCACATTCCATCCGAAAGATTTTGGATTTTTCAATATCCCTCTTAATTAAATTATGAAGGGAACGCACCGAGAATCCAATCGTTTTTTCCGGTTTCAAAAGAAGACTCCTTCCAAAAAATGTTAGTACGCTAACTATTATAATGATTTCTCATTTAAAAGTCAAGCAGAAAAACCATCTTTTTTACATAAAATACAAGCCAAGTCGCATACCCTTTGACAGAGAGAAAGGTGACTTTTATGAGATACTTGATTGTAACAAAAAAACACATCATGTCCGCGATTGCATTTACTCTTGCCGTCACAACAGCCATCATCGGTTCGGCGGTAACCTTTGCGCAGAACGATAAAAAACTGCCGATTTACTGCGTTGACTGCGAGAAAAAGCAAATTGCCATCAGTTTTGACGCCGCATGGGGGAATGACGATACCCAAACCCTGATTGATATACTCAAAGAATACGAGGTGCCCGCCACCTTTTTTGTAGTCGGTGCATGGGTAGATAAATATCCGGAATCGGTCAAAGCGCTTCATGAGGCGGGACATCAAATACAAAACCATTCCAATACGCATCCTTATATGACACAGCTTTCCAAGGATCAGATGTGTAACGAGCTTGCTGATTGCAATAAAAAAATCGAAGCCATTACCGGGATTACCCCTACCCTGTTCCGACCGCCCTATGGCGATTACGATAATAGCGTCATTGAGGCAATCGAAAGCATGAAAATGTACCCGATTCAATGGTCGGTCGACTCTCTTGACTGGAAAGATAACGCCACCGCCGAGAGCATTTGTAACCGGGTTGTCTCCAAATGCGAAAACGGGAGTATCATTCTTTGTCATAATGACGCCGAACACACTCCCGAAGCCTTACCGCATATTTTAAAAAGCCTAAAAGAAAAAGGATTTGAATTTGTCTTCATTTCCGATTTGATTTTGAAAGATAAGTATACCATAGATCATAGCGGAAAGCAGATACAAAATGCCGGCGGCGATTAACCGTCGGCAAAAAAATTTTATAATGACAACCGTCTGAAAATCAAGTAACATCCAATATTTCAAGTCTGTATGCTCCCGGCGAAAGGTTTTCACCGCTATAAATTAGAATTTCTTCTTGATTTTCAAAGGATTCTCCCTCTGCTAATTGAGGAGAATGGAAAACACCGGATTTTACTACAGCGCCGGTCGGCGAATATAATTTCTAGCCTATATCACAAGATCCATTTGTCCCTGCGCCTTCATCGGAAAAAGTCTTTGTCCCGGAAAAATATACTTTTAACGATTCAATTGTTCCATCGGTGTCAGTTTCAAATTTATATTTGATATTAGTAACCTTAACAATAGTATAACCACTATAATAATCATTGGAAATCTCCTTTGGGTAAGCAGGAAGCGTGAGAGAACATTTCTCTAAAGCTTCTCTAACGGCAGGATGCATCTGACCGCAAAAAAAGCATGTCTTAGATGCATAGGTATGACCTCGTGCCTCGCCTTCGGTTTTACCGCATACTTTACACCTTTTAGGTGATGTGCAGGTAGCAGATTCCCAATCGTGAGATGTGCTCTTAGGAATTCTTTCTGTATATGAATCACCGCAACTGCAAGAATATGTTATAACTCCTTCTTCACCGCAGGTGGCTTCTTTTGTAATATCAGAAAACATATAATCATGTGTATGCTTTGCAGGTTCAGTGTAATCACTTTCATAACTGCTGCTTGAAACAGTATTTCCAGTGTGGGGAATGCTACTTGTATTCTTTGACGAATGTTTGCATCCGCAAAGAGAAATCAATACCGACAGTGCAAATATCCATATAATTGCTTTTTTCATAAAACCTCTCCCACATTTGTCCTATGACAGGACAATATTTTATTTTCTGTATGATACCATAATAATTGTCCTATGTCAAGACATAATATTGTGGTGGTGAGATACAAATGGCAAGAATTATCGACGGCAATAAAATGAATTTAATAGGTGCCAATCTAAAAGCAATCAGAGAGCGTAAAAAAATGAGCCAGCAAATGCTCTCAAACAAGCTCGAACTGTTAGGCGTTTATGTATGTCGTGGTTCTGTTTCAAGAATTGAAGATTATCAAAGAACTGTTACTGATATAGA
The DNA here is from genome assembly GCA_017524165.1 of Clostridia bacterium. GTDB lineage: Bacteria > Bacillota > Clostridia > Oscillospirales > Acutalibacteraceae > UBA737. The sequence continues at coordinate 832 of JAFWUH010000035.1, read as the reverse complement.
ACTTTTTGCCATTTGTAAGGTGTTGAATATTGATGTCAATGAATTACTACAATAAAAAGACAAAAACACCCTGAACGGGTGCTTGAAAATTATGATTATATTTGCTATAGTAAAGTCAAAAAGGACAACCAATAGACGGTTGTCCCATAGATTAGTTAAAAAGATTTAACCGCACATGTTGGGAGCAGGGCGGTTATTTCTTTTTTGTTATATTGGTAACAAGTCTGTAATTGATACTAAAAGAGTTCCTAAAAGGAGCAGTTCTTCGTATGTAAGCATTGGCGCCACCCCTTTATTCAAGAGGGCGAATAATCGCCGCTTTTTTATAACATATAAAACCGTCCCCTGTGCCCACCTGTCGCTGTTTTATCCCGCCAATCAGAAAGAATACAGTATCCCGCCCAAGACAGCGGAAAGAAGAATCAACAAAATGGGGGATATCTTTTTTTTGCGAAAATGTTGATAGGTTTCCGCCACGGCAACAACAACGGCAAGAATGATAAAACCCATCCAATTGACCGAAAAACCGTCGGTAATTTTACCGACGCCGAGCACAGCAGACAAAAACAGAATTGCGGCGGTGGAAAGGATCAATCCGATCACTGCCGGACGGATTCCCGACATCGCTGCCTGAACCAGTTTCGCCTGCAAAAATCCGCGTACAAAAGCGACTATACAAAGCATGATCAAAAAAGCCGGCAACACGACGCCGACAGTAGCTACCAACGCACCGAAAATCCCGCCTTGTGACGAGCCGATAAAGGTCGCCATATTCACGGCAATGGGTCCCGGTGTGGATTCTGACACCGCAAGAAAATTCAACAGTTCCGAT
>JAFWUH010000034.1 GCA_017524165.1 Clostridia bacterium | reverse complement strand
AAGATTTTTTTGCCGCGACCGCCAAGGGAACGCCAATAGAGTGTCCTCCGCCCAAAACAAAAGTGACCGTCGGCTTTTTCATTCCGGAAATCAACTCTGCTAACGCAAGTCCTGCTTCAACATCCCCGCCGACTGTATTCAAAATGATTAAAAGCCCTTCGATTTCATCGCTTTCCTCGATAGCAACCAATTGTGGGATTAAATGTTCATATTTTGTTGTCTTGTTTTGTTCGGGCAACACGGTATGCCCTTCAATTTCCCCGACAATTGTGATGCAATATATTTTGTGTTTTCCTGAATAGATTGAAACCGAGCCATAGTCCTTAATACTGTCTTTTTCCTGCATAAAAAATCACTCCGATACTTTAACTTTTATTTTATTATTTCACGAAATAATTTTTTTACGCAAAAAAGGAAGCCGTTTCCGACTTCCTTTTTTGTCTTAGTTTACTTGCTGAAATACAATGGCATCCTCTTGCATCGTGCAAAGAACATGATCGCCGTTTTTCACGCTGCCGTCCAAAATTTGTTCACTCAGTAAATCTTCAACGCTGTTTTGGATTTCACGCCGCAACGGACGCGCACCGTATACCGGATCAAATCCTTTTTGAGACATCTTTTCAATTACAGAATCATCAAAATCAACCGTAATATTGAGATTCTCTACCCTCTTTTTAAGGTTGTTCAGCATTCTGGCGGCAATATCTTTGATCTCTGATTGATTCAGTTTTCTGAAAATAATAATGTCATCAATACGATTTAAAAATTCCGGACGGAACGCCTGCTTTAGTTCCTCCATGATATGGTCGCGTAAGGTTGCGTTATCCTTTTCCGCCTGATCGCCGGTCGAAAATCCAAATGAAACTTTTTTCTCGGTAATATACCGCGCGCCGAGATTGGATGTCATAATAATGACGGTGTTTTTAAAGTCAACCCGTCTTCCCTGCGAATCGGTCAGAACGCCGTCTTCCAAAATCTGTAACAAAATATTGAAAACATCCGGATGCGCTTTTTCGATTTCGTCAAAGAGGACAACCGAATAGGGATAGCGCCGTACTTGTTCGGTCAACTGTCCGCCTTCTTCGTATCCGACATAACCGGGCGGCGAACCAACCAAACGGGAAACGGTATGCTTTTCCATATATTCTGACATATCTAAGCGAATCATTCTGTTTTCGTTACCGAACATGGCTTCGGCAAGCGCTTTGCAGAGCTCCGTTTTGCCGACCCCGGTCGGACCTAAAAACAAGAACGAACCGATCGGGCGTTTGGGGTCCTTTAAGCCGACTCTCCCTCGGCGAATTGCCTTGGCAACAGCGGTTACAGCTTCGTTTTGACCGACTAAGCGTTCATGCAAAACCGATTCTAAACGCAAAAGCCGTTGACTTTCTTCTTCAGTCAACTGGACGACCGGCACACCGGTCCAGGAAGAAACAATCGTCGCAATATCTTCCGCCGTAACTTCACCCTGAAATCCCAAACGGTCATTGTTTCCTTGCTTTAATTCCTTTAATTCTTTGCGCAAATTACTTTCATGATCGCGTAGAGATGCCGCTTTCTCGAAATCCTGACGGGAAACCGATTCTTCCTTTTCAGCCTCTATTTTATGAATTTCTTCCTCTAATTCTTTCATTTTCGGGGAAGGCTCCGCGGCTTTCAAGCGCACCTTTGAGCCGGCTTCATCAATCAGATCAATTGCTTTATCGGGCAAATAGCGGTCATTGATATACCTGGAAGAAAGTCGCACAGCCGCTTCTATCGCTTCTTCCGTGATATGCACCTTGTGATGCGCTTCGTATTTATCTTTTAAACCCTTCAGGATAAGAATTGCATCTTCCTCACTTGGTTCGGAGACGGTAACCGGTTGGAAACGGCGTTCCAAAGCGGAATCTTTTTCAATATTCTTCCGATATTCCGCAATGGTGGTAGCACCAATCAGTTGAAACTCTCCCCTTGCCAAAGAGGGTTTAAGAATATTAGCCGCATCGGTAGAGCCTTCGGCGGAACCTGCACCGATAATGGTATGAACTTCGTCAATAAAGAGAATAATATTTTTCGAGTTGGAGACTTCGTCAATAATGGATTTAATTCTTTCTTCAAAGTCACCGCGATATTTCGTTCCTGCAACCATTCCGGTCAAATCCAAGGTCAGCAATCTTTTATCGGCAAGAATTTCCGGCACATCGCCGTCGGCAATCCGTTGTGCCAATCCTTCGACAACAGCAGTTTTTCCAACGCCGGGTTCACCGATCAAACAGGGATTGTTTTTCGTACGGCGGCAAAGAATTTGTATCACGCGCAGAATTTCTTCATTTCTGCCGATGACTGGATCGATTTCCCCTTTTCTTGCCGCTGCGGTTAAATCTCTGCCAAATTTATCCAATGTCGGCGTTTTTGTATTGGAAGCGCCACGGCTATTTGGAGTTTTATCTTTTTGGGTTTCAAAATTTCCGCCGGAATAATCCAATGTCTCGTTTGTCAACGAATGCAGATCCACACCGCATTCCGCTAAATATCGAACGGCATAGTTATCGGTTTCGTTGAGTAAGGAAAACAGGATGTGCTCGGTTCCGACATATTTTTTTCCAAGACTGTTACATCCTGCAATCGCGACCTCTAAAATATGCTTTGCCCGTGGTGTAAAGTAATCAAAGGAAAGCCTGGTCGGGGTACCGGCACCGATCTTTTCCCGCATCAAATTTTCAATTTTTTCATAGGTAATACCTTTGCTGTTCAGAAGCGAAGCCGCCACAGAGTTTTCTACATGCAGCAAACCCAACAATAAATGTTCGCTGCCCACAAAAGTGTGTCCTAATGCACCGGCAGATTTAATGGCGTGGTTTAAAGCTTCGTTTGCTTTTGGACTGAAATTATGAAAGCTATATTCCATAGATGATTCCTCCTTTAAGACCCAAATTTATCACGAATCATATTGGCACGGTAAAGGTCGCGTTCATCCGCTCCCATTTGCCCGAATCGCCGCATGAGCATATACGGCTGTCCTTCCACCAACAGCTGAATCGGTGATACCGGAGAATTCAAAATCCCCATTCTCTGACCCAATTGAATTCGTGATAATAATTTCATCATTTCTTCACTGCTCATCATGCGTGCATTCTGCAAAACGCCGTATGCCCGCATACAAAGATCTTCCATTTGCAGTCTGTTTAAAGTTTTTTGCTCTTGCTGTTCTTTTTCCACTAATTGTGTTGTAATAATCTTCAGATTATCCAACGCATTCTTCTCACTGATACCAAGTGTTATCTGATTGGAAATTTGATAGAGTGATGCCGCGGCTTTCGTTCCTTCACCGTACAGTCCACGCACGGTAAAACCGATTTTCCCGACTGAATCAGCCAGCGCGGCGATTTCTCCGCGACTTTCCATCACCGGCAAATGCAACATGACCGACGCGCGTAAGCCCGTACCGAGATTTGTCGGACATTCTGTCAAAAAGCCGAGTCGATCGTCGAAAGCGAAATGAAGCTGATCGCCAAGCAGGGTGTCCAGCTGTTCCGCTATATCATAAGCTTTTTCCAACTGCAATCCGGGCAAAAGCACCTGAATCCGAAGATGATCCTCTTCCCCGACCATGATACTGATGCTTTCATCATCAGAAAGGATCAGCGCGCGCGTACGATTATCGGCGACAAATCCGTGACTGACCACATGACGCTCTACCATTGCGAACCGTTCGTTTTCTGGAACATCTTTCATGTCAATAAATTTTAAAGATTTGGAAAAAGGTGAATTACTTTCCGAGACCGCTTTTTCAACCCGATGGCAGAGATCTTTCCGTTGTTCTTCATTCATCCGGGACGGAAAAGGAATATCCGATAAATTCCTTGCCAAACGAATTCTGGTACTGATTACCAAAGGATTTTCATTTGACTGTTCACAATACCAACTACCCATTATGACTCCTCCTCTAATTTTTTGATCTTATCCCGCACTTTAGCCGCCTCTTCAAAGCGTTCTTCGCGAACCAATTCGTTTAATTTCATGCGTAAACTATCAACAGTTTCTTCTTGCTGTTGTGCAACCAAAGGTGCACGGTTTGGAATTTTCCCGGAGTGAGTTGTACTGCCGTGTACGCGTTTTAAATAAGGTAATAACTCATTATAAAAGGTTTGATAACATTTTGCACATCCGACCTTGCCGGTTTGCGCAATATCAGAGAATTTCGCACCACAGCAGGAACAGCGATTTTCAGCAACCGGAGAGCCTGATGCCAACACATCACCCAAGACCGAAGCCAGCATATCAGCAAGACCGTTTTGGGCGAAGCCGGTATACCCTTCTTTTGCGGCACAGTATCCGCAGAGATTTTTTTCGGTAACCACACCGTCTATGACCGAACGAATATGGGTCGTAGCATGGTTTTTTCCACAAACTTCACACAACATTTTCTTATCCTCCTGTTATATTAAAGTTAAAAGCATTTGTTTTATTATTGCGGCACATAAGATATCACGATATTCTGTTGGCACTTTATTGAACACATGATTGGAAATTGCCGCTGAAATCAATCTGCCCTGTTCTGCGGAAATTAATTCAGACTGAATACAATTTTCCAACAAAACACGCGCCGAGAGAGAATCAATTCGTACACCGATCGAATTAATGATATGCATCAGCGCCGAAGAATGATTCATGACGATCCGGCGAATCTTGATATATCCCCCGCCGCCACGGCGACTTTCAATCAGATAGCCGTGTTCCGGTGTAAAACGAGATGATAAGACATAATTAATTTGGCTTGGCGCACATCCAAGCAAACTTGCCAACTCATTGCGCTGAATTTCAGCAGTATTTTCTTCCGATTCTTTAATCAACTTTAAAATTTCAGCTGTAATTAAATCACTGATATTCATCATTTCACCCTCTGTTTGACTTTCCCTGACCTTTATTATACACAAAAGTCAGGAAAAGTCAATACCTATTTTTAAAAATTTTTTATCACAATATTTTTCCCTTCACATAGTATGAACTGAACACAGAAAAGGAGGTCTTTAGTATGTGTTGTAATAATGGATTTGGCGGTAACAGTTGTTTGTGGATTTTGATCATCTTATTGATCTTCTGCTGCGGATGCGGCGGCAACAACAATAACTGCGACAACGGTTGCGGCTGCGGTTGCTAATTGTTTAGATCCAATAAAAAAATCGGGCATCGTTTTGATGTCCGATTTTTTGTGTTTACATATTTGCCAAATTGTTTTTCAAATTTGCCAACTGTTCGCGTAATTCGTTCGGTAATTTATCACCGAATTTCTTGTAGTGTTCTTCAATTTCAGCGGCTTCTTTTTCCCAGACCGTTTTATCAACCTTCAAAATAGACTTCAAGGTTTCAAGATCCATATCCAAGTCGGTCAAGTCAATGTCTTCCGGTTGCGGAACATAACCAATCGGTGTTTCAACTGCATCCGCTTTGCCTTCACAACGGTCAATGATCCAGTTCAAAACACGCATATTGTCGCCATAACCCGGCCAAATGAAGTTGCCTTCATCATCCGTACGGAACCAGTTAACATTGAAAATCTTCGGTGCTTTATCGCCGAGACGCTCGCCCATTTCCAACCAGTGACGGAAGTAATCACCCATGTTATAACCGCAAAACGGCAACATTGCCATCGGATCACGGCGGACGACGCCAACCGCACCGGCTGCGGCGGCAGTAGTTTCAGACGCCATTGCAGAGCCGATAAACACACCGTTTACCCAGTTCTTTGATTGATAGACCAGTGGTGCACATTTTGCACGACGACCACCAAAGATGATCGCAGAAATCGGTACGCCTGCACCCTTGTTAAACTCTTCCGAAATGCAGGGGCAGTTCACTGCCGGTGCTGTAAAGCGGGAGTTCGGATGAGCGGCATAGGTAGACTTATCAGCTTTGTCAAATTTAGAAGGATCCCAAGGATTACCTTTCCAATCCAACGCATTTGTCGGTAAATCTTTGTTTAATCCTTCCCACCAAACGGTGTTGTCATCCAAATTTAAACAAACATTGGTGAAAATGGTATTTTTCTTAGTGCTTTCCAAAGCGTTAAAGTTGGAACGGGCGTTAGTGCCGGGCGCCACACCAAAGAAGCCGTTTTCAGGATTGATGGCGTACAAACGACCGTCCGGACCGATCTTCATCCAGGCGATATCATCGCCGACCGTCCAGACTTTATAGCCTTTTTTGCGCAGATATTCCGGCGGGATCAACATGGCAAGGTTTGTTTTACCGCAAGCAGATGGGAACGCGGCGGCGATATAACGAACTTCACCCTTCGGATTTTCTAGACCGAGAATCAACATATGCTCAGCCATCCAGCCCTCTTTCCAACCTTGGTAAGAAGCGATACGCAATGCAAAACACTTTTTGCCGAGCAAAACATTTCCACCGTACGCAGAGTTGACCGAAATGATGGTATTGTCCTCCGGGAACTGGCAGATATAACGGTTTTCAGGATCAACATTGCATTTTGCATGAAGACCGCGAACCCAATCATTGCTGTCACCTAAAACCTTAAGCACCTCAGCGCCAACGCGGGTCATGATAGCCATATTCAATACAACATAGATAGAATCGGTCACCTCAATACCGATTTTGGCAAGCGGTGATCCGATAGGTCCCATCGAAAACGGGATGATGTACATGGTACGGCCACGGTAGGTTCCGCGAGCAATGTCATAAAGTTTCTTATACATTTCCTGCGGATCACACCAGTTATTGGTCGGCCCTGCATTCTCTTTCGTCTTGGAGCAGATAAAAGTACGGTCTTCTACACGCGCAACATCATTCGGTAAGGTGCGATGCAAATAACAACCGGGTAATTTTTCTTCATTTAAACGAAGCATTTCGCCGGTTTTTACAGCCTCTGCACGCAGTTTTTCCAGCTGTTCCTCACTACCGTCGATCCACTCAATTTGATCCGGTGTAACAAGGGCTTTAACCTCGTCCAACCATTTCAAAACAGTTTGGTTTGTAGTCATAATAAAAAAACTCCTTT
>JAFWUH010000033.1 GCA_017524165.1 Clostridia bacterium | reverse complement strand
AGCGAATGGCTTCGGGGTTGCAACATCAGAGAACAGAAAAGCCCGACCCGGATTGGGTCAGGCTCTGCCTGTGGTCAGAATGTTCATAACGCAAGCGAATGGCTTCGGGGTTGCAACATCAGAGAACAGAAAAGCCCGACCCGGATTGGGTCAGGCTCTGCCTGTGGTCAGAATGTTCATAACGCAAGCGAACGGCTTCGGGGTAAAAACCATAGATAAAAACAGGGCCTAACCCGGATCGGGTCAGGCCCTGCCTGTGGTCGGTGTATTCATAACGCAAGTGGTTTATGACTAATATCTGCATATACTAAGATTCTATATCCTCAATGTGGCGGTTTTTTTCTATGTTTTTTTGAGTGCCTACTTCCATAAGTTCAAGAAATGCAGACATTACAGTTGAAAATATAATTAAAAACCCGGCGAATTCCATTTCAAAACCTTTCAAGGCGATATATACTGTAAATGCGACAAAAAAACATATCGAAAAGACAAAATTAATGATGCTGAATTTTTTCATTTTTTTAATATTGCAATTATATACGGCTGCGTTATACGGTAAATTAAAAAGCCAAAAAACAATAAGGATAATAAGTAACGGTAATAGTTTATCAGCATAAATTTTTTTACTGATAAGTTCTAATTCAATTCCGTTATAATACTCTTTCGCTATTGGAAACGCTTTCATAAGAGATAATACGAATGTCAATAATGGAACATAACAAAAAAACATACTAAATTCTTGCATTTTTCTGACATTAGGATCGCATTTGCAACCTTTTCCTTTAATAAAAATTTCCATAAATTGCCTCCTATAATAAAAAAGTGTGTGCAACCGAAGTCACACACACCGAAAAATGCGACTTCAGTTTGCTACCACACAAAACTATCAACTGCCTATAAAAGTAAGTCGAAATAGAAGTCTGCATTTTTACCAAAGTAAAAAAATACGACTCCTGTTTATAGACAGTAAATATTAAGTTTTGTGTGGTGAGGTCATTATAACATACTATAGTAAAAAATGCAATAATAAAGGAAAAGCCATTACAGAGCCTGCTGACATCTTTACACGGTGAAACCGTGAAAGTGTCATAGTGGGTTACGCACTTTTGAAAGTTGCGTAATACTTATAAAAAAACAACCTTAAAAAGCAAAACGAGCGGACTAAAAAGCCTGCTCACCTACATAAGAAAATCAGATAAGTTGAATATATAAAAACTGAGTGTCCATAACTCACTTGCGTTATGAACACTCAGCATGGTGCCGCTGACCGGACTTGAACCGGTACGCTTTAAGGGCGAGGGATTTTAAGTCCCTTGTGTCTGCCTATTCCACCACAGCGGCATATATAGAATGATATCCGTTTTGAGCGCATTTGTCAAGTGTTTTCCGAAATTTTTTCTCCGGAAAAGCTGAATTTGCCTTTTTTCGGCAAAAAAGAATTGACAGAACGATTAAAATGTGCTATCTTGATTTTATCTATAGATAGAGGCGCAAATTTCATCAGTAGCCGCCGCCAAAACGATGCGAGCACATCGGACGGCAAAAGGGAAATTTGCCGAAATGCACGAAAGGGTTTCGATTTTGTGCGTTGGGTCGCAACAGAAGATGTTGCGAACTGTCACCGCGGTGGAGTGCTATCGGATATTTGGTTTTGCCGAAATTTCGAGTCATGCCGTCCATGCGGTATGGCTCTATTTTTATCAAAGGAGAGAGAAAAAATGCAAAAGAACAAACTTCAGCGATTTGCGGCAATTTTGGGCGTTCTGGTTGTTGTTGCCATGTTGACCGCGGTGCTCGGTTTGACGGCTTCGGCGGCGGAAGACACGGCGGAAAACGCTGTGGTCGTTACGGTCGACGACGAAGACACCGAGTATGATTTAGCCGACGGCGATTCGGCACAAGAGTACATCGACAGTTATGCCGATAATTTAAGCGCCGACCCGGATTTTGAAAAAAATCTTGATACGGCGGTGGAAACCGTGCGCGACACTATTCCGCTTTATGCCACTTTTTGGGCGTTATTGCCGCCGATTATCGCCATTGTCCTGGCGCTGATCACCAAAGAGACCTATTCGTCTCTGTTTATCGGCATTTGCGTAGGCGGTCTTTTATACGCCAACTTTAATTTTGAAAAGACGGTCGTTCATGTTTTCAGCGACGGTTTTGTCGGCAGTATTGCCGATTCCTACAATGTCGGTATTTTGATTTTCCTTGTCTTGCTCGGCGCTTTGGTAGCCATGATGAACAAGGCGGGCGGCTCGGCGGCGTTCGGCCGTTGGACCGAAAAACATATCAAGACCCGCATCGGTGCCCAATTGGCAACCGTTTTGCTCGGCGTGTTGATCTTTATTGACGACTATTTCAACTGTTTAACAGTTGGCTCGGTCATGCGTCCCGTATCGGACAAGCATAAGGTTTCCCGTGCCAAATTAGCTTATTTAATTGATGCGACCGCGGCGCCGGTTTGTATTATTGCACCGATCTCCTCTTGGGCTGCCGCCGTAGCAGGTTTTGCTAAGGGCACCGGTGCTTCAAGCGGTATGTCCTTATTTATCAGCGCGATTCCTTTTAACTTCTATGCCATTTTAACCATTGTCATGATGTTGTTCCTGGCATTTTCCAACATGGATTACGGTCCGATGAGGAAACACGAAATTAACGCCATTAACGGCGATATCTTCACCAGCGGACGCGAAGAGGTCACCGGCGAAGCCGACGAAAATCCGAAAGGCCGCGTTTGGGATCTTGTCGTGCCGGTGTTGTTCCTGATCGTTGCCTGTGTAATCGGCATGATTTATTCAGGCGGCTTCTTCACCCACGGCGAAGAAGGCAACCACCACTTTATTACCGCGTTTTCCAACAGTGACGCTTCGGTCGGCTTGATGTACGGTTCGTTTGCGGCGGTTATCTTTACCGTGATTTTCTTCCTCTGCCGTCGCGTGTTGACCTTTAAACAGTGCATGGAAGCCATTCCGAACGGCTTTAAAGCCATGGTTCCCGCCATTATGATTTTGGTTTGTGCCTGGACGCTCAAAGTCATGACCGACAGCCTCGGTGCCAAGATTTTCATTTCCCGCCTGGTCGAAGGCTCCGCCGGCGGCTTGCAGAGCTTCCTGCCTGCCATTGTCTTCCTGATTGCCGTCGGACTCTCGTTCGCGACCGGCACTTCCTGGGGCACCTTTGGTATTCTCATTCCGATCGTGTTGAGCGTTTTCGGTCCGCAGGACGGTAATATCACTATTGTTGCCGTTTCGGCTTGTATGGCAGGTGCGGTTTGTGGTGACCACTGCTCTCCGATTTCCGATACCACCATCATGGCTTCTGCCGGTGCGCAGTGCAATCACATCAACCATGTTTCCACCCAGTTGCCCTATGCGTTGACCGTTGCCGGTGTCTCCTTTGTTGCCTACATCATTGCCGGTTTTGTTTCCAACTGGTATGTGATGTTGCCGGTTTCGATTGCATTAATGATTGTCACGCTGTTTGCGATCAAACTGTTTAACAAAAAAGCATAAAAAACTTGAAAAGAAAATCGCTGCACGCTAAAATATAGTGTAGCGATTTTTTTTTGGAGCGTAATCATGAGAGAATTAAAACGAGTCGATGTAATCGAACGCAGCATCATTAAAAAATTCCGCAAGTCGATTTGGAACAGCTTTATCGGTGCGGTGCAGGACTATAATCTGATTCAGGCGGGGGATAAAATTGCCGTATGCATTTCTGGCGGAAAGGATTCCATGCTTCTTGCCAAGTGTATGCAACAGTTATCCCGGCACAGTACGGTGCCGTTTTCGCCGGTCTTTCTGGTAATGGATCCCGGATACGCGCCCGAAAACCGCCGACGGCTGACCGAAAATCTGGCGTTGCTGGGCATCCCCGCCGAGATTTTTGAGAGCAATATTTTTGAGGTCGTACATGACGCGGGCGGTTCGCCCTGCTATCTTTGTGCCCGGATGCGCCGCGGCGCTCTTTATGACCGGGCAAAACAGCACGGCTGTAATAAAATTGCCTTAGGACACCATTTAGACGATGCGATCGAAACGCTTTTAATGAGCATGATGTACGCGTCGGAACTGAAAACCATGATGCCAAAGCTGAAGAGCACAAACTTTGCGGGAATGGAATTGATCCGTCCGCTGTACCGCGTAAAAGAGCGCGACATTGTTGCATGGGTCAACTATAACGACCTTCATTTTCTGCAATGCGCCTGCAAGTTTACCGCCGAAAGCAGTCAAAAAGAGGATTTATCCAAGCGCCGTGAAATCAAAGCGTTGATCCGAACTTTACGGGAGCAGAATCCCGAAGTGGACGACAACATCTTCCGCAGTATGCACAATGTCAACCTCGCAACTTTGCCCGGTTGGCGCGACCGTGACGCCGGCGAGCGTCACTCGTTTTT
>JAFWUH010000032.1 GCA_017524165.1 Clostridia bacterium | reverse complement strand
CGTTTAACGAGCCGATCGGCATAAATATCCCCCTTAAATATATATAATAAAATATATAATATAACTTTTACCAGTATAGCATATCTTTTTGTATTTTTCAATCGAAAAAACAGATTTATCCACCGTTTTTTTAAAAAAAGTGCCCTTTTCGCAACCGAAAAGGGCACCTTCGTGTTTATTTTGTCATCAGTTCACAAACGAGTCTGCTGTGTTCCAGCGGATCGGCGACCGATTTACCGCCGATCAAACAGGCTTCGCCGTAAAGAAGCTTGGTGTATTTTTCTAATTCGTCGCGGTTGCTTTCCGCTAAAGATTGAAGTTTTTCGGCAATCGCATGACGATGATTGATTTCCAAAATCAGCGTGGCTTTGACCTTGTTTTGTTCTGCCCCCGGCATGGCATTCAGTGTTTTTTCCATTTCCAGGGAAACACCGCCCTCGCTCGTCAGACAAACGGGATGTTCGTTTAATTTGTCGGTGAAGCGAACACTTGATACGGCGTCGCCTAAAATTTCCTTCATCGCGTCAAATAAGCCTTTTGCTTGCTCATTTTCCGATTCCAGCGCCTTTTTATCTTCCTCGCTGGAAAGATCTAAAGATTCGTCGCAAATATTGATAAAGGTCTTCTCGTCATAGGCGCGCATCATTTTCAGGGCGAATTCATCGACATTTTCGGTCAAATAAAGAATCTCATATCCTTTGGCACGCACGGCGTCACATTGCGGTAAAATCTCGATTTTTTCGACCGTTTCACCGCAACCGTAGTAAATGTTCTTTTGATCTTCCGGCATCCGCTCGCGGTATTCTTTCAAGGTCACGGGTTTCTTTTCAAACGACGAGGGGAAAAGAAGCAGATCTTTTAAGGTATCCTGATGCATGCCGTAATCGTTGTAAATACCGAATTTCAACTGCGCGCCGAAAGACTTGAAAAAGGCTTCATAGGCTTCGCGGTCGTTTTTCAGCATTTTTTCCAATTCACTTTTGATTTTCTTTTCCAGCGTTTTGGCAATCAGCTTTAACTGACCGTCATGCTGTAACATTTCGCGGGAAATGTTCAGCGAGAGGTCTTCACTGTCGACAAGACCCTTGACAAAGCTGAAATAATCGGGCAACAGATCGGCGCATTTATCCATGATCAAAACGCCGCGGGAATAAAGCTGTAACCCTTTTTCGTATTCCTTGGTATAGTAATCAAAGGCGGGGTGTTTCGGAATAAAGAGCAGCGCGTGATAGGTTGCCTGACCTTCGGTCGCCACATGAATGACCCGCGCTGGTGCGTCGTAATCAAAAAATTTATCTTGATAAAAACGGTTGTATTCTTCTTCGGTGATTTCGTTTTTATTTTTCTTCCAAAGCGGAATACGGCTGTTTAAAGTACGATCCTCCAAGACATCCTCATACTCGTTTTCCTTGCCCTCAATCGGCTTTTTGGTCGGGAACATCATTTGGATGGGGTGACGGATGTAGTCGGAATATTTTTTCACTAAACTGCTGATGCGGTACGGATCCAAAAACTCGCTGTATTTTTCGTCTTCGGTATCGTCCTTTAAATGCATGATGACATCGGTGCCGAAGCTGTCCTTTTCACCGGGAGCAACGGTATACCCGTCTGCACCCGTGGAATGCCAGCAAAAGGCTTGGTCACTGCCGAAAGCCTTCGTAATGACCGTGACATCATCGCTGACCATAAAAGCTGAATAAAATCCAACGCCGAACTGACCGATAATATCAACATTTTCGGTTTTTTCGTTTTCGGCTTTGAATGCAGAAGAACCGCTCTTGGCAATGGTGCCGAGATTGGCGTCCAGCTCGTCCTCGGTCATGCCGCAGCCGTTATCGCTGACCGTTAAAGTGCGGGCGTCTTTGTCGACGGTAATGCGAATGACAAAATCGTCGGCAGAAAGACCGACCGAAGAATCGGTCAACGAGCGAAAATATAATTTGTCCAAAGCGTCGGAGGCATTGGAAATGATCTCACGCAAAAAGATCTCCTTATGCGTGTAGATGGAATGAATCATCATATCCATCAGTTTTTTGGATTCAGACTTAAATTGCTTGGTGCGCATGGAAAACCCTTCTTTTTTTGATTTTTTGTGTTTAATCTGGCGGGAGTCGAACTCATTACGGTTTGGCTCGCCGCCTTTTATCATCTTGCTTGCGCTCGTTTTTAAAAGGCGTCAGCCTTTCGGCAAACTCGCGCTATGCTACAGTATAGGAGCTGAGAAGAGGTATTTTGTGAACAAAATATGAATATTTTGTAAAATTAGCACTCTCAAAACGAGAGTGCTAATTTTTGAAATAAAGTCTATCTTAAACGATGTCGTTCGGCTTGAAAATAGGCTTTGGTCTCTTTGCTGACCACACCGCTTAACAAGATTAAGGCAACCAAGTTCGGAAAAGCCATTAAACCGTTGGCAATATCCGCCAGATTCCAAACGGCGGAAACGGTCAAATAAGGACCGACCGCAACCGCAAGGATATAAAGGATACGAAAAAGGAAAAGCGGCGTTTTTTTCGGTGCGCCTAAGAGGTATTCCAGGCAACGCTCGGAATAGTAATTCCAACCGAGAATGGTGGTGAACGCGAAGAAAGACAGGCAAACGGAAAGATAAATCATGCAGAAATTATCGGCAAAAGGCAAACCGTGTTCCCAGGCGTAGGCGGAAACATGGAAGCCCTGCAGCGCTTCCCCGGTGATTTCAGGATTCCATGCGCCGGTGATTACAATGGAAAGACCGGTCATGGTGCAGATGACGATAGTATCAATAAAGGTGCCTGTCATGGTGACCAATCCCTGACGAACACAGGAATTTGTCTGTGCGGCGGCGGCGGCGATCGGCGCCGAGCCGAGACCGGCTTCGTTGGAAAAGATACCGCGGCCGACGCCCTTTTGAATGACCGTTTTCAGCGATAAACCGACAATGGCGCCGCCAACGGCTGAAATATCAAATGCGCTTTTTACAATCAATACAACGGCGGAGGGAACCGCTTTGATATTGTAAAAGAAAATAATAAAGGATAAAAGGAGATAAAAGAAGGTGATAAAGGGAATAACAATCTCGGAGACACGGGCGATTCGTTTAATGCCGCCGAGAATAACCAGTGCTGCCAAGACGGTCACCACAGCGCCGCAAATGATGATCGGAACCGTAATGGCTTTGTCGCCGAGCGTAAAGAGCGGTTTTTCTTTGAAAATACGGTCTGCGGCTTCGGTAATCCCGTTGATTTGGGTAATGGTACCAATGCCCATGATGCCGGCGAGCGTGCCGAAGAAGGCAAAAAGCTTACCGAGCCATTTCCAATTTCCGCCGAGAACCTCATGAATTCCGCGTTCAATATAGTAGAAAGGACCGCCCAAAACATGACCGTTTTCGTCCACGGTACGGTATTTAATTGCTAAAAGTCCTTCGGAATATTTGGTTGCCATACCGAAAAAAGCCGCCAGAATCATCCAAAAAAGAGCGCCGGGACCGCCGGCAACGATGGCGGTGGCAACACCGACGATATTGCCGGTACCGATGGTTGCCGAAAGCGCTGTGCAAAGCGCGCCGAAGGAGGAGACCTCACCCTTTCCGCCCTGTTCGTTTTTCACCATAAATTTCAGCGCCCTGCCGAGATGAAAAATCTGCACAAAACGGGTGCGCACGGTCAGCAAGATGCCGGCACCGATGATCAGAATAATGAGGACCCATCCCCAAACAAAATCGTCTGCCGCTGTAATCCAATCATTCCAATTCATAAAAGTCTCCTCTCAAAAAACTTTCCATAATAAGGAAAAACATGTCACTATTGTACCGAAAAAAAGGATAAAAATCAAGAAAAAAAGGAAGCAATAGAAAAATTATTTTTTTTAGGGCTTGACAAACAGAGCGTCACCCGATATAATAAGTTAGTCTCGGTCAGAGAAAAGCGGCCGAACAGACACGGCTGTATAGCTCAGTTGGCTAGAGCATGCGGTTCATACCCGCAGTGTCATTGGTTCAAATCCAATTACAGCCACCATCCGGCCCGGTGGTCAAGAGGCCTAAGACACCGCCCTTTCACGGCGGTAACACGAGTTCGAATCTCGTCCGGGTCACCAAAACTACCCCCCACCCGAAAAGGGTGGGGGGTAGTTTTCATGAAAGCAGAGATTCGAAAAGGACGGTTTTGCCGAAAGGCAAAATGTCGACCTTCCGGGGGACGGTCGACAAGTCCGGGTGCGTGTCGGCGTCGGCAGACGCCAAGCGAATCGGGCGACCGGAAAGCAGAGACCCAAAAGTGGGCAGAGACTGTTTTTTAACTTCCCCACCCGAAAAGGGTGGGGGGGTAGTTTTCATGAAAGCAGAGATTCGAAAAGGACGGTTTTTGCTTTTTGGCAAAGCCGCAAAATCAGAAGTCGGGAGGTCCGCATGAAAAAATCGTTTGATGTCATCGCACTCGGTGAGCTGTTGGTCGATTTTTCCGGCGCAGGAAGAAGCGCGCAGGACAATATGTTGTTTGAAGCGAATCCCGGGGGCGCGCCGTGTAATGTGCTTGCCATGTTGGCAAAGCTCGGGAAAAAGACGGCGTTTATCGGCAAGGTCGGGCAAGATTTCTTGGGAAATATGCTCAAGGATAAGGTGCAATCGCTGGGCATTGATACCACTTGTCTGTATGCGGACAACAGCGTGCCGACGACCCTTGCTTTTATTCATAACGCACCGGACGGCGAACGCGAATTTTCTTTTTACAGAGAGCCGGGCGCAGATACGATGTTGTGTGAACAGGAAATTTCGGAGGAGATGATTGCCGGGTCAAAAATCTTCCATTACGGCACCTTGTCGATGACGCACTCGTCCGCCGCGGCGGCAACCGAGCGCGCCGTTGCGCTTGCGCAAAAGCACGGACTTCTTTTATCCTTTGACCCGAATCTCCGATTCAATCTTTGGCAGAATGAGGATGTGTTGGCTCAAGCCGTTTCATTTGGACTAACCCATTGTGATATTTTAAAAATCTCGGCGGATGAATTGTGTTGGTTTACCAAAGAGAGCGACCTGCAAACCGCCGTCAAACGCTTGCGGGCGCAATATGCGATTTCGCTGATCGTTGTGACCGACGGCAAGAACGGCAGCGACGCCTATTATCAGGATATCGCCGTTCACACCGAAGCGTTTCTCCGCACGGATACGGTAGATACCACCGGCGCCGGCGATACCTTCTGCGGTTGTCTGCTGAACGGAATCCTCGAAAACGGGGGTTCGGACTTGAATCGCGAACGCCTAACGAAAATGATGCGGTTTGCAAGCGCCGCTTCTGCGCTGATTACCACCAAAAAAGGCGCGTTATGCGTCATGCCTGACGGGGATGCAATCCGGAAGCTTTTGAGGAATCGGAATTCAGACGAAGAAATAAAAAAGTGAAAAAATATATATTTATTCTGTAGTCATTTTACATTTTTTGCCCGCAACAGACGCAAACAGCCCCAATCCTGCAAGAATCAGGAAACACAAAACGGTTGAAAGGTCGTCGCCTGTTGCGGGTGATTTTTCGCTGTTTGGCGGATTTGTTTTATCTTGTTCGACCGTGGCGACGGAATGTTGTGATTCGGGTTCGGGCGTCGCGGGAATAATGATGCTGTCAAGGTTGGTAAATTCACCCGGAATGCGTTCTTGAAGACAGGCTTCGCCGTTGTCGGTTGTTGCGATGTGATAATCGGAAAGGTCGCTGAAAAAGTTTGCGGCACTGCCTTTGCCGTTCAGTCCCGAAGTAATGGTTTTTGCCGCATCGGCATGAACGCCGATCAGGGCGTCTTGGTTCAGCGTATCAATGATCTCGATTTTCGGGAAATTTTTGTGGAGATACAGATTGTTTTCCCGATTGTCTACCGTGTTGTTTTTGATTATCGGTGAGCCGCTGATTTTAAAGGTGCCGCTGGAAACATTAACGCCGCCGCTGTAGGCGCCCGCCGCGTTTTCCGTAATTTTTCCACCGTTCATCGTAAACGAACCGTTCGCGTTAACAACAACACCGCCGCCGGCATGAAGCGTATAATTGTGACAAATTGTGCCGCCGTTCATAATAAAGATTCCGGCATCTATAGTAACACCGGAACAACCGCCCGAAACGGTACCGCTGTTGTTTTCCTTATCATAGAGAGAAAGCGTTGAAAAGCAACCTTCTGCCAAATGAATGACAGGCTCATTCTCGTTTGAATTGATACTTCTGATGTGGTGACCGTCCAGGCAAAGATTCGTTTCACCCGCGGAAGGAACCCATTTTGAAAGAAGCGTTACATCGTTTGTAAGATAATAGTTGCCGGCTTCGTTTGGCATACAATCTGTTTTAGTCCACGGCTTAAAGTCGACGCCGTTATGCACATGAGATAAAATATCTTCCGAAGCTTTCGCGGAAAGATTTGTTTTCGCTATGCCGTCAGACAGTAGAATCGAAAGAAATAAAACAAGAATCAACATAAACCCAAATCGTCTTTTTTTCACGGAAAATCCTCCCTTGCTATTGATTCTGTCCTGATTATAAGATAAAACCGGAGGATTTGCAATCGGATTTATTCACAAAGCAAAAAAACAACGAACCGCAACAAAATTTACTTGTTGCGGTCCGTTGCTTTTTGGTTCCTTGTCAACCGTACATGCTGTTGGTCTGCATATAATCGTAGATGGTTTTTCCGTGGTTCTGTTCCTGCGCTTGGATCGTATTGATCGCGCGGCGGGCGTTTTCATCGGTGAATTCAAAAATGCAGGTGTCATAAAGATGAGAGGCGTGTTTTTCCGCGGTCAGCAGATCGGTACACAGAAAGCTGTCGTTTTGCTTGTCGGGGGTTTCTTCTGTGCCGTAGGTTGCGGTAAAGGTTTGGGATTGTGAACCGCCCGCCTGCGGCTGTTCTACCGTGCCCTGCGCCATTTTTTCAAAAATAGACAAGTGTTGTCTTTCGGCGTTGGAAAGCGTGCTGAACAGATTTTTCAGTTGGGGGTCGCGCGCGGCGTCGGAGGCGGTTTTGTACTTTTCGATACAAAGCTTTTCCGCGTCCTGCATGTCTTTGAGCAGTAATTGTTCTTTTTGTGTTAACGTCATAATACCATCACCTTTCGGTAATAGTATGGATCTTTCTTTTGAAAATTATTCAAATTCTTTTTTTCTCTTTTATCTGCTGCTTCAAATAATTATTTCTCGCAGAATACGCCCCTCTCTCCGACAAAACATATCGCAAAACAGTCTCTTGATTTTTCTTTTGCTATTTCAGTCTCACATCATTGACAAATCTGCAAAATGCGCAGCGCTTGCCGCCGTTTAAGCATCGGTTACCGGAAAGACTTTCATTTCTGCTGAACTGCGATAGGCATATTCCATGATTTTCTGCAGATGCACGACGTCGGAAGCCGGCACAACAAGCGGTTTACCGTTCAGCACCGAATCGGCAAAGCTTTCGATCTCGCGCGTATACAAATTCCCGAATTCGCCTGATAACGATATTCCCTTTTCATCGTGATGCGTTTGGTCGGCGGAATAGCCGTTGTTCTTTTCCAAAAAAACGGCATTGACGGTACCCGTATCCATTTGACCGATCACGGTATCCCCCATCAACCGACCCTTTGTGCCGAAGAACTCCACCCGCCACCGTGCAACCTCGTCGGGGATATTAAAATTGGACTGTAATACACACTGTGCGCCGTTTTCCATTCGCAACAACATAGTCGAGGAATCCTCTACATCATATTTTTCTTCGGGGAAGGCAATCTTTTCGTTCATAGAGGCGACCTGCGTCACCCGCATACCGCTGATGTATTCCATCAAATCCAGCGTGTGCACGCTCAAATCCATCATCGCACCGCCGCCGGCTTTGGCTTTGATTTGCCGCCAGTTTCCCTCCTCAAAGGGAAGCCAAACCGAAAACTGCGCGTATCCAGAAACCACCGTTCCGATTTTTCCTTCGGCAATGGCTTTTTTCATGTTCTGCACTTGCGTCCCGAATCGCATCATCAGTCCCGCGGCGATCTGAACCTTTTTTTCTGTACAATACCGCACGGTTTCCTCGGCTTCTGCCGCCGTCATGGCAAGCGGCTTTTCCATCAAAATATGTTTACCGTAATCGGCCGCCAACTTTGCCTGTCGGGCATGCTCGGCAACCGGCGTGGCGATATAGACCGCATCCACTTCAGGGTCTTGTAAAAGCGCTTCTTCCTGATCGTAAGCGCGTTTCGCTCCGTATTTTTCCCTGATTTTTTCAGTCCTTGCCAAATTCGGTCCCATAACAGCCGCCAGTTCGGCGTTTTTTGCCTGTAAAAGTCCCGGAATAGTCCTGCGGTCGGCAATACCGCCTGCTCCGATGACACCAAAACGAAGTTTTTTCATTTGCTTTCCTCCTGAACAAACATTACTTCTTCAACACTACTGCAAAACCTCTGCGATAATGCCGCCGCCGATTACCCGACCTTCCGCGTCATAAAACACAGCGGACTGTCCGGGTGCCGCGGCTCTGACAGATTGATCAAAGGAAACCTTTATTACCCCGTCTTGACTCGTCGGTTCAATCATTGCCGTCTGCCCGCTGTGCTGATAACGAATTTTGACGGTGCAGAATATCGTTTCACCCTTTTTCAGTCCGGGAATGCTCATAAAATTAAGTTCCTTGCATAAAATCCTGTCGCGGTAAAGCGATCGTTCGTCGCTTAAAACTATTTCGTTATTATCCGCATGTATTTCCTTGACATATACGGGATACCCGAGCGCAATCCCAAGACCTTTACGCTGACCGACGGTATAATGAATAATGCCCTTGTGCTTACCGAGGATATTGCCCAACGCATCCACAAACATACCCTGCCCCGGCATATCCGATGGCGCTGTTTTTTCAATATAGTCCGCGTAATTCCCGTCGGTTACAAAACAAACTTCCTGCGAATCGGGTTTGGCGGCGACCGACAGGCCGGCGTCCTTTGCGATCCGCCGCACTTCACTCTTGGAAAGATTGCCAAGCGGCATCAGCGTTGCGGCAAGTTGATCTTGCGTTAGTTTATATAGCATATAGGTCTGATCTTTTTCCGAATGCATTGCCGTTTTTACGGTATATCTTCCATTCTCTAATTGGATTACCGATGCATAGTGTCCGGTTGCAATATGGTTCGCGCCGAATACTTTTGCATAATAAAGCAATTTTTCCCATTTAACATACCGGTTACACTCAACACACGGATTCGGCGTCATTCCGTGCAGATATTCTTTGGTAAACGGCTCTACCACATATTGCTGAAAATCCATGGTACAGTTTACAGGAACATATTTGATACCGATTTGATTGGCGATACTTCTTGCATCGTCAATATCACAACAACGGCTTTCCGATCCGTCATCAGCCCGCCATGTACGAAGCGTAACGCCAATAACCTCATACCCGGCTTTTTTTAAAAGATATGCGGCTACTGCGCTGTCTACGCCTCCGGACATGCCGACAACGACTTTATCCATTCTCCTCACCTTATTCCATCCTGATTATTAAAATGTATCCGAAATGCTGATTTCTATATCCCCGGTCGATGTTATAATTTCACATTTCCCGCCCGATACCGTTTGGGGCACCCGAATCGAGCCGGTAGAACTCTTTGTCACAAAAATTTTTTCCGATTGCAATGTCCCGGTCACATCGCCGGTGGATGTTTTGACCTTGATTTGACCTGCGTCGCAGTTATCCAAGCGCACATCACCCGTCGACGAGTGAATGTCTAATAAATCGGCGGCAACCGTATTTTTCAGACGAATGTTGCCGGTTGAAACCGAAAGACTGAACTGCTGCGCGCGGACATCACTTAACCGAACATTCCCTGTACTTGTTTTCAGTTGCACGATTTTCTCTGCCGAGGCGTCGCAAACGATATCTCCGGTGCTGACTTGAAGGTCGATCCCGCTAAAAGAAAAAGATGCCGGAACACGGATATCTCCCGTACTGTTGTGGATCTTCAGCGTTTCATAATGATCTGCCGGCAAATAGACCGTCATAGATAACGGTTTGGTAAAGAATGTCAAATGCTCGTACCATGCGCGGTTATCCATGCAACCGATTTTCAGCACGCCATTTTCCACAGTTACCGTGTGCCGCACTTTTTCCCGCTCCGCACAAACCACGCTGAATTTTCCATTCTCGGACGGTTTCAATATCACATCAGTTTCATCCGTGTCAATTTCTATTTTTTCAAAGTTTTCTGCCACGGTATAGGTGTTTGTTTCATGTTTTACGGCACTGAGTTTGGAAAAGTCAACCCCGGCACCGACAAACGCATAGGAAAAA
Organism: Clostridia bacterium; assembly: GCA_017524165.1. Lineage (GTDB taxonomy): Bacteria > Bacillota > Clostridia > Oscillospirales > Acutalibacteraceae > UBA737. The sequence continues at coordinate 34,005 of JAFWUH010000032.1, read as the reverse complement.
AGCGCCAATCCCGCCAATATGAAGAGGACGGCGGTAATGATAAAACCTTTTTTCATTTTGCAGTCTCCTTTTTAACCAATTTTGTTTTCATAGAGCATGCCACTTTTTTGGTCAAAAAAAGAATGCCTTTTGACGCCGCGGCACAGCCGAAGAATAGAAAAATCGAAAGACCGGCGCAGAACAAAACGGCTCCCAGCATGGCAATTCCCGGCAAACCATCGCCGTGAACAAAATAGACAACGCCGGCGACCGCTCCGCCGAGTGCCGACGCCCAAAGCGAAACCTCGACAGCCCACAGCGAAAGGATCAACGACCAAATAACAAGATAGAATGAAAGCAAAACCGCCCCGGCGGCGATCAAAAGCGGAAACCACAACGGGAATCCTAAAACAATCAGGACAATTTCCCACGCCTGCGGTTGACGCTTTGGTGTTATTTTTTCTTTGACAAGCTTTGCAAACGGCACCTCTGCTACCGTCTGCGAAACAATTTGATCAACAGAACCGATCCCGGCGACCGCTTCACTTTCACTATATCCCTCTTCGATACGGTCGTCGATCATTTCGCTGTAAAATGACAATCGTTCGGCGATGTCCTCCTGCGGCAATCCCGACAAGCCGTTTTGTAATTCGGTCAAAAATTCTTCTTTATTCATGACAATCCTCCTTCATCACATATTGATAGATGGATATAACCTCTTTCCATTCGGCCTTAAAATCCTCAATACGCCGCAGTCCGGCTTCGGTGATGTGATAGTATTTACGAAGTCTGCCGTCATGCTCGGTGATCCGCACCGTCAGCATACCGGCGTTTTCCAACCGTTTCAGTATGGTGTATAGTGTTGATTCGGATAATTCAATATACGGCTTCATATCCTTTATCATCTTATACCCGTAGGAATCTTTGCTTTTGATTGCGGCAAGAACACAAATATCCAACAGACCGCGTTTCAATTGACCTTCCATGCTATACCTCCCTTTATGATATACATCATATCACGAGGTATATTTCTTGTCAAGACTTGGCATTAATTGAATGCTTCTTTCGTGAACGTTTTCTCTTGGAATCTATTTAATGTCTTAGCGAGCAAACGCTTTGCTCGCTAAGTGCAAGGATCCATATCAAAAACAACATTTTTTCAGATAACCGTTTCGGAATGCCATCGTACCGGAACAAAACATCTTCTTACAGCACAAGCGGCAGGATTACTCCCGCCGCTTGTGCTGTTGCTTTTCAACAATTTTATGATACCAATCAGTCCTTTGCGTCCTGCAAAAGGAACTGCACCATGCGCTCTTTAAAATCCGGCGCGGTGTCATACACCGCGTGTCCGTAACCGTCATACATATACAGCTCGAAATCTGACCGTCCGTTTAAGTATTCTTCCATTAGTTTTGACGCCTCTGCTCCGAGAACATGATCCGTTCTATCCCCGATTGCCAACACAGGACAAGAAATCTTTTCTAAATCCTGCGTGATATCAAAATTCTTCATGCTTTGAGCAAGGATGACAAAACGATCCAAATCCTCCTCGGTAATCGTTTTTGCGGTTTCAAGCAAAAGCTCGCGCAACTGTGCAAACACATCCGGCGGATAGACGGCCTCTCCAAACGCCAAATAAAGCGCATTTACATCCTTTTCCTTCGCCAACTCGACCCAATTTCCCATGGTTTGGTATTCTGTCTCGGTAATACGGGCCGTTGTTGAACCGAGAATCAACTTCTCTACCAGTTTCGGATGCATGATTGCAATCTCCATGGCGGTCATACCGCCCAGTGATGCACCGAAGATATTCACCTTATCAAGTCCTGCCGCTTCAAATGCCTCTGCGGTATCCTTTGCCATATCGCTCACCGTATAGATATTCGGCAATTCTTTTCGCTGATCAAAGACATAGATCGTAAAATCATCTGTCAATTCTCCATAGGCTTCCGCGATCGCATCCGCTGAGCCCATAACGCTTTGTACGCTGAGTCCGGGAAGTATCACGAGTGTTTTTTTGCCATGTCCAAACTTAAAACAGTGCATGGAGAAAGACGCTGTTTTCACAGTTTCTATTTTTATTTTTTCCGATGTTTCTTTTTGTTTCACAGCATCATCCCCTTTGGTATTGTTCCCCGTCTGTGATATGCCGCATCCTCTTAACAAAAGCATCAAAAGCGAAAATAACAATAGCAATCTCTGAGCAATTCTCGTTTTCAGATATTCCTCCTTGCGTCACCGATGGGATCAATTCCTTTTGCACTTTTGCAAAAACAAACCGATTGCCCGAATAAAGTCTGCAATTTTTGTTGTTTTCGTAATTCCTGCCGTATGCTTATTTTTTCGTCACGCCGTCGCCGTAGATTGTTGTCCAGTCATTCTTCATCGAAACAGGCACCCAATCGAACTCTTTGCAGAGTTGAACCATTTTATCCGCTTTTTCAACATTTCCGTTTTCGCGATCCGTATCGTCACAGCAGAGCATAAAAGCCAAACTCTTGTACCGGTTATTGCTGGTAGCGTACTCCGCCATACTCGCGTCGCCGGTGCTGTTTCCGAAGGACAAAACAGGCTGTACGCCGATTTCCTGTTGGATCACCGTGACTTTGTTCATTTTCAGGTTCTTCACGATAAATTCGCCGCCGAGGACAAGTTTGTCGTTATCGTCGAATACATAATGCAATCCGTCGGTATCGCCTTGATCCGGCGCAACAAGGGTTTCGTCGGAACCGATAACCTGCCGCATGGGAACTTTGAGCGGTGAATGATCAACGATCCCGCGGACGATAAAACGATCCGTTCCGCTGACAACATATACCGTAAAATCATTTGCCTGCAAATACTCAACCACCTGAAGCATCGGCTGGTACCAACCATCCCCGCGATTCATACCGTTATAGCTGGGCATCGGCAATTTTTTGAACTCCTGTATATAATCGTTGAATTCACCCACAGTTAAACCGGCAAACGCGGACGCCACGGCTTTTCCGTGATCGACTTCCAGTCCGGAGAAAGAAGCGCCGGTCTTGTTTTGCTCAACGATCTTATTTGCTACCTCGCGTTCAAAGTCCGAAGCCTTGTCCCGATAGCCCGGATCCTCCAACACACGGTACGCAAGAAGCGTATAATCGAAATAATTCGGGTCGGTCTCACAAAAGAGCGTTCCGTCCAGATCAAATACCGCAATACGATTTTCAACGGGTATATAATCTTTTCCACGCTCGTCCGTGACAGCGTTCATATATTCGATCAGTTGCTTTTTTGCCGAAGCGCTGTCGGTCCAGAGCGAAAGCATTTCCTTGCCGTCAACAGCGGGCAGTTCTGCCTGCTTCCATCCTACGCCGAGCGCGTATAAAACGCTGACCGTCACGAGTGCACAAAGCGCGACGATGGCAATACAACGCCATGTTTTTACTTGCTTGTTTGTCTTTTCCATGGTTAACTTCTCCTGTTTGCATTTTGTTTTTTCGCGCTTCATCGCGCTAAATCACCGTACTCATTTGCTCGTATTCTAACATATTTTTAAACAGATATCAAGTTTTATAAAAGAAAAAGACCAATCTATGTCCTCTGCGTTGTTTCATCGTCCTTCCGTAAAAATCATGTCTGCAAAATAATTCAGAGGCTGTGACAAAATTCGTTTTGCCACAGCCTCTTTGGTTTGTTAAAAGTAATAAAATGACCCGTTTGCGGTTTTTGGACTTTTTCAAATCAAACGACGCTTATTATCCTGCTATAAACTTCTTTTTCAAGCGGATCAAATCTTTGATATTGACATTGCCGTCATTGTTCAGATCCGCGGCACCGAGATTGTCTCCGCCCATCAAGACAGATGCTGATAAATGTCCGCGAATGATAACTAAATCCGCGGCGGAATACTCTCCGTCCGCATTCACATCACCCCTGCCGACCGGTTTCGTTTGCTGTGCAAACGAAAGTCCATTTCCAGAAAGATAGTCTTGTCCTGTACAAACGAACAAGTTACGCATATTCAACAAATTATCAATGACATCCGTAAGGGATAAAAGAAAAAACCGCCGATTAAATAACTCACAAAAAAGAGTTCAGCAGGCTAAAACAGCCGACTGAACTCTTGTTTTTAATTATTTTGCGATGTCTTTTTCTGCTGTTTTTTTTGCACGCGCAAAAAACAAAATGATCGCAAAAGCCAACACCCACAAAAAATACGCGCAGGCAGGCGGCACCCTGACGGCGGCAAAGGGTATTCTGCCAAAGAACAGCGCCGTTTCATTCAGGTACTTTGCCAACATGCCCGCGACCGAAAGAAACGGTCGCCCTAAGAAAGAAATCCCCGGCAGCATACACCCTAAACCACCGATGAAAGCAAAAATCAGCGTAAAACCGACCGCAAAGGACACAAAAAGGTTTGTGATTGGCGCCACGATGGAGAGTTGCCCAAAGGTTCCCACGGCTACCGGCGCTGTCATGATCATTGCACTTAGGGTCAGTACCGGCTGAGCGGCAATTTTATGCAAAAGGGTGGCCGGATGTTTGCGAACAAGATCCATCAACGCCGGATACAAAACAATGATTCCAACGGTAGCCAATACCGACAACCGGAAAGAAAGATGAAAGACACAAAGCGGATTGAGCAGCAACATCATAATGACGGCAAGTCCCAAGCAGTTCAAAGAATCACTTTCCCGATAAAAGAGCGGCGCGGAAAGTGCGATCAAAAACATCCATCCGGAACGCATGACCGAATCACTGAATCCGCAAACCGCACAAAACAGCACGATTGCCGCCATGACCGAAAAATAATTCAGCAACGGACGATGACAGATGCGTTGCAAAAGCTGTAGTAATCCGCCGATTAAAATCATTAAGTGCTGTCCGGATACCACAAAAAGATGCGGAATACCCGCCCGGCGAACGGATTCCGTCAAAAAAGACGGCATTGTCGAACGGTCGCCGACCGTTAACCCTAACAAGGTTGCCGCTTCATCCGGCGGGAGAGTTGAGCGAATTGCCTCGGTTAATCCGGCGCGAAGTTTTCCTGCCAAAGTCAACAGATAAAGCGACCGAAAGCGCTTTTCTGTTTTCAACAAGGTCGCCGTGCCGTAAAAATCATCTGAAAGGGACGAAAATCCGTCACGGGTTTGAAAAGAGCTGAAGCAAATCTTTGCCGAAATCCGCTCTCCGACTGCCAACGAGCTTTCCTCGTCCAGGAGTTTCACGGTCACACCGCAACGGAAAAAGCAATCATCCACGCAATATGCTTTCCATAACCGATCGGCGTCATCCAAACACGAAACAACCGTTAACCGCACCGAAAGTGTTTTTCCCTCTACCTGTTCCCGCATTTGCAGAGTTTGAAAGCTCTGCCCGGCACGAAACAATATCCCTAAAAGCAAGAAAACTGCTATTAACCATTCCGCCCGCACCGCACGAAAAGGTGGCGTCCAAAGCAAAATGACAATAACAGTAATTACTATGATGGCAAAAATTACAAAAAGAGACGGGAAAACCGAGAACACGGCAATCGCCGCAATGCCGATGATTGCCATCCAAAACAACGGTCGATAAATTACCGCTTTCATGCTTGATTTTCCAACATTTCAACTAATTGTTCAAAGACAAAATCCACGCTTTTACAGCGAACGGCATTTCGTCCGATATTCCCAAACCGACGGGTCAAGGTTTTAGTTTCGCCGTTCACAAAAAAGCCGAAACAGACGGTACCGACCGGTTTTTCCGTCGTACCGCCTCCCGGACCGGCAACACCCGAAATGCCGATGCCGACCTGTGCTCCGTTTCGAGCGGCAACGCCCTCCGCCATTTCACGCACAACCGGTTCGCTGACGACACCGTACTGTGCGATCGTTTGCGGTCGCACACCTAAATAACGCTCTTTTTGCTCGTTGGCATAGGTCACCACCGCGGCGTCCAATATCCGCGATGCATTCGGCACATCCACCAACCGTGCCGTCGCCAATCCCCCGGTGCAGGATTCCGCCAAGGAGATTTTCCAGCCCCGCATCATTAAAAGCTCTACGGTTTTTTCAACAGCATTCACCTAAAAATCCTCCGTTCTCATTCCGCTTCTTCCAGCGCTTTCGCCGCCGCTTCCCAAACAGACATCGCCACCGAAAGGTCTTCCTCCGCCCGATGCAGTTCTTCCTCTAAAGCGGAAAGCTTGAGATAATCACTCACATTTTCAGGATCATTGATTTCCTCCTGCAAGCCGCCGATCAATTCCTCCAACAGCGCAACCTTTTCTTCGGATTTTTTCAATGCGCGTTCCTTTTTGGCGCGTTCCTTGCCCGGTGTGGTGTAACTTTTTTTCACCGTCGATTTCGGCGCTTCCTGCCGAGGCGTTTCCGGCGCGGTTTGCTGTTCCAAATAGGAGGCGTAGCCGAACTCGTAGGTCTTGGCGCCGTCCGCCGAAAAAACAACCAACCGTTCTGCCAGGCGGTTGACAAAATATCGGTCATGCGAGACAAAAATCAAGGTTCCTGCATACCCTGACAGCAACGATTCGAGCGTCTCTTTGCCGACAATATCCATGTGATTGGTCGGCTCGTCCAATATCAAAACATTCGGTCTTTTCCGCAACAATTTGCACAAAGCCAGCCGAACCCGCTCTCCGCCGGAAAGCATATCTAAAGTTTTAAAAACATCTTCCCCGCTGAACTGAAAGGCGCCGAGCGCACGCCGCGCTTCAAAATCCGTATCCGCAGGATAAGCGACACGGTAGTTGTCTAATACCGATTCCCGCCCGCGATACTGTGCCATTTGCTGATCAAAATAACCGACCGTCACGCCCTGTCCCCAGTAAAAATTACCGCCCAAGGGCGCAACCGATCGCGTCAGCGTTTTCAAAAAGGTAGATTTACCAAGTCCGTTGCCGCCGATAATGCCCACCCGCTGTCCGCGTTTGACATCCAAAGAAAGCGTGATCAACGGACGGTCATAACCCACGGTCAAGTCCTGAACAAATAAAACATCGGTAGCGCTTTGCGCCGCCGGAGCAATATCCATGTGAAAGGTGCGTAAATCTTCCCGCTCAGGCGCTTCGATCAATTCCATACGCTCTAACTGTTTGCGTTTGGACTGCGCCATGGCGGCCTTAGTCGCTTTATATTGAAACCGCGTAATGACTTCATTCAGCCGCGCGATTTCCTTTTGTTGTGCTTCGTATAGCTTTGCCTGCTGTTCCCGGCGAATTTTTTTCTGCGCGGTAAACTGACTGTAATTCCCCGCATAACGCTCGGTTTTACCGTGCTCAATTTCGTAAACCGTCGTTACCGTACGGTCTAAAAACATTCGGTCGTGCGAGACGATCACAACCGCATGGGGATAGCTTTGCAAATAAGACTCCAACCATGCCACGGCATCTAAATCCAAATGATTGGTCGGTTCGTCCAGCAAAAGCAGATCCGGTTTAGAAAGCAATAGCTTCAAAAAGGCAATTTTGGTGCGCTGACCGCCCGAAAACTCACTCAACGGGCGGTTTTTTTCTTCCTCCGAAAAACCGAAATGCTTGATCGCCGCCTCATATTCTTTTTAAAAATAAAATCCGCCGTCCCGGGTAAACCGTTCCAAAAGCGCCGTATACCGCGCAATCAGCTCTCCGTCTTCGGCAGTTTCCATCGCCGATTGCAGTTGTTCTAATTCCTCTTTCTGTGCAATCAATTCCCGATAGGCGCCGCGCAATTCTTCCACTAAGGTTCGTCGATCATCCTGAAAAGTGATCTGCCGCAAAATACCCACCGTCGGCTTGCCGGCAACGATTTTTTCTCCGCTTGAAAGCGCCAGCTCACCCGAAAGGACCCGCAACAGGGTCGTCTTGCCGCAACCGTTGCGCCCGACCACGCCAACCCTGCCGCCGGTCGTAATTTCAAAATCTATAGCAGAAAGAACGGTTTCCCCCGAAAGGTCGACCGTCCCGTTTATGATTTGAATTTGCATGGCTTAATTCCCCTGCTTTTTTATTCGGCATCATGCGTAACACACAAATCAAAACGCTGTGCGCTTCAATTGTTGACAGCATGATGAAATCCGTAGCTTCCCGGCGTTAACGCCGCAAAGGAAAATCCCTGTGCCGCTAATCCCTCGATTATTAAGGGTAACGCCTGTACCGTGTTCCGCTTTGCCGCAGCGTCATGCATCAAAACACAAATCGAAGATTTGCCTTTCGCTCCGTTCAGCACATTTTGACACAGCTGTTGCGGCGTATAATTGACTCCGGTTGCATCCCCGGAACTGACATTCCAGTCAAAATAGGTGTATCCTCTTGCCTCTACTTCAGCGGTCAACCTGCTCATAATGCCGGCACAGTATTTTTTGCTGGTAACATTACTGCCGCCGCCCGGAAACCGCATGACGCGGCTCTGAATCCCCGTCAATTCTTCCACAATACCGGAAATCTTCTGCAAATCCCACAGAAAATTTTCATCAGAAGCATAAATGGCGGCATAATTATGTGAAGCAGAATGAAGTCCGACGGTATGCCCCTCAGCAGCAATTCGCTGAACATACCCGATCTTATCGGTGTTGATCACGAAAAAGGTGGCTTTGACTTGATAGCGTGCCAAAATATCTAAAATTTGCAAAGTGTTTTCGGAAGGACCGTCGTCAAAGGTAAGATAACAAATGCGATTGGAACCGGTCGGGATCTCGGTCTGTTTAGCGGTTGAAGCGGCAGGTGTGGGTTTTGCAGCAGCTTTTTGTGCCCTTAACTGCGTAATTTGCTGCTGCAAGCCCGCAACTTGCTGTTCCAATTGTTGTTTTTCCGATTCGCGTTGTTGCAACTGTGACTGCAATTCTCCGTTGGTTTGTTGTTCTTGCTCCAGTTGCCCCTGAACGGCATCCAACTGACTTTTGGTTTCTTCTAAAGATTTGCTGACCGATTTTGTTTCCGACTGTGCGCGGCTCAAATCCCGATTCTTCTGTACCGTTATATAAATCGAGCCGGAAAGCGCAATCGTCAAGATCAACACGATGGAAAGCAGTATTGCATTGCTTTTTAACTTGAAAACTTTTCGCATTGTTCATCCTCCTTCCACGAATTATTCTAACCCAATAATTATACATGATTTCAAAAATATTGTAAAGACAATTTCGTCAAAAAGCTGCTTTTTTCTTCTTTTTCTTCCCTTGACCGCCGTCAAAAAATATGCTATACTTTTTTCACGGTCAGAAAGGGGTGATTTCGGTGGAAAACACGAAAACAATTACAACCAACAAAAAAGCCTTTCACGAATATTTTGTTTTGGAAAGCTTGGAAGCCGGAATCGAACTTTTCGGCACCGAGGTAAAATCCATCCGCCAAGGCGGTGTGAATCTGAAAGATGCCTGGTGCAGTATTGATCACGGCGAAATGATTTTAAAGCAAATGCACATCAGCCCGTATGAGCATGGCAATATTTTTAATCGACAGCCTATGCGCGATCGAAAACTGCTGCTGCACAAACGCGAGATCATGCGACTGCTCGGTACCGTCAAGCAGGACGGACTGACGCTCGTTCCCCTTTCCTTATATTTCAAGGGATCTCTCGTTAAAGTGCAGGTAGGACTTTGCCGCGGTAAACAATTGCACGACAAACGCGCAGCCGCCGCAAAGCGTGATGCTGACCGTGCTATTGACCGTGCTTTAAAAGAGCAAAACCGTTAACGAACAAGGGGGCGTAAAGGTTTCGACAGGGATCGTGAACAAACAGAAGCGAGCAGCGGTGCGGAACCGCTTTAAAATCCGCAACTTAAAATTAACTGACAACAATCAAGTTGCCTTAGCAGCTTAATGCTGCTCGTCCGCACCGAGAGTACCGCGACTCGGTAAGGGCGTCATGAAGCGGTGAACGTGAACAGGGGTTTGTTCCTGCCCCTGTCATGACGGGGGAACTACCGAACGCTTTGGCTTGACATTCGGCAACTGCGCAAGGGAATTTTAAAGGAATGTCTGCGCTCGGAGATGCTGTTTGGAATCGGTTTTTGGACAGGGGTTCAATTCCCCTCGCCTCCACCAAAGCAGTATCAGGCGAACACCTACTTCTTCAAAGGCGGCTTTGCCGTAAAAGTTCTGCTCTGATACCGATTACAAAAGCACCGCTTTGAAAAATCAAAGCGGTGCTTTTGCGCAGATTGCACATTTTACTTACACCTCCCTTGTAGTATGATGATACCGCAAGGGAGGTATTTGCATTATGAAAGATAACTTAAAAGACATAGGAATTCTCGGTTGCAAGCATTATGATTACCTGAAAAAAAGCAAGAAACATATTCCCGACCGATCCGATATTATATGCATTAGGTGGAAACATCTGCAAAAAATTCGGCAACTATGAAGGATGCCGCCTTCTTTTGTTAGAAATCCAGGTCTTGACATAGAAGCTAATGGAGAAGAAAAACGGCTCAAATAAAAATGATATACTGCTCCCTGGATATACATATTTTATCAAATTTACGGCTCTTGAATCGGGATTCAGATATACCGCTGCCCGAGCAAAAGGGGATACATCAGAGTATATTGTGTTTGATTCAAGGTCAGTTAGTGAAAAGACGGCTCAATGCGGATATTACGGTATATGGCTTGCGGTAGGAAATACGTGAATATATTTTTCCATACAATTACTCTCCATTGAATTTATTGTGCAATTATTATATCAAAGAATTATAATTGTTAGAAATGTGCGAAGTGTAGCACCGAAAGATTCCAATTTGAGATACAATAAATCATCAACAATTCTTTTCTTGTATTCCATAAACTTCTCCTGTTTTTTGGTTTATTAAAGCATAGGTTTAGTAATCTGTAAGGATTTATTTAAGAGATTTGAATAAATTTGTTTTATATAATTGAGATCGCCAATTCGACACATTGAAAATATTGTAAAATCATGTTATAATTGCTGAAAATTGATAATATAGTATATTTTTAATGATTTTGGTTATAGAAGAAACTTATCTTCTTATATTAAAACGGAGATAATAGTCACTGTATTTTCTGCTGAAATTTTTGTTTTTTCATTTAAAGGGTATAGTTACGATTTGCTTACAGTATTAAAAGTTCTGCATTTTCACTTGAAGTTTATAGGCGTTAAGATGAAGAGCGTATAGGTTTCAATAAAACCGGATACCGGACGGCAAGATAGTCTATATCAATATCGCGAAAGGGGGAAAGCGAAAATGAACGTGGTCAGAAAGACGCTGGGGCGGCTGGCAATCTATTTTCTGCTGCTTGCGATCAATATCATTCCCTGCGCGAATATCATTCCCGACACGTTTCCGACGCGCAACGTTTCCACGATTTATCTTCTGATCCTTTCCGCCTGTTTGATCCGGTACTATCAATACCGTGTGTCCGGCTCCGGCGCCCTGCCGTTTATGATGAAATCGCTTTCGTGGATGGCGTTTCTCCTGCTTCTGCTTCGCGGCATCAAATACAGTGTTTTTGCAGGGGTCGACGTCCTCGCGCGTCACGCGTGGTATCTCTATTACGCGCCGATGCTGCTTCTCCCGATGTTTCTCTTCTATATTTCACTTTTGATTTTTCCGGGCGTCGATTCACGCATTCCGAAAAGATGGTACTGGGTAGGCGCCGTCACCGTCCTCCTGATCCTTACCGTTTTGACAAACGATCTGCATGGGCTTGTTTTCCGTTTCAACCCTGGCTTTGAAAACTGGAACGGCGATTATTCACATGCCCACTTATTTTATGTCGTCACGGCGTGGCAGTACGGTCTTTATTTGGCGGCGATCCTCGTTCTGGTCGTCAAATGCCGCGTAGACAACGCAAAAAAGTACGCATGGCTGATGGTGATCCCTTTTTCCGTCGGCATCGTGATGAGCATCCTTTTGATGACCGGAAAAATGCCGAAGATAAACGGCACGAATCTCGTTGAATTTCCGGAGGCGCTGATTTTTATGGCGGCGGGGGTGCTTGAATGCTGCATTTGGCTCGGTTTGATCCCGACCAATATGAGATATGGGAAGTTGTTTGAGACCTTTTCCATTGCCGCGCAGATCACGGACCGTAAGGGCGTGCCGGTATATTCGTCCCGCATGACCGTTCCTTTGACGGCGGAACAGTTCGCGTCCCCGGACGGCGCGAGGATCGGCGAGCATACCGTTATGCACAAAATGGAGCTACCGGGCGGATTCGGCTTCTGGCAGGACGATTTATCCGATCTTGACCGCTTGAACGAGGAGCTTACAGAAGCAAAGGAAAAACTGGCGGAAGAAACAGAACTCATCCGTCTGCAAAACGAATTAAAAGAAAAGCGGTCAAAGATCGAACAGCGCACTGCCGTTTACGATGCGATCGCGAAACTCACCCGCAGACAGTCTCAGGCGATTTCCGCTTTGGCAAAGGAGGCGCGCTTATCGAAAGAGAAGGCGGTCAAAGAAGAATGCCGCAAACGCATTACGCTTTTCGCCTCTTACATCAAGCGCTTCGCAAACCTGATGCTCCTTTCGTATGAGAATAAAACGATAGAAACGGGAGAGGTCGCCCTTTCCTTTTCAGAAGTACTTCGCTATCTGAATTTTTCCGGCATACCCGGCGAGCTATACAGCACGGCGTCCGTAAAAGTGAGCGCCGAAGCGGCTCTTGCCGTATTTGAGGCGTTCGGGTCGCTTCTTACCGAAAACATTTCCTATATCAGCGGTATATTTATCAACCTGTCGGACGATACTGCCGCAGTATGCAAACTGACGATGGAGAACCTTCGGACTTTACTTTCCGAAGAGGAGTTCAAAGCTTTATCAAATGCCGGAGTCAAAACAGCGTGCGTCCGTGAGGACGGCGTGATGTATATCAGTTTTACTTTACCGGAAAGGGGGCGAAGCATATGACGTCTCTCTTTCATCTTTCGGAACTGACAAGATCTCTTTTCTCACTGTGGACGCTTATTCTCTGCTTGATCGGTATTTTCAGCATTATCCGCTCGGTTAAGCAAAAACGCCTCCGCTTTGCCGCATTCGCTCTGCTTCCGTTTGGCTGCAGTTATTTCCTTTGGCAGGTGTTGTTCGATATCCACCTTTTTGGCGATACCGACGCCGCTGCCGACATCAGCCGGAAGCTTGGCGGTTTTCCGTGGATTGGACTGCTTCTGACCCTTTTCGTCATCACATCGGCGGCACTTGTCAATCTGACCGCCGTTATCCGCTACGGAAAACGGAGCATTACGCCGGACGCTATAAAGCTTTGTCTTGATCAGATCCCCTGCGGGGTCTGCTGCTTCGGCGATGACGGAAGAGTGCTGTTTTCAAATGTCTGTATGAATCGGCTGTGCGTCGCCGCAACGGGCAGCATTCTGCAAAACGGCAATCGGTTATATGACGCTGTGGGAGACTCTATTCTGATGTTAAACGGTCACCGGTGGCGCTTTGCCCGCCGGGAACTTTTGCTCGACGGCGAGCGACTGCACGAAATGACCGCTTCGGACGTCACCGCCGAATACGCCAAAACCGAGGCACTTCAAAAAGATAAAGAAGCATTATCCCGGCTTAACGCGGAGCTGAAGGAATATAACCTTGGCATTGACGATACCGTTCGCAAGCAGGAGGTCTTACGCGCGAAGGTCAACATTCACGACGAAATGAACCGACTCATGCTTTCCACCGTGGCGGCGGAAAAAGAAGATGCGGCGACGATGGATCGGATCTTCACGCTGTGGGAGCAAAACGCGCTCCTTTTATGTATGGAAGCAGATCGTTCAAACGAACCGAAAGCGGTGAGCGGTATCGAAAAACTCGCTGACGCGTTGAAGATCCGGCTCGTTTGGAAGAGCGACCTGCCCGAAACGCTTGATGTTGAACAGAAAGGTCTGTTCTTCACCGCGGCCAAAGAAGCGATCGCCAACGCCGCAAAGCACGCGGACGCAAAACGGATGGAGATCTCCTTTGCCGAGACGGATAAGGAGATTTGTTGCGCCTTTACGAACGACGGAAAACTCCCGATTGACGAAATTAAATTCGCCGGCGGGCTTTACAATCTTTCCGTCCTTGCGGGAAAGCAGGGCGCGACGCTGTCAAGCGACATCGGAGAAGAGTTCACGCTTATTCTCCGCTTTCCGAAGAACGCCTGAAAAATCAGCCAAGCGGCTGATGCAAATACGGTTCCCGGGGCGTATAATGGAAAGCGGAAATGAAAAAGGAGGTGAGGACGTGGCGGTAAACGTACTGATTGTGGAAGATCAGGATATCCCGCGCAAGCTTTTTGAAATCTATATCAAATCAAGCGAGCAATTTCACCATCTTCTTTCGATATCGAGCGCTTCGGCGGCGTTGTCGGTCTGTAAAGCGGGTAAGGTAGATATGATCTTGATGGATGTGATGACCGAACTTGACCGAAGCGGACTGGACGCGGCGGAAGAGATAAAAAAGCAATTTCCGCAGATTAAGATCATCATCGTCACCTCCATGCCAGAGTATTCCTGGATTTCGCGTGCAAAGGAGATCGGGGTCGATTCCTTCTGGTATAAGGACGGACAGAAGTCGGGCATTCTCGACGTTATGGAGCGCACCATGGCGGGCGAGCGGATTTTTCCGGACGAAACGCCGCTGATACGCATCGGCAACGCCACCAATCACGAATTTACCGATCGGGAGCTCGACGTGCTCAAAGAACTGACGACCGGCGACACCAACGCCGAGATCGCAAAGCGACTGTTTATCTCTGTCGCAACGGTGAAAAGCCACATACAGCACCTGATGGAGAAAACCGGCTTCAAAACGCGCACCGAACTGGTAGCTGAAGCGCGTGGGCTTGGAATCGTGATCAAAAACAAGCCGGAATGACAACAACAGAATAACTGACGAGATCGGACGCACGGCATGTGCGTCCTTTTTCTTTCGGAAACAGGGCAAATATCATCCTTTTGGCTGATGTGCAACGGAGAATAAGACATTATAATTAAAATGAATAATTGGGGATAGGGGTACTATACCATTTTGATGATATTGGGAGGAGAATGCCGTGTTGAAAAAATCCTTAAGTCTTTTGCTGTGCTTATTGCTCATTATGCCGATCCATTCCGTCGGAATGACTGCTTCCGCTTCGGAACGAGATGACGGAACGGGATCGAGACCGAAATATGTTACCGTAACAAGCCAAAGAGAACTGATCGACGCTCTGACCGAAGAAGAAGGAGAAAGGGTCTTTATTCAGATCGGGGCAGATATAGAGGGAGAGCAGTACTATGCATTTGGTCCGATCAGTGTGAAGGGATATAAGACCGTCGATCTGAATGGACATACGATCCGATCAAAGCTGTTTTTCAACGACGCAAGCGAGAATCGCAGCCTGTTTGTCATCGAGGCGGGAGCGTCGCTGACACTGAACGATTCGGTCGGAGGCGGCGAGATCATCCACGACAGATTTATTCCCGCCATGGGCGAAACGAATGCGTATTCAGACATTTTCCTCAACCGCCCGTTGACGGTGTTTGATGTATACGGCGTTTTGACCGTCAACGCGGGTGAAATCACGGCGGGACATTACGAGAGCGAGTATTATACCTATACCGACGGTTATATCTATGCGGACAGCAGTCCGTCTCCGGGAAATGTCAACTCTATTACGCCCGGTAACGCGGTCGTGGTAAAGGACGGCGGGCGTTTTGTTTCAAACGGCGGCGAGTATTACGGACGCGGTTTCACCATTGACGATAACGGCGACAAGGAAGAGGCGTGCGCGGCACTCAAGCTGTACGCAGGCGCCGTGGCGGATATCAACGCCGGAGATTTTTACGGCAAGAGCTGTGCCGACGTGTTTTCAGTGGATCCCTGCGCCACGATTCGGGTGTTTGCGGGCAATTTCTTCGCAAGATATGATAACCGGATCACCGTGGATAAGACAAACGGCGTAGCCGAATATGTGAATGTGGACTGCGGCAGGATCGGGATACCGCTGTACGCATTCAATCACGAAAAAAAGGATTACACGCATATCTATGTGGATTCGACGGAGCATTACTATGATTTTACCGATTATTCCGCAAGTGATGGGGCGGCGTTTCTGAACCTCGGTTCGAGCGGGACCGGTATCGACGTGAGAGTCGAAACGATGGAGGGGCGCGGTACCGAGGCAAGTCCCTATCTGCTGACAAACGCCGAAGATGTCGGGAGACTTTTCAATCAAAGCGGATCATCTACGGTATACATCCGCCTTATGGACAACGTTGAAAACTGTATCGGAAATTATTCGGTAAACGGAAATATCCGATTCGACCTAAACGGATACACGATCAAAGAAAAGCTTGGTTTCGGCGACTGGCATGAAACCTACACCATGTTTATGATCAACCGCGCAAGCCACCTCACCGTGGAGGACAGCAGGGGCGGCGGTGAGATCATCTTTGACAGACGTATCCCGAGTATGGGGGAAATGAACGAGCAGACGGGGATCATTCTCGACCGTGCGCTGACGGTGTTCAACGTGCAGGGGACCCTGACCGTGAACGGCGGCGAGGTTACTGCGGGACATTACGAGAGTGAATACTATACATACACGAAAAAATACAATACCGGCGGCAGCACAAGCGCAGGCACGGTCAATTCGATCACGCCGGGCTGTGCTGTCGTCGTAAGGGACGGCGGACGCTTTGTTGCAAACGGCGGCGAGTATTACGGACGCGGCTTCACTATCGACGATAACGGAGAAAAGGACATCGTGTGCTCTGCTGTCCGGCTTTTGGGCGGCGCTGTCGCGATCATAAACGACGGAGCGTTTTACGGCAAGAGCAACGCCGACGTTTTTTATGTGGCGTGGGGTGCGAACGCCTATGTCTATGCGGGCACTTTCAACGCGCAGTACGATAACCGGATCACCGTGGATAAGACAAACGGCACCGCGTATTACGTCAATGTGGACTGCGGCAGAATCGGGCTGCCCCTGCGTGCATTTTGCCATGCGAAAGCGGATCGCTGCCGTATCAAAGTGAATGATGAAGTGTATGCATTCTCCGCCGATTTCACATCTTCCCAGAGCAATACCTTTGAAAATCTCGGCACGGTCGGCACCGGCGTGACCGTTACCGCCGAGCCTTACGGAAACGGCGTTTCGAAGATTGAAAGAGAGGACGGCTCGACAGCCGGTCTTACTTACTGCCCGACGGATCATTTTGAACTGATCAATGACGGCGCCGGGTATTTTTCCGACAGCTTCGGGGAACTTCCCGAATCGCTGAGAGTGCTGACTTACTATTGGAAGGTCGCCAAGAAAAGCGGTTCCGGATGGGAGAACGTGATCTTTGAATACGGAACGCCGGTTTACAACGGCGGTTATCTGACGACAGGCAACCGTCTTGATCTTTACGACCTTGCTCGCGCCATCAGCGGCGGCATGGAGCACGATGCGACCTATCGCATTACGGCGTGCGCCGATGAATACTGGCGATGCGGCGATGTTCTTCTTTACAGCGAGAGCAACGACGTGTTTGAGCTCGATTGCCGGTATGAACGCTTGGGCAATGTTGCGCTGCCCGACAGCCAGACGGGGATCGAATGGCCCGAGCACGGCAAAAATCCGACCAATCGGATCGTCGAACAGGATTCCCTTACCGCGACTTTGACCTTTGAGGAAAGAAGCTCCGGCGGCACGCGTTACGTGCCCATGTCGGAGCGCAGCACCTTTTACCGCGGCGGCAGCTACCGCCTGAAGGTGCAGATAGCGCCGAAGCAGTATTACCGAGCGGACGCCGAAAACAGTGTGACCGTCGGCGGGAAAACGGTGACCGATATCACCGTGAACGGCGGCGTGCTGACGGGATATATCGTGCCGCTCGATGTGCTCCCTTCAAAGATTACATCGGTTCCGGTTCGCGGCAGCCTCTCCGACGGAGTTGACCTTTCGGCGGCATCTCCACTAAATTCCCCGATCGCGGGCGTGACAGTTTCGACCGTGTGGTATAAGGACGGCTCGGTCTACACCGGTACGGCAACGCCCGGCGAATATCGTGCGCGCGTCACTGTCACGACGCAGGATCCCTACACCTTTACTTCGGCAACCGTCGTCAAGGTCATGGGAAAAGATTATCCGATCACAAATCTCTCCGCCGATTCTCTTTCCGGATCGGTTTTGACCGACGCGCAGTACCTGGGGTGTACCCACGCCAATAATACGAACGGCTATACATACGATGCGGAAAACCACTACCGCGTCTGCTCCGTCTGCGGCGCCGAGCTCATCCGGGGCGTGCATACGCTTGGGAGTTGGGTGCAGCACGGCGGTAACGATGTCAGAGAATGCACCGTGTGCGGGTATCAGGAGTCGGTCAGCAACGGAAAAAGTTATGCTCCCTACATTCGCCTTACCGGAGGAATCCCCAGAATCGGCGACCGGCTTCCTTCCCTTGCGATCTGTGATGTCGATCAGAAATACGGCACGCTGGAGAGTGACGCAGAGTGGTATATTGACGAATTAAACTATACGAACTATATCCCGTCAGATACCGTCATGGAAGCCGGACACGTCTATTACGCGCAGGTCAAGGTGCATCCGAACAGCGGGTATTATTTCGATGAAAACACCGTGATCAAGACCTTGAATGCACTGGCGTCTGAAATTGAAATCAGTTATGTAAATCAAAGTTTCGGCCAAGTTGTTTTGAAATTTACACCGAGAACCGAATCGACGGTGCAGTTTACACTGGGAACGATTGCGATCGGGAAAGCCTACCGAGATTTTCTGTCGGAATTTGATGCGCTGATAGACGGAAACCCTGTTGAGTTTCTCATGACGATCTATAAGAATAACGTGTACGAAACGGGTGCCAGCTATACCCGATCCACCGACACATGGTGGATTGCATCGGGCAATATTGATGAATTTCTCGCAAGGGTCATCGAAGAAAATATCGAGTATAAAGTGATTGTCACCGTTTTTGAAAATGATCAATATTTCGAGGAGGATAGCATTTCGGTTCTGAATCCTGAAGCGGCTGACACGGTCGAAACGGCCGGCGGAGATAGGATTTGCAATGTGACCGCCGTTTATGATCCGGCCGCCCCTGTCACCACACCGTGTTACGGTGATTTTGACGGAGACGGAGCACCCGACGCCGATGACCTTGTCCTTCTTCGTCGAATGCTGCTGATGGGTGATTCTTCAAACCTGATGGCGGATATCAACCAAGACGGAAAAACAGATGTAGCGGATCTCGTTCGTTTGAAAAAAATGATTGCGAAAATGATTTAAGCAATAAGGAGATGGGAACATGACAAAATGGCGAAAAATACGGGTTCGTACGGTCAGCATGATTCTATGCCTGGCATTGCTGTGTACAACAATACCCTTCACGGCGTTTGCCGATACGGATCCTGTTGCCGCAACCGATGACGGCATGCAGATTTCTTCGGACGGCCATGAAACCAAAACCGAAACCGATGCGCCGTCCGCTTATGACAGCGGCAGCTTGGAGGTTGCGCCCGGCAACACAGAAGCTCCGTCAGGCACGAAAAGCATCGAGATAAATACCGGCAAAAAGGGACTTGCGTCGACGGTATTTGTCGCGCCGATCGCTTCGCTGACGGCAAACGCCTATCAGATGGTGATGAGCGGCGGCGGCTCGGTCAGTATGCAATCTGTGACGACCGCGCCGTGGAACAGCACTTCCGATTCCGGGGTGAAGTTTTACTATGACCTGAAAGACAGTGTGGGAATGGAATTTTCCAACAACGCTTACGCGGGCGGAACTTCTCTGCCGAGCGAATACGGCGCGATTTCCTACTGCTTCATCTATTACTTTGAGAATCCTGCGGAGAAGGGAAAATCTCTTTATAATGTTGTCCCGGTAGGTATGACGCGCTCCGCATGGCTGGATATCCTTACCAATTATGAAAAGGATCCGACCCACTTCTCGAACGGCTCGCTCGATTATGCCGATCTGTTTGCAACTTTGACATGGGTTGATTCATCAAACACCACTCTACCGCTCGCCTATTCTATGGGCGGCGACGGTTCGATCGTGTATGAACCGCATTACTATTCCGTTTTGGTAAAGTGGCAGGCTGATGGGGGAGATCCGTATTACAGCACCGATAACGGCGTTGTTTATGTGTATGACGGCTCCTCCGGCGGCGGCACAGGCACCGGCGGTGACGGCGGAGGAGGCACAGGCGGTACTTCCACCGGTTTTGTCGCGCCTGTATCGTCGGTACTTGCGAATCCCTATCAGGCAGCGAACGGCTCCACGGTCGCGGTGGGCGATGTGGAGCTTGTGAACCACACCGATCCCGGTGTTGATTTCTACTATACCGCGGTTGACTCCGTAGGCGGAACCTTCGGCGGCGCTCCCTGGAACACGCCTCTCGGCGAACAGGACGGCGTGATCCAGTATGCTTTCGTATATGCCGACTCGCTTCCTCAATACAGAACGATCCGATCCTTTACCCCGGTGGGCACCTCGCCTTCCGCGTGGCAGACGGCGGTTTCAAATTATGAAAATCAGCAGATGAACGCCGGCGGCGGCGGGGGAGGAGTCGTCGAGTTTGATTACTCCGATCTGCTCGCTACGCTGAACTGGACCTCCGCGTCGAACACCCGTCTCACGGTCTATTCCGATGAAGCGGTGTACGGTGCACCCTCCGGCGACGGAAGTCTGCATTATTCCGACCGTTATTACAGCGTCTTTGTCCGCTGGGTCAAGGACGGCGTTGCCGTTTACAACACGACCGGCAGCGGTACGGTCTATTTGCATGAAAAGGCGCCGGATGTGATCGCGGCTCCGGTCTCAAATGTTTCCGCCGTTCCGAAACTGATCTCAACCGGCCAGTCGCCGCAGGGCGGCACGGTCATACTGCCGAGAAACCCGACCGAAACGGGCATTGATTTCCGCTATACGCTGACCGACGGCAACAGTATCACCTGGTCGAGTGTTCCCGGGTCAACCTACCATCCGATCACCGGCGACAATGCCGTGGTGGAATATCTGTGGACCTATACCGACGGCAGTTACGGCATGGCACCGATTGGGATGAATGCCTCGACCTGGCAAACCACCGTCAACAATTATGAAAACAACTGGTACAGCCAACACCCGAGAACGCCGGTCGACTATTCCGACCTGGTCGTCGATCTGACGGGATGGACGATAAACCCCATTCTGCCGCTGTTCGATGACGCGGCTGTTTACGGCGCAGGGAACGGCACCGCGGGGCAGTATACGCCCCGCTATTACGGCTGTATGGTCCGCGTTAGATTTACCGACGGCTCGGGTTATCGCAAGGCGTTCCATTATGTTTCGGGGACCGTGTATCTCAAATTCGGCAATCCGGGCGAATTGAATCCTCCGGTCCATCTCATTTCTCTCGAACCGAAAACATACAACGCGTCTTCCTATACATGGTCTGTCACCTCTGCAACGAGCGGCGCCGCGGGGATTGACACCTATACGCCGGTCACCTACGCCTATGATCTGACCGATAATATCGGCCAGCGCTACGCCTATCCCTCGGGTTCCTATACGGCAGTCCCGTATCCGGCGACGGTCAGTTACCTGTGGACCTGGATCGACGAAACCCAGGTCACCTGGCCCCGCACCGCTCAGATCCCCATCGGCATGACCGCCGAAGCGTGGGCGGCGCTGATAGAGGGTAAGAGCGAATTTGAGGTCAAGCAGATCCTCGCGACGCTCCCCGGCTGGACGACCGATCCGCGACTCCCGATCTTCTCCGACGGCGAGCGCGACGGTGTATCGTCGACCGATTCATATTCCACGAAGTACTACGGCTGCTACCTGCGCGTGTCCGTTCCGGGCTTTAACAATCTGTATTTCCTGGATGCCCGCACGGTCCGGGTTGCCGCCATGAAACCCAGCACCTCCGCCACGATATCGGATCGGGTGTATAACATTTACGAAGGCCATGCCGCCTATTACGATGTGTATGTCGGGCATTCGGCCGTTGCCAACAGCGCGGGTGTAAGCTACCAGTGGTATGAGTGCGCCGATGCAAACGACACCTACGGCGTGCCGATCGTAGGCGCAAATACCTATACCTACCGGGTCAATTTCGGCAGCGAATGCTTTGACCGCTATCTTTACATGAAGTGTTCTTATATCACGCCGTCCGGTACTGCGGTCGTGTGGCAGACCAATACGGCGCATTTCGGATTGACCGACGCGCCGGTCGCGGATGTACGCGCCTACGCCGGAAAAAATTACTACGGCGGAGGCGGGAACGAATATTACATTGGCGGCAACAATTCCTATTTCGGCGGCAATTATGAAGGGCTGTGGCGTCCGAGCGGGTTTACCGATTACTCAAGGTATTATCAAACCGTCGGTTCGGTCGGCTGCCTTTCCGGCTATGTGAGCATTTACGGCGAATGTGATCGTTTGGAGTATCAATGGCTTGTCGGCGACAGCGCGGACAATGTCAACACGCCGATCGGCAACCGCCAGGTCGTCTACGACCCCTGCCTGTATATGGCGCAGAACGGCGAGCACCTGTACGGCGCTACTGTTGCAAGCTCCCGCCGGATCGCGATCGAGCTGGAATGCCCCTCCGATGCGGTCGGGACCAAATATTACCGCCTCTTGGTCTATTGCGTCAGCCCGAACAATAACTCCCACACCAGCTACAGCGACACATTCTGTGTGGAAACCTGGCCGACCTCCCGCCGGGATGAGATGTTCACGGTCACGCCCGAGGGCGAAGTGAACCGCTACCTCGGATTTGAGACCGAGCTTGTCATCCCCTCGGTGATCAGCGGCGTTCAGGTCACCAAGATCGGTTGCTTCAACAATTACAACACCGTCGTCGGTCCGCAGAGGATCGTCATTCCCGAGGGCGTCACCGAGATCGCGGACAACGCTTTTTACGGGCTTGTTTCCCTGACCGATATTGTTCTTCCCTCGACCTTGCGATCGATCGGGAAAAAAGCGTTCTGGTGTTGCGGGCTTGCCTCTCTTACGATCCCCAACGGTGTGGAGGTCATCCACATGGAGGCCTTCAAGGAGGCTTTTGTCAACACGGCGGAGGTCACCGTCAATGCCGACGGCGTACTGATCAACCGCGGCGCGTTCGCAGGCGCGAAAATGAAAAAATTCATTCTCAATATGTCAGTTTCGCCCACACTTGGCGCCATGGTGGATGTACCGAGCGTGATCAACGGGGATTCCTACCGCGGCTCCTTTGACGGCTGCGAAAATCTGTACTATTTCGCCTTCCCGGAGAACTGCTCCGTGATCGTCAACGAGCAGTGGCCGTCCATGATGATCTACAACTGCCCGAACCTTGTCTGGATCGAAAATCCGCAAAACAACGACTTTACCAATCATCCCGGCGCCCTGGCTCCGGGAATCGACTCCTGTGTGGCAAAATGCCTGATCTATGAAAACGCCGTCCGCTTCGGCGATTGGATCTGCATTCCGGATTACGATATCATCGATTCTTCGATCCCTGAAAATTATTTCTGGCCCTCGCGTTCCGACACCCCGAACGAGGGCTGGTGCGTGGTGAAAAAGCTTTACAGCACCGAGAGCGTCGTCACCCTGCCCTCAACGCTGGGCGGCAAACCCGTGACCGGCTGGGGCGGCGGACTCCATTACGCCGGCGGCGGCCGCGTTCTGGATAATCAGGTGTATCTGAATATGACGAGCGGCGCATTGGAAGGGGCTTACTGGCACATCGATCTGACCGACAGCCCCGAAACGCTGACGCAGGTCATCCTGCCCTCCACGCTGCGCAACATCAGCGAAAACTGCTGTGTCGGTTATACTGCTCTCACCTCGGTCAATTTTGAAGATTGCCCGAACCTGAAAAAGATCGGCAACTCGGCGTTTGAGAACACGCCTCTCACCGGCGCCGTGACCATGCCCGGTACGCACTTGAGCTATATCGGTCTCTCCGCGTTCCAGGGTACCTCGGTCACCGAAGCGCATCTCGAAAACACGGTCCTGTTCCCCAACGCCTTCACCTTCTGCCTTGATCTTGAAACGGTGACCGGCAACTGGAGAACCTCCACCATCCACTCCATCCCGACGCTCTGCAATTATATTTCCTATTCCGGCGGTTCGCCCCAGTTCTATGCGTATTTCTGGCTCGTCCCGGCATTCCCGGACGCCTTCAACTGGTACAGCTGCGGGGGCAGCGTTATCACCGACGAGAATGCGGATTATTACAACAGTCTTTCCCTCTTTAAAGGCGGCGACGGCGTATTCCGTATGTACAAAACCGGCAACTACTGGTATTCCGGCACGCCGGATAACGCAACTCTCCGCGCTTATGTCGGCTTTGACGACACCGAGGTCATCTACCCAGAAATGATCTATAATCTGGATCAGAAGCAGGCGTATCACATCAAGACTGTCAAGATCGACGACAGCGATATGAAGAATCTCTATACGCTGACGGTCCAGCCGGGGATCGAGGTTCTCGACTGCACGCTCGGCCGCGTCACACAGGTAACGCTCCCCGAGGGACTGCGCGATTTCAAACAGTCATTTTCTTCAAGCGGCTATCTGACCGAGCTTTCTATTCCCGCCTCTGTGGAGGAGATCGCGGAAGTCGCGTTCTGCGCCAATCAGACTTATGAGCGTGATTGGCCGAAGGCACGGGACAGCATAGAGCGCATCGTCTTCGCGCCGGATTCGCAGTGCATGACCATAGGGAACTCCGCGTTCAACGGTATGCACGCTCTGACCGAGCTTGTCCTGCCGGATCATCTGGAAGTCATCGGCATGAGCGCGTTTGGCGCCACCGAAAATCTGACACATCTTGCGATCCCCGAAACGGTGCGGGTCATAGGGGATTACGCCTTTGCCTCCTCCGGTATAGAAAGCATCGTGCTGCCTGCCGGACTCACCGGCATCGGCGAATACGCATTTGATCATTGTTCCAACCTTGCGTCGGTCACTTTCCCGACCTCTCTTGTAGAAATCGGCAACCGCGCTTTTTCGCACTGCGGAGCGCTGACATCCGTGACGCTGCCGAACAGCGTTCTCCTGATCGGCGAGGCCGCGTTTGAATACTGTTCGTCGCTTGAAAGCGTTGTGCTTTCCGATTCGCTCAAGGTGATCCCGGTTGATTGCTTCCTCCGCTGCGAAGCGCTTGAAACCGTGCATCTTCCGGCAAACTGCCTCGTGATCGATGACAGCGCGTTTCTGCGCTGCGAGTCGCTGACCGATGTCACGATCCCCTTCGGCGTCGTCCGGATCGGCAGTGACGCCTTCTACGGCACCGGCATCCTTTCCCTGGATATTCCGGTGTCTGTCGATCACCTCGGAGCGGATTTCGCGGGAAACAGCAGTTCCAACAGCGCAAACTGGCCGGAGGTATACTTCTATTTTCACTCCGGCAAGCTTCCGATCTTTGAGCCGGAACTCCGCTACCCCGGAACGAGTTACTGCTCGCTGAATATCAAGCGTATTTACGGCAACACCTCAAGCGGCGTGTACGGCATCGCGCAGCGGAACAACATTTCATTCTCCAACCTCGGCATCCCGGTGCAGTATGACAATTACCGTCTGATCCGTATCTGGAATGCAAATTTGGAAGCCGTTTCTTCCGACGATGTCCTCGAGATCCGCTGGTACGATGCGGATACGGACGAATGGATCTTCGCGGGGAAATCCGTGGAGCTTCCCTCGGCGCTTGCCCGTATGGATCACACCCTGCGCTGCGATGTGACCTTCACGGCGGAATATGTACTCGAGAATATCACGGAGCAGCATGTGAGCTACACCTTCCTGCCGGGGACAAAGGAGATCAACATCAATCTCGCCGCCCGTCCGGAGGTCACCATCCGCTTCGCGCCGCCGATGGATTACTACGGCGCGAGCTTCCTGCTCACGATCGAGCGCCCCGACGGCAACAGGTACTATTCCGTACCCAACAGCGAATATGAGTATAACGGCGTGGTTTACCCGACCGTTGAGATCGTCACCCCGTGGTTCCCTGCCACACTGACCTACTCGGCGGAAAACTTCGACACTTTGACGCTGACGGATATCGAGGGCGTATTGCCTGCGCTTGACAGTGAAGAACGCGATCTCGGCGTCCTTCATCCGATCCCGAACGGTCCGCTGCTTCACTACAGGGTAAACTATCACGAGCCCGACGATACGGAACTGCTCGACATCTATGAAAACTTCCCCGGAAAGTATACGCTTTATAATGTTACGCAGGACAGAAATGTGACCTTGTATATGCGTTTTGGCAGCGGCACATTCCTCACGATCACGGACGACGCGGCACAGCCCGGCGATCTGCTGCGGCTGACCCACACCCCTGAAAGGATCACGCAGGCATACACCATGGAGCCGATCGAGTTTACCGTTCCCTGGGCGGACGGAAGCGGAGAACTGCAGACCGCGTGTCTTACTCGCGGTACCGTCAGAGTCACCTCCAACAGCTCCTACGCATATTTATTTGATTTGACCGGCAGTCTGATCGATAACGCTAAGGTGACCTATTCGATTCTGCCCGGCACCTACCATCTGGTCGCCTTCCGGGACAATGCGTCGATCTCCATTTCAAATTACAGCCAGATATCCGGTCTCGGATTGCCTTCCGAAGCGTACTTTGATACGACGGTCGTTCTGGTTTCCGGCGGCTCGATAGAGGTTGCGATACCGCAGCTGGAACCGATCACCCTCCCCGCTTTCCAGATCGATCTTTCCGCCGATAAGAAGGGCTCATACGACGAATATGTCCCGCTGACGGTCAGTTTCAGCTTTGACAGCTCGCTTGCGCAGATGGAAAAGATCGTTGTGATAAACAGCGGAGCGGATTCCATGCGGGATCTTTTCCTCGATGTCGGAAGTCACTATGCCTGGCCGATCGGCGATACGCTGATCGAAAATGTGGAGGCATCGCCGAACGAACTGAGGATCCGTGTCGGTTCCCTGAAAGGATCGTTTGCTGTTTATGCAAGGCAGGATACCTGGTTTGGCGCTCAACTTCTGGCGGGGCCCTATTCGTCAAACTCCAAGATGAGAAGAACGCCTACGCTTGACGGCGCTCTTTTGGCGTGGGTGGTCAATTCGCTTCCCAAAGTTGTAGCGCCCGGCTCGGATTCGGTCCGGCTCGAGGTGTACCACCCGACCAGTATGCTTACCCACTATTTCCGCGCCTACAAAAACGGCGAACTCATCGAAGAGACCCCCGGCTGCGGCTACACCGCGAAGATCGACGCCAAGGTCCGCTCCGGGACGCTCGTCGTGCCGCTTCCCGCCGAGAATTCACCGGACGGGTTCCAAGTGGTCAAATATGACTTTACGGTCAGCACCCGCCCCGACGATCCTGCGATCTTTACCTTCGGGACCGTTTCGTTTAAGGAAGACGCGGATGAACTCAATACACGCGTCTTCGATACGCAGACGGTCACCTATTTCCCCACCACCGCAACGGTGCCGAGCGCCGTTAAACTGCAGATCAACTGCACCAATCATAACGCCATCAAGGGACACACCTACACCTCCGGCACGGTATATCTTGACTGCAGTCAACCCGATACCACCATGGATTACGCGTTCTATAACGAATACTATTGGCTGCTCTCCGATCAGACCGGCGGCTATCTGGATAACAACGGTTATCTGACAGAGGATATGGTCTATGATTTCTCGCTGACCGTTCTGAATCCCGAAAACGTCAGCAACGGAACCGTGAAGCTCACCGTATTCTGCGGAGAAACCTCGGAGGATCCGTACTTCTATGTCACCCTGCATTATAACGGGATCACCGGCACTTTTGACGGTCAGCTTGTCCTGGAGGGCGGTCAGTACACACTCGATCAGCTTCCCGCGTATTTCGATATCGAACTGCTTTATGAGGATACGGATTCCGATGAAATGCCGATTCTGACCGATGAAGGGACAGCAGCGTCGATCGCTCAGATGGAGGAATGGTTCGGCTCGATGAAAGATCAGATGTCGCTTGATGCCAGAGGGTTTACCACCATCGACGCCGCGACTCTGATCGATATGCTGACTGTCGTGATGCCTTCGGGAGCAAACAGCTCGGAAATCCTCGCCACCGCTCAGGATGTCTGCGATTATCAGAATGTTATGGCGGGTTATTACAGCAGTATGATGGATCAGATCGGACAGATCATCGATAACGACGATTTTCATCAGGCGATCCTCAAAGACGGATTTATCGATCCCGCTCTGTTCGGGGACGACGAAACCCAGATCGAAGTCTATCAAGACTTGATCTTAGAACACGATCAGCTCATCGCAAACGGCTTTACGCTTTATTCCGGAGCGGAAAACGACTATTATGTCCTGCAAAATGAAAAGGGCGGGGCGTTCTACGATCCGGTTTCCATGCGATTGCAGGTGAATTCGTACAACAAAGCCGATCCGCTCGTGATCAATATCAATTTGTCGAAGGGCAAGGGTTTAGCGCCCAAATCGCTGAAAAAGGTCGGTTTCGGCTATCACAAGTGGTACACCTTCAACGAAGAGATCATCGGTTGGGCGGACGCCCCCGGCTGGCTGCGCTGGGCGCTGGAAAATGAAAAAGCGTATTACGATCAGAAATTCGGCGCTTCGGTCACCACGCTGGACGCCTATCTCAACAAGATCTATCAGTTGTCGATGACCGTCAAGATGTTCCTTGATCTGCAGACCGCAACAGTCGAGGATTTCCAGAAAAAGCTCGACGCGGCAAAGTTTAAGAACTTTGAGAATGTCTTTAACATTCTGCCTGAAGACTACAAAAAATCCGCCGGCTTTGCGGTGCAGGCAAAAACCGGACTTTTGGGCGACGCGCAGCTGCTTTACATCGAAACGCTGCAAAAAGCGAGCAATTCGCTGGATGACATCATGAAGAAGATCTACGCGTTCCGTGAAAAGCTGAAGGGCTTCTATACCAACGCGGTCAGCCAGAAAAAGACGCTCGGCAAAGCGGTCGAACTCTGCGCGACAATCCGGAAATCCAAAGTTGCGGACTTTGCCAAAGGCGTCGCTTCCGGCCTCGGTGCGTTTATGGTGCTCCTTGATGTAGTGAGCGGCATTACCACGATCGTCGACGCTTATGATACCTATCTCGGCAAGATCAAGGGCAACCTCTATAATCAGTTCGAGTGGGCTGTCAAAAGACTGGAAGTCACTCCGAAGGGACCGAGACCCGGCGAATTTTACGAACGGTATAAGCAATGTGTGCTGGCGTGTTTTGATTACGCCTACACCCTCAACACCCTGCGCGGGTATTATAACGCCGCGTATGATAAAGAGGTCGTTTCTTTCGTGATCTCGCTGGCGGCTGATATTATCGGCGCCGTTAATCCCGAGATCGGTCTCGCCGTCGGAATCTGCAACTGGTCGCTTGGCAATGTTGCGGAGATCTTCACCGTGGGCGTGGCAGGAAAATATGAGGTGACCGCCGGTCAAATAGAATCGAGAGTAGCGGGCACCTGTATCGGAGAAAAGGAACACGAGGAAGAAAAGGCAAAGCCGCATACGATCAAGAAAACGCATTATATCGATCCCGCCGGCTTTGTGTATGAGGCGGTTGCATCCAACCGCATTGAGGGCGTCACCGTGACCTGCTATTATGAGGATTCCGAAGGCAACCCCGCTCTTTGGAACGCGGCTGAAGCCGATCAGATCAACCCACTCATCACCAATGAATACGGCGAGTACCAGTGGCTGGTGCCTGTCGGCAACTGGCGGATCGTTGCCGAAAAGGACGGATATATCGTCTCGGACAGCGCGAACGACCCTGCCGCCGTGAACGGCTGGCTGCCGGTGCCTCCCCCGCAGATGGAGGTTTATATCCCGCTCGTTTCCACTGCGCTTCCCACCGTGGAGAGCGTACAGGCGGGTGCGGATTATATCCGCGTCGAATTCAGCCAGTACATGGATATCGACGTGCTGACCTACTTCGGCGATGAAATTGTGTGGGTCACCGATAACGGCGTTTTGGTTCCGTTGGATTATACCTTTATTGACAGCGAAGTCTCACCGACCAATAACCTGAAATACTACGGCAGGATCCTGTATCTCTCCCGCCATGACGGGCAGAAGTTCAGCGGCGATCAATTAAAGGTCTTCATCAGCAAGAATTTCTTTAACTACGCCGGAAACGGTCTGGCGGAAAACTATGAGAGCAGTCTGCTCACGGTCGGACAGATCGCCGCCACGCTCAGCCACTCTTACCCCAACCGCTTTGCGGGCAGTGTGGGCGAGGAAGCGGATATCGTGGTTTATCTGCAGGATACCGAGGGCAATCCAATGGCAAACGCTGTCGTGACCGTGAAGAGCAACGGCACCGGAACGCTTCAGATGCCTGCATCGGTGCTTACCGATGCAAACGGAAGAGCGGTATTCCACACATTGGTGGCAAGCTCCGGCTCCGATACCCTGACCTTCACTTGCGGCGACGCATCGGTCACGCTCAACACCTATGTCAACCCCATTGGTACCGTGAAACCCGAAAAGCCCACCGCGAATCTTGCCGATTTCCAGGTTGTGAATTACGGCACGCAACTGGTCATCTCCTGTGCGACCGAGGGCGCAGTCATTCGCTACACGATCAACAATACCTGCCCCTGTGATGAAAACGCACTGGTTTATGAAGGACCGATCACCATTATCGGCGAAACCTTTGTTCGCATCGCGGCGTGGACCGAAACGGGCGGCTACAGCGAACGGTTGAATCTGCATCTCTTCTGCGAAGAAGCTGAAATCGGCGATGTAAACGGCGACGGAGAGATCAATGCTCTTGATTTGGTCGTTATGCGACAAGCACTGCTTTCGGACGGTTCTTATCGTACCGCGCTTGATGCAAACAGTGACGGAGTGTTCAACATTCGCGATCTCATTCGATTGAAGAAACACCTTGTAAACGGAACACCGTTGGGAAATACAAGCGAAGCTCCGGGTTCGGATCCGAAATCGGTCCAACCCGAACTCGCGCTCCCAAAAGGAAAAATCGCAGCATAATTCTTTTGGATTTGTTCCGATTTTGACAGTCGGGAATTCTTCATTGAGATTGCCGCCAAACGGCACTTGATATAGGAACCTTACAATTACACCTAAAAAGAAAGACAGTCCGTTTTTACGGGCTGTCTTTGAACTGCACCAGGATTGTACAGACAGCACAAAAAAGCACCTTATGGTAGTAAAAATTCAATTTAAGCAACATACTGGCATCGCTTTTCAAGAGGTGTTTGTTTTGTTTTTGTAGTCGTATTTGCTGTATCCCAGTTCATCATCCAATTCCGCTTCCAAGCCGTTTTCCATAAATTCGGCTATGGTTTCCTTGAATAGATTCTGGATATCTGCCATACTTCCGATGTTGCCGAGTTTCAACAACTCTCTGATTTTTTCTCTTCTTGCTTGTTCTTCGGGACTGCGATTTCTTTTTGATATAAAAATTCCCCCAATGTATTGTCTCTATTCTACGCCACATTGGAGGTTTACACAAGATTTGGGATTGTCTCAGACTCTCTTTTATTTCTCACATTTTCCGCATCTCGAGCATCCGTTGCAGGTGAGCTTCATCCCGCACTTCTGACAGTTCTTTCCGAAATACGGCTTATACAGGATATTCTCGTCCAACGGGTGACCCAGATTATCTGTTAATTTCCATTCTATTGGTTTTCCGAGAAAACTCAGCCCGGATTTTGCTGCCTGTTCGCTTTGCAGTTTGCTGTCGAGCCGATATTCCTTTCCATCCTTAACAAACAGACTTCCTATACCGCAAAAGACGAACGTAACATTGTATTTTACACACTCGTCGTGAAGAGCCTTCACCCATTCGTAGCGGCAAGGGCGGGCGCCGCCATAGTTTTCACCGTCGCAGTAGACCTGTTCGATCTGTCCTGCGGCAAGGTACTTTTCTATGCTTACCGCCCCAATAAAAGGCGCGCACATAATCCCCTTATGCTTGAACGGTAATTCCAGCAGGATCGGAATACGTTCGTTGGCTCGCCGCTGGTTTTCGCACGTGACGTTGAACATGACATTCTCCCAACCGTCTCCCCAATCTCGGGGAAGATGGTCAGCGACTCTTTGCGGGCGTTTGGTCAGCAGAAAGAATTTTACGTCCGGTCGGCTGCGGATAATCTCCCACGCTTCGCCTCGCCATGCATCCGCTTCCTCAAGAAAGAAGTCGGACGTCATACAAACCCGTAGCATCTCACCGCTTTTTACTTTATATGTTCCGTCGCGGGATTTTGAAAGAGGATATTTGAATCCCGCCTTTGTACGGTAGATTTCCCCACCGTCCTTGTCGCGCAGGGCGTCGAGGTAATACATATAGCAGTTCCGGCAACCTTCACTACACTTTTTACAGCCATGCCACGGATTCCATATATCATGCAAGGAAGATCACCTCACTTTCAAATATTGACGATCACCGTGATGACCCGGTAGGCGTTATACTTTCCTTTGAAAAGCGCAGCATACCACTTGCGGTTGAGAATGTGGTGTACGATCAGGAGCACTGTCATTCCGATACCAAACCACTCGTGCAAAGCCTCTCCCGTTACCTGATACGCCATGAGACAGAGCAAGAGGACGGTCATGCATGCGTCCGCAATTTTTTTATTCATGTTATTTTTACGGGCGTTCATCAACCGTCCTCCTCCGTTTATTTCAGACTATCGATCCAAGTCTGTAAGTCAGCTTCCGAAACACTTCCACCAAAGCGTTTTCCCTCCAGCCAGTTGCCGCTCCCGGCGTGCTCGGCGAGATTTTGTCTGCTTCTGCCTATACCGCTGCTGCTGGATGTGCAGAACGGGATCATCGTGATGCCATCAAAGCTATAACGCTCCACAAAGGTGTCCAGAATGCGCGGCTCCTCGCCCCACCATATGGGGAAACCGATATAAATCTTTTCGTATCCTTCCAAGGAAATACTTTCGCTGCCGATCTCGGGACGAGCGTTTTTGTCGTTCTGCTCCAGTGTCGAGCGGCTGCTGCTGTCGTGCCAATTCAGGTCGTCGCTTGTATATTCCTGAGCGGCTTTGATCTCGTAAAGATCCGCGTTTTCGATTGCTGCGATCTTTTCAGCAACGCCTCTTGTCGTACCCGTCGCAGAGAAGACAACCACCAGAACCTTGCTGTGGGCTTGCTTCGGATCGCCTGCTTCGGAGTCAGCCGGAGGGGAGACAGCAGTATCATCCGAAGCCGAATCGGACGGGTTGCTGTCCGCAGCGCCTGATCCGGGCTGATCGGTAGTTTGATCATTACGAACGGTTGTTTCAGGCTTCTTTGTTGTTGCTGAATCGTTTTCCGTATGGTTGCTGCTTGCGCAGGCCGCAAGCAAGAAAACCAGCAAAACTGTCAGCAATATGGAAAAGAGTTTTTTCATAAGTTCCCCCTGTTATTTCAAATTGCCGTAATCTTCAGCATTCACGGCTTCCAGCCATTCTGCATGGGTTTCTTCTCCTGCTACCTCAATGGCCAGATGAGAGAACCAGGAATCCGGTGCCGCGCCATGCCAGTGCTTTACATTTGCCGGGATGTTGACCACGGTGCCGGGAGTCATTTCAACAGGTTCCTTGCCCCATTCCTGGTAATAGCCTTTGCCGCCGACGCAGAGCAGCATCTGTCCGCCGCCGCTTTTGGCGTGGTGGATATGCCAGTTGTTACGGCATCCCGGCTCAAAGGTCACATTGAAGATAGAAACCTGCTCCGTAGAGACGGGAGCAAGATAGCTCTGCCCGACAAAGAACTCTCCGTAAGGATTCGCCTCTCCAATGGGGAAGAAAATCGTGTTCTGGTAGCTGTCCTTCTCTGTCAGCGCCGGGGCTTCCTCATTCCAGACCTCCTTGGCCAGCCGGAAGACCGCCCAGCCTTTTGGCCAGCCGACATACATCGTGGCATGGGTGATGATGGCCGCGATTTCTTCCTTTGTTACGCCGTGCGCCTTGGCGTTCTGCAGATGATAGGTCAGGGAGGAATCCGTGATCCCGGAAGCCATCAGTGATACTACCGTAATGATGCACTTCGTCTTTATGTCGATCGCTTCCTCATTCCACACTTCACCAAAAAGCACATCGTCATTGAGATGCGCAAACATCGGCGCGAATTCTCCAAGCTGGTTTCTTCCTGCTGTCTGAACGATCTTTTCAGCCATCTTAAATATTCCTCCTGTTACTTT
>JAFWUH010000031.1 GCA_017524165.1 Clostridia bacterium | reverse complement strand
TCTCTCGGTATTTGCGGTTTCTCAATTAACCAAAAAGAACACACAGACACGCTATTATGAAGTAATTGACCTAATTAAGAATAATGAGGTCTCCGAATATACGCTCAATCTTTACAGCGGAGATTTGGCTTATGTAAAGCGTTCGGACGGCAAAACCTATCATTATACCGTTGCGGATCCTTCTATCTTTTATAACGATGTCAACGATATTGTGATGGAGATCAACGATCAAGAAGAAAATGCCGAGAAGCGGATCAAAATTGATTACAATCGCAACGGCGGTCAGACATCCTGGCTCATGAATATGTTGCCGACGGTGTTGCTGATCGGCGCCATGATTGTCTTTTGGATCGTTATCATGCGGCGCATGAATTCCTCTATGGGTACAGACAAAACCATGGGATTCGGTAAAGCAAAAATTCGGCGTGCCGATGAAAAAAAGAAAACGACCTTTGCCGATGTTGCCGGTGCTGATGAGGAAAAGGAAGAAATGGCGGAAATTGTCGATTTCTTAAAGGATCCGAAAAAGTATCAGGAAATGGGCGCAAAAATCCCCAAAGGTGTATTGTTGGTCGGCCCTCCCGGAACAGGTAAAACGCTGTTGGCGCGTGCCGTTGCCGGAGAAGCGGGTGTGCCGTTTTTCTCAATTTCCGGTTCGGATTTTGTCGAAATGTTTGTTGGCGTTGGTGCATCGCGTGTTCGTGATTTATTCGGCGAAGCCAAAAAGAACGCTCCCGCCATTGTCTTTATTGATGAAATTGACGCGGTCGGCCGTCAGCGCGGTGCCGGTCTCGGCGGCGGACATGACGAACGCGAACAAACCTTGAACCAGTTGCTGGTTGAAATGGACGGTTTCGGCGTCAACGAAGGCGTTATCGTTATGGCGGCAACGAACCGCCCCGATATATTGGATCGCGCTTTGCTTCGCCCCGGACGGTTTGACCGACAGATTACCGTGAATTACCCCGATGTGAAGGGCAGAGAAGAAGTGCTGAAAGTTCATGCAAGAGGGAAGCCGTTAGGACCTGATGTCGACTTGAAAACGATTGCGAAATCCTCTGCCGGATTTACCGGTGCGGATTTGGCAAACCTGTTAAACGAAGCAGCACTGTTGGCTGTTCGCCATCGTAAAAAAGCCATTACCCAAGAGGAAATTGAAGAAGCAACCATCAAAGTTGTCATGGGTACCGAAAAGCGTTCTCATGTTGTTAAGGATAAAGATAAGATGTTGACCGCCTATCACGAGGCCGGTCACGCGATTGTTTCTTTCTTTTTGCCGACGCAGGATCCGGTACACCAAATTTCCATTATCCAACGCGGTATGGCAGCAGGCTATACCATGTATCTTCCGGAAGAGGAACACGGACATGTTTCCAGAAACAGTATGTTGGAATCTATTTGCGGTCTTTTGGGCGGCCGTGCGGCGGAACAAATCACGCAGGATGATATTTGTACCGGCGCGTCCAACGATATCGACCGCGCAACAGATCTGGCAAGAAAAATGGTGACAAAATACGGTATGAGCGAAAAGCTCGGTTTAGTGACCTACGGCAACGATAATAACGAAGTGTTCTTAGGCCGTGATTTCTCCTCAACGCCGAATTATTCGGAAAAAACCGCCGCGATGATTGATGAAGAAATTGAAAAGATCGTCATGGCACAATACCAAAAAGCGTTAGAAATTTTAAACCGTGAAATATCGAAGCTTCACAAAGTTGCTCAAGCGCTTTTTGAAAGAGAAAAAATTTCCGGTGAAGATTTCCGTGCCATTATGGCAGAATAAAAATAAGACCTCTCCGTTTGGAGAGGTCTTATTTTTATAGGCTGTTATTTTGGATTCGTCAGTTGATGGATGATTGTCGAGTACAGATCATTGCCGAGATCTAAGAATCGTTCTTTGATCATATTGGCTTGACCTTCGTCTGCAACTAAAAGTTTAATCGACAAAAAAGGCAGTTCGTGATCCATAGCGGAACAGGTGATATAGGTATTCCCTTTTTCGTGCGAAACGGAAAAACGGTGATCTTTGGCACGATAGAAGCGCGAAACCATTTTTAAGGTCACATTGTATCCACGATTCTTTACCGCATAAGACAGGGAGCTTTGCAGTTCGTCCGAAATCCTTTTTCCGGAATCTGTTACCGTATAGGAATCGTCTTTTTCATCCACTAAAACCAAATGACCTTTTTCAATTAAATGAGCAAGGGCGTCGCTTACTTCAAATCCGTTGGCAATTCCTTCTGTATGTAATGTCGATACCAATAAATCTGCCGGAACAGGAACGGGCATCGCATTTAAAATATAACAGACCAAAATCCGGATTTCGGTCGTGCTGAATAATCCGCCGACGCGGTCAACACCCGCGGAAGATGCATCTTTCTCCATGTGGATTCCTCCTTTTAAATCCATTATAACTTTTTGACACTTTATTTTCAAGAAGAAAATTAGCCGTCAAAATCCTCGATGCGTTGCATGGCTTCTTCCATCGAGGAAACTTTTATGCCTTTTTCTAACTCCATTCGATCTTTGACCGGCAGATTTTCTAAAGATATATCGTGAAATTCCTCTAAAATATTTTGATTTTTCACTAAAAGAATAGATCCGTTTCTTTGCACCAACATCATTTCGCTTTGGTCTTCCT
>JAFWUH010000030.1 GCA_017524165.1 Clostridia bacterium | reverse complement strand
TCCATTCAATCATCTTCTGTTTGTATTCCTCAAACTCTTTTTTGAAGCTGGGGAACATATAGATGTCTCTGACAGAAGCTTTCGTTTTCGGGGCAGTGACCTTCATATCAGATTTTTTGCCGCTGGGATCATCAATGTTGGGTCTGCGGTTGAGTTGCTTTGAAATGTGAATCACGCCTTCATCAAAATCGACGTCTTTCCATTGCAATCCCATTACTTCTCCTCTGCGGCAACCTGTATATAGTGCAAAAACCACCGCAAACATAATCGGTTTTGGATATTCTCTTGCCGCCTTAAGCAAAGCGTGCTGTTGCTTGACGGAAAGTGCTTATTGTATGTGATCGCGGCGCCCTGGATAACAAAGCTTATATGGACAGCCTTGAGTTTGCTCAGGTACTCGAATTTCTCGGGACAAACGAGATTGAGCTTCGGGATAACTACGACGCCGTGTTCCATTTGGTGACTGCGGCAAAGGGCGCCGAAGAGTTTTACACAACTGCCAACAATTCCGCAAGGACAGAGACTGTTGACGAAGCTGCAGCTCTCGACGATAAACTAATCTCCGCTTGGACGGGTCATCCGCATCTGCGCGTGATCGACAACTCTTCGAACTTCGAAGATAAGATGAAACGTCTGATCACTGAAGTATCATCCTTCCTCGGGGAACCGGAGCCGTTTGAAATTGAACGTAAATTCCTGATTGAGTATCCGGATATCAAATGGCTTGAGTCCATTCCAAACTGTCAGCGTATTGAGATCATTCAGACTTATCTCAAATCTGATAATGATGAAGAGGTTCGGGTGCGTCAACGCGGTATTGATGGTCACTATATCTACTTCCAGACCACGAAACGCAAAGTCAGCGACATTAAACGTGTTGAGATTGAGCGTAGGCTTTCCGAAAGCGAGTATATCCGTCTCCTTAATATCAAAAAAACAATATCTCGTATTTTCGCATCTGTAATGTCTATTGTTACTGTAGTAAGTGTATTTGCTCTTTGTGGTATATCTGCCACTGCGGCATCCGCAAACACATATATTTTGTCCGGTCAATATCGCTTTCGCTTCGAATCTGCCGCCAAATCAGGTGTTATGATTAACTTGTACGGCAACAGGTCCGCAAATCAAACAAAGGTCTGCACCTGGGTCAAAGACAACAGTCGCGAACAAATTTTTGTTGTAAAATATGAAGGGAGCGTAGCATATCGAATCTATTTTGCGGATTATCCGACAAAATGTGTCGATGCGTTGCGTTTCAATAAGCCCTTGCAAGAGAGCCAAAAAGTCGAATGCTACGATGACAATGATCCAGTCGCGCAGTTGCTAATTCCATATAAGGTAGACAACTACTGTTTTTTATAGGCGTAAATATTTCCGACCTAATAAATCATCTGCTCAAAAAATCTTGAACTCCGCGAATGAATACTATACAATGAATATAACAACAGAAGGCAATTTAAGGACATGATTTCAACTAATTTGGATTAGCGTAGGAGAGATGTGTTATGGATTATAGAAAATATGATGATACCGTATATATTCGGATGGACAAAGGCGATGAAATAATAGGATGTATTCTGGATGTTTGTAAAAAAGAGCAGATTTTTTCAGCTGTCTACAGCGGGATCGGCGGATGCAGCGAGGCGCAGATACAGACCTTTTTGCCGGAAACGGGTACATTTGAATCACAGACGATTTCCGGCATGTTAGAGCTTGTGTCATTGAACGGAAATATAGTCAGTGACGATCAGAATACTCTTTATCACCACGCGCACGCCGTGTTCTCCTATAAGGACGGAGAAAGGCACTGTGTCGCGGGCGGACATATCAAATCCATTACAGTTTTGTATACGGCGGAAATTGAATTGAGACCGGTCGCAGGAGGAGTGATTGGTCGGCGGTCTGATTCGGAAACGGGCACCGGCTTTTGGAACTTCCGGTAAATACCGCGGAAAAGTCTTGTGACCACGGGTTATAGCCGGAATATAATACGCTTTTTGCGGAATGAAAAAGAAATGGGAGAAATACAATATGAAGGTAACTGATTTTTATCCGATTTTTTATGCAAAAGACATTGAAGCCGAAACGAAACGTTTTACCGAAGACCTTGGGTTTGCAGTCAAACACAAACCGCGGATAGAATATCTGGATTATGTGGTTTTGGAAAACGAGAACAAAAGACGAGTTGATCTTGTGTGTTCGCATTTTCCGGCGGATTCTTTCAAAGAAGGATACTTGGGCATGCGTGTAAATGTTGATCATTACGATGAAGGCATATCTTACTTTGAAGCACAGGGATATGCCGTATTTGGCACAGCCCATGAAACCGGATCTTCCATAACCGCTCTGATGACAAATGGCAACGGCTCCTATCTTGTCGTTTTTCATCATAAGAAATAAATAATGTCTACTGAACAAATGCCGACACGCCGTCGGCATTTGTTCAGTGCATTATAATATTCAAAAAAATTGACACTTCGGTAAGGAGTCTTTTATGGTCGATTGGTTGGAGTGGCGGACAGACGGACAACTTGATCGGCTTTGTGAAAAACGAACAAAAGCCTAACTTAAGACTTGCACCGGATAAAAACAGCCGATTGTCGGGCGTTTCAAACCGGATTACCAAGGAATATACAGGAAGTGTTTCCATTATTTCTTCATTGTCATTTAGAATATACCTGCGGTATAATTGACTTGGCGAATATTTGGGTTCGCAAAAAACAGACAGAAGGAGTATTGGTATGAAAAAAATGAAGAAAACACTTGCTGTGATGATAGCTGTCTTTGCGGTGCTGGGTGCTGTTTGGATTCCTGCCTCGGCTTTGAAAAAGCCGTTCGATTGCGGAACGACGGTTCGGTGCGGGAAGAATAATCCTGTCGCTTGCGCACCGGATCCCGTCGATATCGACGCTGTCGAAGAGGAAACGCAGAAAACGGAAAATGTGTCGGCGGAAACCGGAGAGAATGCCGTTGATAAGCCCCAAGTCGACGTCGTTACACCGGAAAAGGCACCGGAGACTTGCAGTAAAGTTGATGTTATGAAAGGAAATATCGTGAATAAACCGGTCGATACCGGCGCGCTTTTGCAAAAGACGAAGGAGATCTGCAATCAGATCAGCAAAGACGCCGAGTGTATTCCCGAAAATGCGGGCAATACCTGCACGGTCGAAGATTGCCAAAAAGAGCAAACTACCGACACAAAAAGCGGCAATTGCACCGATGCAATGATCGCCACCCTGCAAAAATATCTCTTCGGCACGCTCTGCGGAACAGGAAACAACAACTCTTGCGGGCAGGGGAAACCGATCGGCAACGACACAAAAACGGATGCCGGTGAAGCGGCGGATCAAAAGGAGAATACCGTGTCCCCTCCGCGCCAAGACGGGACTGTTTCCGGGAATACTGCTGTATCCGAATACGAAAAAGCGGTTGTTGACCTTGTCAACGATATTCGTCAACAACACGGGTTGGCGGCATTAAAACTGAATGTTGAACTCTCAGCTGTCGCCAGGACAAAATCGGCAGACATGAGTGCGAAAAAGTATTTTTCCCACACCTCTCCTACCTACGGAAGCCCGTTTGACATGATGAAAAGTTTTGGGATCAGCTATCGAACTGCCGGCGAAAATATCGCCATGGGGTATGCCTCGCCGCAAGCGGTGGTCGACGGCTGGATGAATTCCGACGGACACCGGGCGAATATCTTGAATGCTTCGTTTACCCAAATCGGTGTCGGTTATGTTGCAAACGGTCATTACTGGACACAGATGTTCATTGGATAGTATTCCTTTATATTTTTATAAAACAAGCCACTTGGTCTTCTGTATGCCGAGTGGTTTGTTTTATCTATACGAAAAATAAATTAAATATTTAAAAAAATGCTTGACAAATTATATCGCACGCGATATAATAATTTCGGGGATGAAAATGAAAGATAAATACGAAATGTTGCAACTGAAAAATCAACTTTGCTTTCCGATCTATGCCGTATCCAACCTGATCACGCGGAAGTATAAGCCGCTTTTGGATGAATTGGATTTAACCTATACGCAATATATTGTTATGATGGTGCTGTGGGAACAGGGGCAGGCAAACGAAAAATTGCTATGCGAAACGCTGGGCTTAAAATCCAATACGGTGACGCCTTTGCTGAAAAAATTGCAGGGGAAAGGATATATTGAGAAATCGAAAGATGCAGGCGATGAAAGAAATCTTGCCATAACGCTGACAGACACAGGGATCGCACTGCGGGACAAGGCGCTGTGCGTGCCGGAATGTATTGCGAAAGAGTTTCCCATTACAGCGGAAGAAGCGACCGCGCTTTATCAAATACTTTATAAAATTCTTAACAATGAAAAGGAGAATGAACCATGAGCACAATTTATGATTTTACCGTAAAAGACAGAGAAGGGAACAATGTCAGCCTTTCGGCGTATCAGCGAAAGGTT
Organism: Clostridia bacterium; assembly: GCA_017524165.1. Taxonomy (GTDB): domain Bacteria; phylum Bacillota; class Clostridia; order Oscillospirales; family Acutalibacteraceae; genus UBA737. The sequence goes on along the minus strand of JAFWUH010000030.1, from coordinate 6,129 downwards.
TTGCTGATCGTCAATACCGCGACGGGTTGCGGGTTTACACCGCACTATGATCCTTTGGAGGCTATGTATAAGGAATTCAAAGACAAAGGATTTGAGATTCTTGATTTTCCGTCTAACCAGTTTGCCAATCAAGCGCCGGGAAGCGATGACGAAATTCACGATTTTTGTACGCTGAAATTCGGCACCGAGTTTCCGCAGTTTGCCAAAATTGATGTGAACGGCGATACAGCCGATCCGCTGTTTGCTTTTCTTGCAACCGAAAAACCGTTTGAGGGCTTCGGCAAAGGATTAAAGAACGCGGCGCTGAATAAATTTGCAAATATGAACAACAAGAAATTCGGCGACAAGGCATATATCAAATGGAATTTCACCAAATTCCTGATCGACCGTGACGGAAAGGTCATTGCCCGCTTTGAACCGACCGTAGATATGGACGAAGTAAAAGAAGCGGTTGCATCATTATTAAAATAACGGAAGAAGGTCTAATCATCATGAAAACGGCGGTCAGATATTACACCAAGACGGGGAACACCAAAAAGATGGCAGAGGCGATTGCAAAGGCTATCGGGACAGAGGCGCTTCCCCTCACAGCGCCGATCACCGAGCCGGTCGATATACTGTTCCTTGGAAATTCCTACTATGCATTCAGCATTGATCCCGAAGTGAGAAGCTTTGTCAGATCGTTGGAAAAGGACAAAGTCGGGAAAATTGTCAATTTCGGATCGGCGGCGATGTTGAATTCCACCTATAAAAAAGTCAAAGCGGAGGCGGATAGAGTCGGCATCCCCATGGACGAGCGGGAATTCCATTGCAAGGGCGAGTTTAAAGGAATCCATAAAGGAAGACCCAACCAAGAAGATTTGAAGGCGGCGGCAGAATTTGCAGAAGGGCTAATGAAAGCGCATGAATGAACAAAAAAATGATATCGCCGTTCTATCGGTAAACAGGGAAAAAGCAATCGTCAAGACCAGCATCGTCGGTATTGTCACCAATCTGTTGCTGGTGGGATTTAAAGCGTTTGTCGGATTGGTATCCAACTCGATTGCGGTGATTCTCGACGCCGTCAACAATCTTTCGGATGCGCTCTCGTCTGTCGTGACGATTATCGGTGCGAAACTCGGCGCGAAACAGCCGGATAAAAAGCATCCGCTTGGATACGGCAGAATTGAATATCTCAGTTCCATGATGGTTGCCGCCTTGGTTCTTTACGCCGGTATCACATCGCTGGTGGAATCCGTCAAGAAGATCATTTCGCCGGAAGCCGCTGATTACGGTACCGTTTCCATCATTATCATTTCGGTTGCAATCGCGGTCAAACTGTTCCTTGGCATGTATGTAAAACGGCAGGGGAAAAAGGTCAATTCCGGTGCACTGGTCGCATCGGGTTCGGATGCGCTTTTCGACGCGATTCTTTCCGCCTCAGTGCTTGCTTCGGCAATCGTATATTTGGTATGGGGAATTTCTTTGGAAGCGTATGTCGGCGTCGTGATTGCGGGCTTTATTATCAAAGCCGGTGTGGAAATGATGATCGAAACATTAAACGATATCATCGGCAAGCGCGAAGACGCCGAGGTGAGTAAAAATTTAAAACACATCATCTCGGAAGAAGAAGCCGTGCTGGGCGTCTATGATATCACGCTCTTTAATTACGGACCGAATAAGAATTACGGTTCGGTTCATATTGAGTTGCCGGACACCTTAAATGTAGATGATGTAGACAGGATCACGCGAAAGATCCAGGTAGATGTCTATCAAAAAACCGGCATCATTCTGACCGGCATCGGCGTTTATTCGTTTAATACCTCGGACGATGAAGCGGCGCAAATGCGGAATATGATCCGCAAAATGGTTCTGTCGCATGACTGGGCTTTGCAAATTCACGGGTTTTATGTGGATTTGCAAAAGAAAACCCTTCGGTTTGATGTTGTCGTCAGTTTTGATATTGATCGAAAAGAAGCAGTAAAAATATTGTATGATGAGGTTTGTGCGAGTTATCCGGCGTATGAGATTTTAATTATTCCGGATGTAGATATGACAGACTGAAACATAAAACATGAAATGATGCGTGTTATTGATAAAAATCAATATAGCAGATGCTTGAATTAGGGGAGCCGGGATTTAGTCCCGGCTTTTTTAAAGCCTTGTTGAATATTATTGATTTTTTAAAAACAGAGTGTTATAATATTACAAAAAGAAAAACAGAGCATATGCTTTGCAGCATCGGAACTATAATCGGTATTTTAGAGGTGGCGGAAAATGATTTTAATGATCAACGCCTGTGTGAGAGCGGAATCACGCACAAAACGGCTTGCAGATTATCTGCTCAAAGGGCTGAATGATACCGTTAAGGAAATTTGCTTATCCGGGACGGATTTTCCGACGGTCGACGCTGAATTTTTGAAAAAACGCGATCAGGCTGTCGCAAAAGGTGATTTTTCAGACCCGATGTTTGATTGGGCAAAGGATTTTGCGCAAGCGGATACGATCGTCATTGCCGCTCCGTTTTGGGATCTGTCATTTCCTGCCGTGCTGAAACAGTATTTTGAACAGATCAATGTTCTCGGCGTTACATTTGTTTATACCGAAAACGGTATGCCAAAAGGACTTTGCAAAGCAAAAAAACTGTTTTATGTGACAACGGCGGGGGGACCGATCTTTTCGGATGAATTTGGCTATGGCTATGTGAAAGCATTAGCGCAGGGTTTTTACGGGATCCCGGATACGGCAATGGTCAAAGCAGAGGGGTTGGATATCATCGGCGCCGATGTTGAGGATATTTTGAAAAAAGCAGAACAGGAGATTGAGAAATTACACCGTAAAGCAATTTGAGAACCTTACATTATGGGGTTTAAAATATAGAGGAGGAAAATTATGAACGAAATAAAAGGAACTGTTACAGACACGGCAGTGCAGATCGCCTTATCCGGCAGGATTGATTCCAATAACGCGCACAGCGTGGAGGAGGAAATCGTGCAATTGATGACAGGAAAGGAAAAGATGCCGGTCATTATTGATGCGCAGAACCTGGAATACATTTCCAGCGCCGGATTGCGCGTTTTGCTTCATTTGAAAAAGACAAACTCCGATCTTTGCATTCAAAATGTAAGCAGTGAAGTGTATGAGATTTTGGACATGACCGGTTTTACACAGATGATGACGGTGGAAAAGGCATACCGCGTTGTCTCGGTAGAGGGTTGTGAGGAAATCGGACGCGGGGCGAACGGAACGATCTATCGGATTGATCAGGATAATGTTGTCAAGGTCTATAACAATGCCGATGCGCTTGCTGATATTCAGCACGAGCGGGAGGTTGCGCGTGTCGCATTGGTCTTGGGCATTCCCACGGCGATCTCCTATGATGTTGTGCGAGTCGGAAACAGCTACGGTTCGGTATTTGAGCTTCTGAACGCAAGCTCTTTTTCAAAAATCCTGTCAACCCAACCGGAAAAGATGGACTGGTGCGTCAAAGAGTATACGGATATGCTGAAAAAGATCCACGGTACCGTTGTTCCGGAAGGGAAACTGCCCGACATTCGCGAGACGGTAATCGGTTGGGCGGAATTTATGCGGGATTATCTTCCTAAAGCGGAAGGAGAAAAGCTGGTTTCGCTGGTTCGCGCAGTTCCGCAGGACAATCACATGATCCACGGAGACTACCACACCAAAAATTTGGAGTTGCAGGAGGATGAGGTGCTCCTGATTGACATGGATACACTTGCTGTCGGGCATCCGATTTTTGAGTTGGCAAGCATGTTTAATTCCTTTATCGGATATTCCGAATACGATCACGAAACGGTAAAACGGTTCCAAGGCTTTGATTTTGCAACCTCTACAACCTTCTGGAAAAAGGTTTTGGCGGCATATTTGGGTACGGACAATGCCAAAAAACTGGAAGAGGTAGAAAACAAGGCGCGCATTATCGGATATGCGCGTATGATTCGTCGTTCCATTCGTCGGAACGGACTGGAAACCGAAGCCGGACGGGCAGAAATTGAGCTTTGGAAAAAGGAACTGATCGAGCTTTTGCAGAAAACGGACACCTTGCTTTTTACCAGAAATGAGTTGGAAATAGCGGCTGAAAGTGACAACCTTCCGCAGGTGCTTTCCTTCATTGAAGAACATTTAAACGAGGTGGATTGTCCGCCGAAAACGCAAATGCAAATCAGCGTTGCCGCGGAGGAAATTTTTATTAATATTGCAAATTACGCCTATGCTCCGAAAGTCGGCAAAGCGACGGTTCGCGTTGAAGTGTTAGACGAACCGATTACCGTAACCATTACATTTATGGATAATGGCATACCTTTTGATCCTACGAAAAAAGCCGATCCGAATGTATCGCTTCCGGCAGAAGAACGGGATATCGGCGGACTTGGCATCTTTATGACGAAAAAGATGATGGATGATGTAATCTATGAATATCGCGACGGGAAAAATATTCTTAAGATCGAAAAGAATATCCAATGAAAGTTTGATGTGAAATGATCAAAAAAGTGTTCAGACAAATGCTGGTTACACAGATATTGTCTGCCATGACGGTTATGATTTGTATGCTGGTAGACAGCATTATTATCGGTCGATTTCTGGGCGTCAACGCCATGACTGCGTACGGGCTCGCCAATCCGGTCTTGTTGATCTTTGCCGCAATCGGCAGTATGCTTTCCGCCGGGATTCAGGTGGTATGCGGTAAATGTATGGGGAACGGTGATCAGGCAGGAACAAATCGCTGCTTTTCTGCGTCGGTATTGCTCACAGCGGCAATTTCCGCCATCGGACTTTGCTTGATTTTGTTGCTGTCCGCTCCGCTTTGTACACTTCTCGGCGCCGGAAAACCGACACCCGATAACGAAGTGTTTTCGCTCACGCAGGATTATCTGCGCGGATTTATCATTGGCGCACCGGCTTTCCTGTGCTCCATGATCATGGTGCCGTTTATGCAGATGTCCGGCAACCGTTCAAGACTGGTTATTGCAGTTTTCGCTATGACAATTTCTGACATTGTGTTCGATCTTCTGAATGTCCTTGTCTTCAAGGGCGGTACGCTGGGCATGGGCTTGGCGTCAAGCTTGAGCTATTATATCGCCCTCTTTATCGGCGGCGCATACTTCTTAAAAAAAGACTGTATGTTCCGTCCCCGCTTTAAAGGAATCCGCAAAAAAGTCTATGTTGACATTGTGAAAAACGGGATCCCGACGCTGCTCAATCAGATCAGTATGGTGTTGCTGGTATTTGTCTTTAATAAACTTTTGCTGAATGTTGGCGGCAATCTTTCGGTTGCCTCTTATTCTATCGTTTCCACCATCGGAAATATTTGCTACTGTTTCGGCGCGGGGATCGGTGCAGTGTCGCTGATGTTGGCGTCCCTGTTTCACAGTGATGAAGACAGAGGTTCGTTGCAGACGGTCGTAAAAACAATGACCTTTTATGCACTGGTATTGGAAATAGCTGTCATTGCTGTCGTACAGCTTGCGGCACCGTTTTTAGTTCATCTGTTTTTGGAGGGTAATAATGAAGCGCAAAATATGGCAACGCTCGGGGTTAGATTGTTTTCTCTCTCCCTTTTGCCAAGTGCGATGAATACCTCGTTTAAAAATTACTATCAGGGAATTAACCGCGTCGGATTGGCGAAGATCATCTCGGTATTGCAGAGCTTTTTCTTTACGACGATGTACGCCTTGATTCTAAGCCGCTTCCTTGAAACTACCGGCATCTGGCTCGCATGGATTTGCGGCGAAAGCACAACATTGCTGTTTATCTCTATTGTTGTGTGGCTGAAAAATAAAAAGATTTATGTTTCTTCGAGCACCTATGCGTTACTGCCACAGGAATTTGGCGTCGAGGCGGAAAACTGCCTGGATATGACCGTCCGTTCAACCGAAGGATCGGTTGAAGCATCAGAAAAAGCGATGGACTTTTGCTTGCATCACGGGGAAAGTAAACGCGATAGCAGGCTGATTGCCCTTTGTATCGAAGAAATGGCCAATAATATTGTTGAACACGGGTTTACCAAGGATCAAAAGAAAGATCATTCGATTGAGGTTCGCCTGATGTTCAAGGACGATAAACGACTGATCCGTATTCGGGACAATTGCGTGAATTTTGACCCGGTCGCTTATATGGAACTGCACAGTT
>JAFWUH010000029.1 GCA_017524165.1 Clostridia bacterium | reverse complement strand
GTCCCTTTATCACCGTAGGGACGGCAGTTTTTATGGACAAATATTTATTTTCCGGGTAAAGAATACCCGAACAACTCTTTGGCAAACCATACTTCATCGACTGTGAAGACTCTGCCGTTGAGACCGTTCAGGATACCGGCGTCGGTATCAAAGCAAAAGCGCAAAGAATAGGAATAGAGCGCCTGTTTATCAAAGCCGAGGCGTTTATCCTCCTTCAATTTGCCGTATTTGCCGTCGCCTAACAGCGGATGCCCGATGGACGCCATATGTGCGCGGATTTGATGGGTGCGGCCGGTCAACAGCTCGATTTCCAACAGTGAAAGACCGTTTTTGCTTCTCAACACGCGGTATCTTGTTTTAATCGTTCGGCTGTTTTCCGACGGTTTCTTCAACAGGTAGACCTTGTTTTTCTCGCTGTTTTTTTCCAAAAATCCCTCTAAAACCGCCTCCTTGGGGTTCGGCGTGCCGTGAACAACGCAAAGATAGCGTTTGTCGAGTTCGTGATTTTTTATTTTTTCACACAAGATACGCAACGCCTCGGCATTCTTTGCGGCAATCACCAATCCGCCGGTGTTGCGGTCGATCCGGTTCGCCAACGCCGGCGCAAAACTGTTTTCGCGTGCAGGATCGAATTCTCCCTTTTCGTAAAGATAGCGCTGAATCCGACCGATCAGGGTATCGTTGTACTCCTTTTGGTCGGGATGCGACAGCAAACCCTGCTTTTTATCGGCAAGAAGAATGTTTTCGTCTTCATAGACCACATGAAGCTGTGTCCCTGCCTTTAAAAAGTCATATTTCGGCGCGGTTTCGACAAAAAACTCATCCTTTAAATACAGATCGACCACATCGCCCTCGTTCAGTCGGGTACTGATCTCGGCGCGGCGGCGATTGATTTTAATATTTTTGGTGCGAATTTGCTTATAGAGCAACGATTTGGGCAAGGTCGGACAAATTTTCGTTAAAAACTTGTCGAGCCGTTGTCCGGCATCGTTGGCGGTAACCGTAATGCTTTTCATTTTTTTCTCTTTCTGCCGTTGAAAAAGCGGCTTAAATATGGTATGATTACAAAAAAACAGGACGAAGGGGTTCAAAAAATGGCGGAAAATTTACACGCAAAGCATCGCAGTCGCGTGAAAAAAGAATTTTTAAAACACGGCTTTCAAAAGGATACGCCGCCCCACAAAGTGTTGGAACTGCTGTTATTCTTCTGTGTGCCGCGGTGCGACACCAATCCGTTGGCACATGAATTGCTGAATCGTTTCGGGAGTTTGGCAGGTGTGCTAAACGCGCCGGTAGAAGAATTGGTTCGTTTTTCCGGTCTGACCGAAAGCAATGTCGTGCTTTTTAAGTTGATTCCGGAGGTTGCCCGGCGGTATTGGGAGGATCAGGTCGACGCCGACCATGCTTTCCGAAATCTGGACGATGTCGGAGAGTATCTCTGCCGTTCCCATTTCGGCTTTACCGAAGAAAAGGTCAGCGTGCTCTGCCTTTCCTCCAACGCCAAGCTGCTGGCGCATGATTTTTTGGCAAACGGCAATGTTTCCTCGGTTGGTATTTCGATGCGTGATGTTGCCGAAATCGCTCTGCGCAACGATGCCGCCGCGGTGGTTTTGGCGCACAATCATCCCAGCGGCTGCGCCTTGCCGAGTCCGGAGGATGTTCGCGTGACCGAAATGGTTTCGATTTCACTGGCACATGTCGGCGTACGGCTTTTGGATCATGTGGTCATTGCGGCGGATGATTTTGTTTCGATGGCGCAAACCCCGAAATACCGCTATTTGTTTGAGGGCAATCTGATCAAGTAATCGGTGATCATAATTTGTTTATCTTTTTTTAACATTTTTCTGCAACTGCTGTGATACAATAACAATAGGAGAAATTCAGCAACGAAAAAGAGGTTTTTTCATGAATTTTCGGTATCGCCTGATGCAGTTTATGCGCGGTCGCTATGGTGTTGACGCTTTGTTTTACGGCATTTTTATCGTCGCTTGTCTCGGTGCTATGGTAAATCTGTTTTTACGATTGCGCGTCTTACAGTGGATCGTTTATCTTTTAGTGCTTCTCGGTTTTCTTCGGATATTTTCGCGCAATATAGAACAGCGCCGCGCCGAAAACCGTTGGTTTACGAAACTGATCGAACCGTTTCGCAAAAAAACGGAACAGGTTGCGCGCCAACGCGCCGACCGCTATCATGTTTATCGCAAGTGTCGGCATTGCAAAGCAATTTTGCGACTGCCGCGCCGCATTGGCAAGCATAAAACCGTTTGCCCGAAATGCGGTCAGGAAATGACCGTTCGGGTCCGTCGATAATCAAAATACCCCGTCAATATGGCGGGGTATTATTTTTTCTTTTGCAAAAACCACAAAACCGCCAAGCTCTGCAAAACGGCGGCAACTGCATAAATCAAGGCGATTCTCGGAAAATGCACCAGAACTACCACACAGGTCGGCACCGCCCAAATCAGCAGGGAGGCTGAAAAAAACACCCAGATTCTCCGCCACCAAAGTTTGGTGAAGACAATCGCCACGATTGCATCTACCACAATCGTATCAACAAAAAAGGTCCACGCCGGAAAGGACGGATAAAAAACCTGAAAAAAGAAGAAAAACACGGTACAAACGAGCCACGGCAACCCCAACGCCATCAGGGTGATCAACCGCCGGTTATGCGTCCGCACCAAGCGCCGGCGCGGCAACGCCTCACCTAACAGTTCATCGACCGTCACCCCGAACAGTTCGGCAATCCGTACCGCAACATATAAGTCGGGCAATCCTTCGCCGCGTTCCCATTTTGAGACCGATTTATCGGAATAATTTATTTTTTCCGCCAATTCCAACTGCGTCATCCCCGCTTTTTTACGGCAACAAATGAGATTCGTTGCAAAGCGGGTTTTCAACTGTTCCTCGGTCATGATCTATCTCCTTTATTCTTCCGAAGGCATGTTCACGACCAAATATCCTTCATGCCCGGAATATTGATGTAGAGGCTTTTTGTATAAATTCAAGATATGTTTGTCCTGTTGTTTGGCGTATAAAAGCGTATTTCGGGTGCCGCCCGTCTGCCCGTCATACCATGTGATGACCAAATCGCTGTGATCCACCATATACTGATTGCGCGCCTGATAGCAGTTGCGTGTATAGACCGGCGAAACGGTAACTACGCGGTCGGCGGCGGCAAGAACCCTTTCGTACCGTTCCTTCCATTCTTCCGGATAACCGTTAGCCTGTTCGGGAAACGGTATGGCGCAAATCAATTCAACGACCCCTTTGCCGACCGCCTGCTGGTAAAGCAGGACCGTTTCTGCCGCCAGCAGATCAAAGCCCATGGCGGCGCCGCTGTAGAATCGGACGCATCCGCGTTTGGGCAACGAGAAGATCGCGTCGGTCAGACGGTTTTCCATTTCAAGATAGTCCGCATCGTTGGGCTGAAACGAAAACGGAAATTTATAGGGACGGTATCCCGTAAAACAACAGGAATAGGTTTTTGCTTTCATGCTTTTTTCCTCATGCTTTAACTGTTTGAATCACCGAGGCGGTATAGGGGATTACCGCAAGATCCGGAAAAGCGTGCCGGAGTTTTTCCGCCAACGGCGTCACCACCACATTTTCGGTCTCAAGATGTCCGGCGTCAAAAAGAGAAATGCCCTGCTCGACCGCCGCCAAAAACAGGTGATGTTTCACTTCTGCGGTGAGCAGCGCGTCGCACGCTTGGGCAGCGGCTTCAGACAGATACTCGCTTCCGCTCCCCGAGCAGACCAACACCCGGCAAACGGGTTTTCCGCCGTCGGCAAAGCGAACAAAGCCGCCTAACTTTGCCTGCACGGCGGCGGCAAATTCCGCCGCCGAAACGGGGTCGATTTCGCCCCGTCGCAGCAAAAAGCCGTCTGACGCGGCAACAACCTGAATGTTTCGCAGACCGATGGCGCGGCAAAGACAGTCGTTCACGCCGTCCTGCCCGACATCCAGATTCGTATGCATACAAATTACCGAAATACCTGCCGCCAGCAACCGATAACAAAGGGTCTCTTCGGTCACCGACCGGACGCCGTGAAAGATAACGGGATGATGGGTCACGATCAGGTTACAACCCTTTTGTATCGCCGTTTTCATCGCCGCGGCGGTACAGTCCAGCGCGACTAAAATACCGGTAACGGTACTGTTTTTATCGCCGAGCAACAAGCCGCAGTTATCAAAGTCGCAGGCGGTGTCCAACGGATAATCCCGGCACAGTGCGGCAAAAATTTCTCCAACCGTCATGATTTTTTCACAAAGGAATCCTTCAGCGCGACGGTGCGGTTAAAGATCAACTCTGCATCGGTACTGTCGGCATCCAGACAGAAATATCCCTGCCGCATGAACTGATACGGTTCGCCGATCTTGGCTTGGGCGAGCGGGCGCTCGACCTTACAGCCGGTCAAGACGGTCAGCGATTCAGGATTCAAATTATCGGCAAAGGAGGAAACACCCTCCTCATCGCTCGGATTTTCCACATTGAAAAGGCGGTCATACAGGCGAACGGTTGCCGTCAGGCAATCCTCGGCGTTCACCCAATGCAGGGTTCCTTTGACCTTGCGGCCGTCGGGCGTTTCGCCGCCGAAGCTTTCGGGATCGTAGGTGCAATGTACCACCGTGATGTTGCCGTTTTCATCGGTCTCGTGCGAAGCATAGCGCAGATAATAGGCCCCTTTCAACCGCACTTCCTTCTGCGGGCAAAGGCGGAAATATTTTCCAGGCGGATCCAGCATAAAGTCATCCTGCTCGATATAAAGATGTTTACTGAAGGTAACGGTCTTTTTGCCGCGTTCGGGGCGGTTGGGATTGATTTCGACCTCGATTTCCTCGGTTTTGCCGTCGGGATAGTTATCGACGACCACTTTCAGCGGACGAAGCACCGCCATGGCGCGGTCGGCGTTTTGGTTCAGATCATCGCGCACGCAGGATTCCAACAAGGCGTAGTCAATGACGCTGTACGCCTTGGAAACGCCGATCTTATCGACAAAGGCACGCACCGCGGCGGCGGGATAACCGCGCCGACGCATGCCGCAAAGGGTCGCCATCCGCGGATCGTCCCAGCCCGAAACCAAACCGTCCTGCACCAGCTTCAGGCATTTCCGCTTGCTGGTCAGGGTATAGTTGACATTCATGCGCGCAAATTCGATCTGCCGCGGCGGTTGCTCCACGCCGACCGCCTGCAGTACCCAATCGTAAAGCGGACGGTGGTTTTCAAATTCCAACGAACAAAGCGAGTGGGTAACGCCCTCTCTGGCGTCGCTTAACGGATGGGCAAAATCGTACATCGGATAGACGCACCACTTGTCCCCCGTGCGGTGATGATGCGCCTTTAAAATTCGATAAATGATCGGGTCACGCAAATTGAGATTAGCGGATGCCATATCAATTTTGGCGCGCAAGACCATTGCGCCCTCCTCAAATTCGCCTGCCGTCATGCGGGCAAACAGGTCGCGCGATTCGGCGATCGGACGGTTGCGGTAGGGGCTTTCGGTGCCGGCTTCGGTCAAGGTGCCGCGCAGCGCGCGGATCTCCTCGGCTCTTGATTCGTCCACATACGCCAATCCTTTATCAATCAACTTCAGCGCACAGTCATAGATATAGTCAAAATAATCCGAGGCAAAATAGACATGATCCCATTTGAAACCAAGCCATTCGATATCCTCTTTGATGGCGTCGACATATTCGACATCCTCTTTGGTCGGATTGGTATCATCCAAACGAAGATTGCAGGTGCCGTGATACTTTTCGGCGATGCCGAAGTCAATGCAAATGGCTTTGGCGTGACCGATATGCAGATAACCGTTCGGCTCGGGCGGAAATCGGGTTTGCACATGCGGGTAAACCCCTTCGGCTAAATCCTCGTCAATAAAATCGTGAATAAAGTTGGAGGGTTTGGTTTCCTCCGCCAGAATTTCCTTTTTCTCTTCCATCTTGCAATACCTCTCACAAAGAATTCATCATCTCATTGATTCGCCGCAAACATTCCGCGCGACCCAAAACCTGCATGATACTGCAAAGGTCGGGCGTGTTTCGACGGCCGGTCACGGCAATGCGCAACACGGTGCTCAAATCCCCGACGCTGCCGCGAAAAGCCGACGGATCGGCTTTATACGCCTTGGTGTCTGCCGCAAAGCCCAATGCCGGGCAGAGCGCTTTGATGCGCTCAAACCATTGCTGACGGTCGTCGGTTTCCACATATACTTCGCGGTACGCCTGCAAAAACGCCTTGGCGTCTTCCGGGTGCACCGTCTCGGGCAGGGTGTGATCGGGAACATAAAGCGATGCAAAGAAATATGCCAAATAATCCTTGGCGTCCGACCAGCGGGCAATATCTTTCCGCGGTTTCGCGTTGCCGCGGTCGATTGCCAGCGCCGCCGTGGTGTAGGCGGGATTTTCGGTCAAAATTTCAAAAAAGCCGGGGTCGAATTCTTTCGCCCAAGCGGTCAGCTTTTCATAAACCGTATCGGCGGACATTTTGGAAATCTCTATTTTGCTGACATCAATCAATTTATTTTCGTCATACAGCGCTCCCGAAACGCTCATCTTCTTCAATTTGAAGGGGAAGGTCTTACGGTCTGCCGTGGGATTGGCGCGGCGCCAATCCTCAAAATCCGAGGCGGCAACCGTCATTAAATATTCTATCACGCTGTCGGGATCGTATCCCTCTTCGGCAAAGAAATGCACCGCCGCTTCGGGATCCTTGCGCTTGGATATTTTGCGCTTGGCGCCGTTGTCCAGCTTCATCAGAGGAGAAATATGCCCGTATTTCGGCGGCTTGAAGCCTAACAACCGGAACAACTGCAGGTGTTTCGGCACCGAAGAGATCCATTCGTCTCCACGCAAGACATGGGTGGTGTGCATCAAATGATCGTCGATCGCGTGAGCAAAATGGTAGGTCGGAATGCCGTCCGACTTTAACAGCACAAAATCCTCGTCATTTTCCGGCATCTCGATGGTGCCTTTGATGACATCGTCAAAGCGGATGCGGTTTTCTTCCGATCCCGGAGACCGCAGACGAATGACAAACGGTTTGCCCGCCGCAATTTCGGTGCGGGCTTCTTCGGGCGTGATATCCCGGTGCTTTGCCCATTTGCCGTGATAACCGGTACGGATCTGCGCCGCTTCTTGCTCCTGCCGCACGGCGTCCAATTCCTCCGCCGTACAAAAGCAGGGATACGCCAATCCCTGACGAATCAACTCTTTCACATAGGTTTGGTATATTTCGGCGCGATGGCTCTGCTGATACGGACCGTAGTCCCCGATCTGGGTCGTGCCGTTGACAAAGCCTTCGTCAATCGTAATGCCGAAACGGCTCAATCCCTCGATAATATCGGCAATCCCGCCTTCAACTTCGCGCTTTTTATCGGTGTCCTCGATACGGGTAAAGAAGACGCCGCCCGTCGCCGTTGCGGTGATGCGGTTGACCAACGCCGAGAACAAGGTGCCCAAATGCAAATATCCGGTCGGACTCGGCGCGATCCGGGTGACCTGCGCCCCCTCTTTTAATTGCCTTGCCGGATACAGGCTTTCGTAATATGCCGGCGTTTTGTCGATTTGCGGCAGTAACAGCGCCGCCATTTCTTCCTGTCTTGTCATTCTCTTCGTCCTTTAATCTTTTTTGAGCAGTTTCGTCAATTCCTGCATAAAGGTTTCAATATCCTTGAACTGGCGGTAAACCGAGGCAAAGCGGACATAGGTGACCTCATCCAATCCTTTGAGCTTTTCCATCACCAGTTCCCCGATATGCTCACTGCTGACCTCGCGATCCAACGAATTTTGCAGTACGGTTTCGATCTCGTCCACCGTGTGCTCGAGCGCGTCAAAGGAGACCGGGCGCTTCTCGCAGGCACGCAGCAGACCGTTCAACAGCTTCTCCCGGTCAAAGGTCTCGCGCGAACCATCCTTTTTAATGACGATGATCGGCAAGCTTTCGATCATTTCATAGGTTGTAAACCGCTTGCCGCATTGCAAACATTCCCGGCGGCGGCGAATCCGTTCGCCCTCATCGGTTGGACGGGAATCCACTACCTTACTTTCTTCGTATCCGCAGAATGGACATTTCATCTTATACCCACCTATACCATTTTATATAAAAAAGATTATAACATACTTATTTCATAAATACAAGCATTTCCGCTGTTGACAAATCGAAAAAAATGTGATAAGATAGCGGGCAGATAGAGGTGCGATTGGCAAACAGTACCGTTTGAGGGTGTGCCCGGCGGGGCGATATCATGCGGGAAAGGTGCCGTCGCCGAAGGGACCTTTTGGCAAAAGGGTCTGCTGGGAAAGCGGAATAAGATCCGTTTTACTGTCGCGGTGTGCCGCGGAGGGCTATCAAATCGGAACAACTGCCGCTTTTGCGGATTTGGATTTGGATAGTCGTTCGACTATCCTTTATTTTTTGTAGGGGGTCTTTTTGTGAAAAAAACAGTATTTAAGGGAATTGCAACGGCGCTGATTACGCCGCTGAACGAAGAGGGAATTGATTACGAGCAATTCGGACGGTTGATTGATTGGCAGATTGCCGAGGGCATTAACGGACTGGTCGTCTGCGGGACAACGGGCGAGGGTTCCACCCTGTCCGACGACGAGCATCGCGAAGCCATTCGTTTCGCCGTACAGCGTGCCGCCGGGCGGGTGCCGATTATTGCCGGCACCGGCTCTAACGATACCGCTTACGCGCTGGATCTGACCAAAAGCGCCTGCGAATCGGGGGCGGACGCCGTTTTGGTCGTAACCCCTTACTACAACAAAGCCACCCAAAAGGGTTTGATCCGTCTGTTTACCGACATTGCCGATGTCGCCACCGCGCCGGTCATTCTGTATAATGTACCGTCCCGCACCGGCGTTAACATTGCGCCCCAAACGGTTGCGGCGCTGGCGGAGCATCCCAATATTTCGGGTATTAAGGAGGCGTCGGGCAATATTTCGGCTATTGCGGAAATTCAGGCGCTGTGCCGCGATAAGATTGATTTATATTCGGGCAACGATGATCAGATCGTCCCGATTTTGTCCTTAGGCGGAAAAGGGTGTATCTCGGTGCTTTCCAATCCGTTGCCGCGCCAAACGGTTGAAATCTGCGACCGTTTCTTTGCCGGTGATGTGGCGGGTGCCGCCGAACTGCAATTACGGTTATTGCCGTTGATTCAGGCACTTTTCTTGGAGGTCAATCCGATCCCGGTCAAGTCGGCGATGGCGACGATGGGCTTCTGCAAAGAATATCTGCGCGCGCCGTTGACCGTGATGGAGGACGAACACCGCGCCGTTTTGCTGAACGAGATGAAAAAAGCCGGCATTTGCTTTTGATTTTTACAGGAAAGACCGCACCACCTGACAGTAAACAAACTATATTGTTAAAGGCGGACTTTTCCGCTTTAATTACTTGATGATGTAACGAGGAAGAACATGATTAGTGATAATGTTTCGATCAATGCCGCAGGGCATTTGACCTTTGCGGGGCGGGATACCGTTGCGCTGGCGCAAAAATACGGCACACCGCTTTATTTAATGGATGAAGAAATGATTCGTGCGCGCATCCGGGTCTACAAGCAGGCTATGGCGGACTTTTTCCCTGCCGGATCGACGCCCGAATATGCCAGCAAAGCCTTTTGTTGTAAACGAATTTACGAGATCGTTGCCGAAGAGGGTATTCATGTCGACGCCGTTTCACTCGGCGAGCTGTTTACCGCGCAAAAAGCGGGCTTCCCGATGGAAAAATGCTTTTTTCACGGCAGTAATAAGACCGACGGGGAGATTGCCTATGCCTTGGAACACGGCGTCGGTCGGTTTGTGGTCGATAACGAGGATGAATTGGACGCGCTCAACCGTTTGGCGCTGGAAAAGGGCGTTTGCCAGCCGATCTTACTGCGCGTAACGCCGGGTATTGATCCGCATACCCATAAAAAAATATCGACCGGCTCGGTTGAGTCGAAATTTGGCATTGCCATTCAAACCGGGCAGGCGCTTGCGACCGTCCGAAAGATTCTGACCCTGAAGGGCGTCGCGCTGCAGGGATTCCACTGTCATATCGGTTCGCAGATCTTTGTCTCGTCTCCGTTCGGCACCGCCGCCGAACTGATGTTGGCTTTTTTGGACGAGGTTCGCGCCGAAATAGGTTATACCGCCGAATATCTCAATCTCGGCGGCGGATTCGGGGTGCGTTATGTTGAATCCGACCCGGTGATTGATTACCGCGAAAGGATTCGCGAGGTTTCGGTGGCGCTGACCGACCTTTGCCGGCAGTACCGCTATCCGATGCCCAAAATCCTCATGGAGCCCGGCCGCAGTTTGGTGGCAGACGCCGGCATGACGCTTTATACCGTCGGCGGTGTGAAAGAAATAATCGGTCATCAGAATTATGTATCCATCGACGGCGGCATGACCGATAATCCGCGTTATACCCTTTACGAAGCGGATTATACCGTGCTCAACGCCTCCCGCGCCGACCAAACGCCCGATTTTACGGCGACGGTTGCCGGACGGTGCTGTGAATCGGGAGATTTGATTCAGGAAAATGTGCGTCTGAAGAAGCCGCAGCGCGGCGATATTCTGGCTGTCCTGACCACCGGCGCCTATAACTATTCGATGGCGTCGAACTATAACCGCGTGGGCAGACCGCCGGTCGTCATGTTAGACGCCGAAAAGGATTATGTCGCCGTGCGCCGGGAAACGGTCGAAGACCTTGTGCAATATGATGTTTAATCTAAAAAGCAGTAGATTTGAAAAAATCTATTGCTTTTTTTGCCCCTTAAGAGTATAATAAGTATGAAAAGTATAACAAAACCGGAGGAATAACACATGAAAAAAGATAAATTTATCGGCATCAGCAAGGTCGGTGAAAAAGGGCAGATCGTCATTCCCAAGGAAGCGCGCGATATGTTTTCAATTCAACCCGGAGATTCTGTCATTGTTCTTTGCGACAAAGCAAAAGGCATTGCCCTGTTGAAAGCAGACGCCATTGAAGATTTAACTGATAAAGTTTTTCCGAAAGGAGAGCATTAAGCATGTTGGCGATTGAAACAAAAAATCTAATCAAAAAATTTAAAGAAAAAACAGCGGTCAACGGCATCAACCTGACCGTCAACCAAGGGGAATTATTTGCGTTGCTCGGCACCAACGGTGCCGGAAAGACAACAACCATCAAAATGTTATCCACGCTGATTCTGCCAACCGCCGGAGAAATAAAGATAAACGGGATGGATATCCGCAAGGACAGACAGCGCATTAAAGCCATTTTAAATGTTTCACCGCAGGAGACGGCGATCGCGCCGAATCTTTCGGTAAAAGAAAATTTAGAATTTATGGCCGGCGTTTATCAAATTCCGCACAAACAAGAAAAAATCACCCAACTTGTAAAGCTGTTTCAGCTGGAAGAGGTCTTAAAGCAAAAGGCAAAAACCCTGTCGGGCGGATGGCAGCGAAAAGTATCCATTGCGCTTGCGCTGATCAACGACCCTGAAATACTGTTTTTAGATGAGCCGACCTTAGGGCTTGATGTCATTGCCAGAAAAGAACTTTGGAAAATTATTGAAAGCTTAAAAGGGAAAATCACCGTCATCCTAACAACGCACTATATGGAAGAAGCGGAAAGTCTGTCCGACCGAATCGGCATTATGTCTGCCGGCAATTTAGTTGCCGTCGGAACAGCCCAAGCACTAATGGAACAGTCGGGCACCCAAAACTTTGAAGACGCTTTTGTGAAAATAGCGACCGGAGGTGATCTGTCATGAGAACCCTCAATTTTGCCAAAAGAAATTTCAAAGAAATCATGCGGGATCCCTTGAGCATCATCTTTGCGGTTTTACTGCCCTTGTTTTTGCTGTTTATTTTTCAACAGTTTCATATTCCCAATCAAAGCTATGAACTGCAAAACTTTACGCCCGGTATCCTTGTCTTCGGGTTTTCGTTTATCACCTTGTTTACGGGCATGCTTGTCAGCAAAGACCGCACCACCTCTCTGCTGATCCGCTTGGGTATCAGTCCAATGAGACCGGTTGAGTACATTCTCGGCTATCTGCTGTCGGTTCTGCCGATCATAGCCATCCAAAACATTTTGTTTTTTATTCTTGCCGTCATTTTAGGCTTGAAATTTAGTATAAATCTCATTTTTGCCATGCTTGCTTCGGTTCTGATCTCCCTTTTGTTCATTGCTGTCGGCATTATCATCGGAAGTCTTTGTTCGGAAAAGGCGTCGTCCGGAATTTCAAGCATTATTGTTCAACTCGTCTGCTTTACAAGCGGTATGTATTTCCCCAAAGAAGCCTTGGGAAAGGTGTTTGCAACGATTTGCGAATGGCTTCCCTTTGAATCCTGCGTCACCATTATCAAAGAAATTCTGAACGATCGGTCGGAAACTATTTCCGCAAGGAACATTGCCGTCTTTTCTCTCTATACGACCGTCTTTTTTGTGCTTGCCATTGTTGTCTTTCGACAGAAAATGACAAGCGACAACAAAGCTTGACCGTAAAAAATGCCGCCGCCCGGCGGCATTTTTTGCTCTTGCGGGACAGGGAAAAATCTGTTACAATAGTAAAAAACAAAAAGGAGGTCGGTTCCCGTGGCGATCCAAACAGAAGAGTCTGTAAAACAGGATCTTAAAAACAAGCGGTTTGCACCCTGCTATCTTCTGTTCGGGGACGATCCTTTTTTAAAAAAGTCCTATGCTGACCGTTTGGAACGCGCGGCGGTAGAGGGCGACCCTTTTTTCAATTTGCAACGGTTTTCGGGAAACATTGATTTGCAAGAGGTCTATGACGCCGTCACGCAATATCCGCTGATGGCAGACCGCAAATGCGTGCAGGTCATTGACTGCGATTTTGAACATCTCGGCAAAAACGATTTTGACCGACTTTGTCTGTTGGTCGGAGAAGGCGGGGATACCTGCGTTTTGATCCTGCGCTTTGACGGCGTAAATTTTGACGAAAAGAAGAGCAGTAAAGCCAAAGCGTTGATCGCGGCGGCGGAAAAGGTCGGCGGCAAGGCGGTTCGGCTGAACCACAAGACCCCCGCCGAGCTGGTGCGGGTCCTCACCGAGGGCGCCAAAAAGCGCGGTTGTTCGATGGATGCGGCAACGGCGCGGTTTATGATCGAGACGGTGGGTACCGACACCGGTATTCTGGCAAATGAACTGGAAAAGCTTTGCCATTTCGCCCCGGGTGAACCCCTGACCAAAAAAACGGTGCGGGAGGTTTGTATCGCCTCGGTGGAGGCTTCGGTTTATAACCTGACCAAGGAAATATTCAACCGTCGGCTTTCGGCGGCACTCTCGCTGTTGGACGATTTGTTTTTCATGCGGCTGGAACCGATGATCATCCTGCATACCGTCGCCTCTTCCTATGTGGATCTCTACCGTGTATCGGCGGCAAAAAAGAACGGTCTTTCGCTTTCGTCGGTAGCAACCGATTTCGGCTATAAAGGTCGCGAGTTTGTTTTACAGCGCGCCGCTGAAAATCTTCGGAATATCGAAGAGAAATCCTTGCGCCTCAGTTTTGAGACTTTACTGCGTGCCGACCAATCCTTGAAAAGCACCGGCGCCGACGCACGGACGGTGTTGGAAGAACTGGTCGTGCGGTTGATTTATATTTTAACAAAGGGTGAGCCGATTGATCCGTGTTCGTGAAGCGGTAGTTGTTGAGGGAAAATACGATAAAATCACCCTGGAAAATGTCATCGACGGTTTGATTATTCCGGTCAACGGCTTTTCGGTTTTCAACGATAAAGAACGGTGCGAATTACTGCGCACGCTTGCCAAAAATCAGGGTGTTGTGATTCTCACTGACAGCGACAGCGCAGGACAGATGATTCGTTCCTATCTGAAAAAAATCTGTGCCGGCGGCAAGATCACGCAGGTTTATATTCCGGCGTTGCCGGGCAAGGAAAAGCGCAAACGCCGCCCCGGAAAAGAGGGGCTTTTAGGCGTGGAAGGCATGAGCGAAGCGGTTCTTGCCGAAGCTTTTCGGCAGAGCGGCGTCTCGGCGGCGCCGTCTTGCCAAGCGCGGATCCCAGTGACCAAAACGCAACTGTACCTTTTAGGGCTTTCGGGCAGGGACGGCAGTCACGAAGCGCGAACGGCGTTGCTTTCGTGGCTCAAGTTTCCGACCTGTCTGAGCGCAAACGCTTTTTTAGATCTCGTTAATTCCCTTTACGGCAAGGAAGAATTTGAAAGGCTGGTGGCGGCATGGCGGCAAGACAGGGACAAAAAATAAAACTCTTGGCATTGTTGGACATTCTGCGACGCGAAACCGATGAAGATCATCCCCTTTCGGCGCAAGCGCTTTGCCAAAAGCTGGCGGAACAAAACATCACCGCCGAGCGCAAATCCATTTACAGCGATATAGATACCCTGATCGGCTACGGTGTGGATATCATCCGCACCCGCGTCCCACGCGCGGGCTTCTTTTTGGGTGCCCGCGAATTTGAAACGCCCGAAATTTATCTGCTCTCAGACGCCGTGCGTTCAGCCGATTTCATCAGCGCGAAAAAATCGAGAGAATTGGTTGGTAAGCTCGGCCGTATGTTGAGTATTTATGAAGAAAAACGACAACGCGCCGCCGTGTTTTACGACCGCCCCAACCGTTGCCGCAACGAGGAACTGTTCTATTTGATCGACGCGATCAGCTCGGCGATCAGCAAGGGTAAAAAAATCTCCTTTCAGTACGCTACCCGTGTTCTCACGGCGGAACGAACCCTCGGCGAGAAAATCAAAGACAGAACGGTCAGTCCCTACGCCATGACCTGGCAGGACGACCACTACTACCTCATTTGCAACTATGAAAAGTACGATAATCTGTTGAATCTGCGGATCGACCGCATGCACGGGGTCACCGTCCTGTCCGAGGACGCGCGGCCGTTTTGCGAAGTCAGCCCCTACCGCGAAGTGTTTGATGTCGCCGATTATACCGGCAAGCTGTTCGGCATGTATACCGGCAGCCCCGAAAAAATCACCCTGCAATGCGATAAAAATATCATCGAACAGGTCGTTGACCGCTTTTCCGAAAAGATTTTTATTACAAATGTTGATGAAAACACCTTTTCGTTTTCTACAGAAGCCGTCATCAGCGACGCGCTGGTGACCTGGCTGATGCACTACGGCGACACCGTTCGGGTTTTGGCGCCCCCGCGCCTGAAAGAGCAGATTGTTGCCCGCGCTGAAAAAGTTTTGGCGCTTTATCAGAAAGAACTGTAAAAAATACTTGATTTTTTCTGTTCGACCGAGTATAATACTAAAGTGCCGCAAAAAACGCGGTGAAAATACTTGACCGTGGAGATGTCGCCTAGTCCGGTCGAGGGCGCACGATTGGAAATCGTGTAACTGCTACAAACAGTTCGAGAGTTCGAATCTCTCCATCTCCGCCAAAATAAAACGGCACCCCGTTTTGGGTGCTGTTTTGTTTTATTGTATAGTATAGCGAAAACCACGCGATAGTCTCGTGGCCTTTTCTACAATAAAGAACGACGGGCATAATAACTCGCCGCGTTGTCGGGCGTGAAGCCCGCAAATATGTTGACACTGTTATTCGGTTTTCGTGGCTTTCTCGCAAAATGCGACAAAATCACAAATATCATTATAGCGAACATTTGTTCGTTTGTCAAGAGCAAAAATGAAAAAACTACAAAAAAACAAAAGCCCCGATGGGTTAGCAAATCGTGCTGCTCATCGGGGCTTGATTGTTATGTAATTATTATCTATTCGGAATAATTATCGTAACGGTCGTGCAGCCGGGCGCGGAATCAATTTTGAGAGTTCCCCCGCATTGTTGTTTCAGGCGGTTTTCGATGTTGTCGAGAGCGGGATGGGGCTTAAGTTTGTCGTTCGGATCAAAGCCCCTGCCGTTGTCCTCAACGGTGATCAGGACGCCCGCGTCTGTTTTTTTCGTCCGAATGGTAATGTGTAGGGGTGCCGCGTTAGGATCCATAGCATGCTTGACCGCGTTTTCCACAAGAGGCTGAAGAGTCAGCGGCGGCACGCGAAAGCGCGTGTACGGCGTATCATACTCTACGACGAGCATACCCTCGTGTTGTGCCTTCTCGACGGCGAGATATGACTGCGTATGCCTAAGCTCGTCGGAAAAAGGAACGGTATCTTCGCTGGCAATGGCGGTAAAGTTCTGCCGCAGATAGTCGGTGAAGTCCAGCGTGACCTGCTGCGCCTTATCCGCATCCTGCTTGCACAGGTAGTAGATGGTCGTCATCGTGTTGTAGATAAAATGCGGGCGCATCTGCAAGACCATAATGCTTGTCTTCTGGTTGGCGATCTCTTGCTGTTGATGCGTGTATTGTTCTACGTTGTCCGAGAGGATCAGGCCGAACATGATCATCGCAAAGAGCGCCATACCGAATATAATAAATAATTCAACCAAAATGAACATATGGAGGATGATCGTAGCCGTCATCGGGAGAAGATAGATAAGGAGCGCGGTAAAATGCTTTTTGGATAATTTTTTTCGCCTTATGATGACGCCCGCGATGTTCAGAAGCATGATCAAGACAAGCGGAACCAACGACAACTTGTACAGCGGCCCGTAAAAAAAGCGGTTGTCCGGCGTAACGTAGTAGAAAACGTCGGTAAACTGCGCGATGATAAGGAATGCGAAGTACACGCCCAATAGCGCTATCATCGCAGAGAATAGTGCGCTGCGTTTTAAATCTTCGTGCGAGCTATGCAAAAGAAAGATCGTCGGCATAAAAATCGGCACCGTTATGAACAGCGATTCAAAGATATAAATGACTCTTTCCGTATTTGCCTTTGTGGGATCTTCGTAGAAGATCAAAGCGAGTAAACAAGTTACGGCGCATAAAAACAGCAGAGAAAACAAGATAATAAAATATCGCTTGTTCCACTTATCGAGCCCCGGCATAAAAGCTGAGAACGCGATTCCAATCGCCATCATCACCAGCAACGCACCTGCTAAGAGGTAATCGACGATATACATCCAATCCGTCATTGCTCCTCGCCTCCCGTCAGGAAGGGGTATCTCAGCTTTTTGAGCTGTTCCCGGACACCCTCAGGTGTGATCGGCTTGAGCATAAAGCCACACGCTCCGGTATTCCATGCGTCAAAAGAATACTCGCGGTATGCGGTCAAATATACAACGTTGGTTCGCGGATTGACCTCAAGCAGTTCTCGGCACACGTCCAGCCCGCTGACGGATCCCATCTCAATATCGAGGAAAGCGAGCGCAACAGAGTTTGCCTTTGCGTATTCGACCGCCTCGGACGGTTTTGTAAAGCCGGTG
The DNA here is from genome assembly GCA_017524165.1 of Clostridia bacterium. Taxonomy (GTDB): domain Bacteria; phylum Bacillota; class Clostridia; order Oscillospirales; family Acutalibacteraceae; genus UBA737. The sequence goes on along the minus strand of JAFWUH010000029.1, from coordinate 11,561 downwards.
ACCGAAGCGTTCGGCAGGACCTGCTCTATTATTTGCAGGCCACCGTTTAAGATGACCGCGTTATCATCCACCATAATGATATTCGGACATTCATCGCTCTCGGCTGCCGCAGAGAGCAGGGTGTTCACGTCCGCGCCCAGGACCTCGGAGAGCCGCTTAATCATCGCGGCGTCGGGCAGACGGGTGCCGTTTTCCCACCGGGATACCGTGGATTTGGTAACATACATTTGCTTTGCGATATCACTCTGTGAGAGCCCTTTTTTTCTTCGCAATTTTTTAAGGACATCTGCAAAAAGCATAATCATATATACTATCGCTCCCTGTAAATCTACTGTTATAAGTTTACCTGATAAATTGAGCAAACGCAAGGAATTGTCAACAGGTTTTTTAGAATTTTTGATATCGCGGAGGTTTCCATTCCGGCAACCGCACTTGAAAAGAGGTTTAAAATATGGGAAAATTAAGGCGGTTGAAATATTATAAAAAAGGAAACGGTTTGTTTCATTTGTTTGGTCATTTTATGTTCGGTATTGAAAAATACACAGTCAGCGAGCAACCCCAAATAAACAGTGTAATACATCTTAATCTATGTTTAATTAGGAGGTAAATTTATAATGAAGAAAACGTTAAAACATTCTGTAAGCATACTGCTTGCGGTCATCATGGTCGTCAGTATGTTTGCGATTGTCCCCATCGTGCCGATGGTGGCAAAGGCAGATGACAATGTACCTGTGCCCGGCGGCAGGGTCATTGTATGGAGCGGCGATACGCTGATGAACACCTATTCGATGCGCGATGGTGAAACCCATCAGCTGACCGGGTCTGATTCCGCAAACGGGATCTCCGTCAATTATTTGGGCGGTCAGTTATTATCCGACTCCGGATTTTATGCAAACTACGAAAGCAGCACCAACTCTAATACGAAGATCATGCGTCTTAACAACTCTGACAGTGAGCTGACGTTTACGTCAGCCTCCGACAACAGTTTTATCACCAAGATCGTCATAGAGTTCGATAAGTATTTTACTATTTCCGGAGCTACCAGCGATACCACGATCGACCACATTGTGGTCAACCACGGCGCGTGGACGAATGAGGATGTAATAGGCAGCAACGGCAAGCACATGCTGACTCTGGAAGGTAATGCGGCGCGCAGCGTCACTATAAGGAAAAACAGCGATACCTATCATTACGGGATCCGGGGGATCACCTCCGTCAAGTTCTACCTCACGGCAAATCTCTATACGAATCCCACTCTTGAGAGCGGCTTTTACGTGTATGATCAGGAGGACGGCGGCGTCAAGATCGTCCACGGCAATCCCGCCAGGCCGCTCGCCGGCTCGCCGTTCATTGTAAGGTTCAACGGCAAGATCGCCGGCTTTTCTCAGGCTGACGCCGACGATACGACGTCCTATACGATAGCAAATCCCGTGGAGCCGTTTTCGTTTGAGAATTTCACTGATGACGGTACCATATGGGTCGGTAACGCCGACGATTTCAAGACCGTGTTGGGGCTGCCGCGCTTCCATACTATCTACTTGAGCAACGGCATCACCTTAGACGGCGGCTTTACCATTTCAAGAAACGTCACAATTGACCTCAAAGCAAATTCGCTCAGTTGTGACAGTTCTGCCGAAGATAAAACGATCAGAGTTACCGGCGGTAATCCTAAGATCGTGAGCACCTGGGGCGTTTGGAATGAGACGGTAAACGGCGCAGTATCCGGCTTTGACAAGATAGAAGTCACCGGCGGTGCTCTGAATCTCGCAGGCGGAAAATACAATTTACCGGAAGGCCTGTCCGGAAACGTCGGAATTACCGACGGCTGGTACATGCAGTATGAGAACTTTGACATAGACACCATAAGAAGCTTTGTGTCAGGCGCGCACGGCGTTAAAGTGATCGAATTACCTGAGCTTAACGGCAACTATGTGGAAGTGTTCCCCCATGCTCACGCCTACTACAAAAAGCTCACTGAGCTTGAAGACGGCGGTCTTTCCTATATCCACCGCTGCGACGGCTGCGACCACACCGTAAGCAACTGGACGCTGACCGGCGAAGAGATCAACACGCTCCTCGAGCTCGAAGGCGGCGCGTTCACTGACGTCTGGGGTTGGAACCGTGAGAATCCCGGCACTGCGACTCTCCGGCTGAAGATCAGCGAAGAGACCTACAACACCGCTATCGCCGAGCCGTACAATATGGATCCGGCGGCGTTGAAAGATCTTAGGGATCAGGGATTCTTCTGCGGTACTGAAGCGGCAGGCGCAAGTGAAACCGTTAAGACGAATGATGACTCTTACGATTTCGCCGGCAAAAACGTAGATTTAAGCTGTAATTCGACGTCTAACGGAACCGGCGGCATCTGCATAGAAGACGATGGCCCCGGCAGTATAGGCAGTCCGTTGGAGATTTATGCGAAGAACGGCAGAGCGCTTCATAAGGTCATTTTGCACGTTGCATCCAGAGAGTTTGCCGCTGAGGAGGCAACCGCCAGCAGGGGCAAAGTCACAGCATATGACGGCGGAAAAACAATTGAGATTTCCGATATTTATTCCGATAGTCTGACTATTGGTTGCTACATTCCTTTCTACGTCGCTTCTGTTGAAGTTATCTATCGCGGCAACGGCGGCTTCAACAACTACGTTACAGTTGATACCGTTCGTAACGATCCCGACTGCTACGGACGCAGAGCGTCCTACACATTCCGCGGACATGAATATACCAAAATCTTTGAAAACGCCGCTGTTCCGATTCATAACTTCCGGTATGATTATGTCTGGGAACAGGGCGAAGAGGAGACGATCAACGTCACCGATTCCCGTACGGGCGCTATGGTCGGACATACGGTCGCTCATCCCTCGTGCACAAGCGCGGCCCGAACTTGCCTTGACTGCGGACTGGTGGAAAGTGCTACCAGCATTCAGGAGCAAGGCATCCAACGCGTTTCCGCCACTTATGTCGCGGACGGCTCTATCGCATTCCCCATAACGGCGCGGTTTAACGACGGAAGTTCGCATACGGACAAATATGTTTATGTATTACCGAAGCATCCGCTCGTTCATTACCCCTCCGTTGCTCCCTCCTGTCAGGATTTCGGCTTCTCGGAGGTTTGGTACGACGAGGAGACCCACCAGTGCTATTCCAACGCGGAGGGCACACAATTTGAACTGAATACCAACGACCCCTACTTGTCAACCGTTATGTACGAAGACGGTCATCTCATTGGCTTCGACCGCTTGTACGACGGGAATCCGGATTTTGAATACCGTAATTACTTATACGTTTCCAGAACCGCTTCCGGTGACTTGAAGCTTTCAGCTCTGACAAATGAAATGAAGGCGAACATGATCAATATCGCCGATATGCCGGCGGACTTCGTCAGTATCGACATCAACGACGTGAGGTTGTTGCCGGATTTCCCGACCGACGGAGATGTTACAGTGATTTTCTCGAACGAAGAGAACCCGGCACACGTACTGCCGATACGGCCTCTGGAACATATCTTCACTTCCGAGACCGAGATCATCTGGAATTGGGGTCTCGAGGCGGCGGACATCTACATCCAGGATTGCCCGGTGCCTGCCAGAGGAATGGTACCGACGGTGACCGCGTCCTTTATCTGCGACAGATGCGGCGAAACGGTCACTCTCGATGGCACAGACGTGGCGATTTCGTGGGTAGACGGCAGTAATCCCACCTTTGAAAATGAAGGGCATATGATCGCGCGAGCGTGCGCCCATCCATGGCGTTTCAACTATAGCGGCGACGTCGAAAGTCCCGAACATGAAATCGTTATTCCGAAGTATGAACGCGTCTACGATAAGGTGGAAGCAAAAGAACCGACCTTCACCGAAGCGGGCAACATAGAGCATTATCTCTGCAGCGACGGCAAACACTATTTGAAGGACGGCGGGAACTACATCGAGATCACCGACGGTTCCTGGTTCCTCCCGGCTTTAGGCTCCGAGACGATCCACACCAACACATGGGAAGACACTCCTTCAGGTAATTTAGCTACCGTCAGCGGATGCTCCGGCGGAAGCTATGGAATGAATGTCGAAAACGAAGGAGGTACTCCTACTGACAGTATAACCGTTACCGCCAAGCCCGGATATGATCTCGACAAGGTCGTTTTCCATATTGGATCCGGCGAGGACAGAAGTGAGTACGGATATGTCGACAAGGGTCAGTTCTCCTTATCCGATGACCGCCGTACTATCACCGTTACAAATATTGCTGCCAAGACGGTCACACTTTATACGAATTTCTGCGATTGGGATTATATGGATCCGGGTGAGCCCGATCCTGACATGCCGGATTGGGAGCCTTATTATGGCAGCACTTGCTTCCGGGTAACCAGTGTAGAAATCTACGTTACCCCGAATAACGAAACCATATACACAAAGGTACCGGCTACCGCCGCGACTCCCACCGCGACAGGTAACAGCGAGTATTATACCGGATCTGACGGCAAGTACTACGTCAAGGATGGCGGAGACTACACCGAGATCGCCGAGAACTCGTGGGTTATCCCCGTTGTTACCGTGACTAAGGTCGAGGCGAAAGCCGCCACCGTTGACGAGGCGGGCAATACCGAGTATTATATCGGTTCTAACGGCAAGTATTACGTTAAAAACGGCAGCGATTATACCGAAATCCCCAAGAACTCGTGGATCATCCCGATTATCGCTACCTATACGGTAACCTGGAAAAACTACAACGGCACCACTCTTGAAACCGATGTAAAACAGGTAACCGGCGCCAATCCGTCCTATGACGGTGCAACGCCTACCAAACCCGCAGATGCGGACTACGTTTATACCTTCTCGGGCTGGACTCCCGAGGTCGTTCCCGTATCGGGCAACGCGACCTATACGGCTGTCTTCACCGCTTCCCCGAAACCCGACGTTGAGTTTTCCGGCAGAGTCTTTGACGACGGTGTACTCGAAGCAGATCAGCTCTCGCTCGGCGACGTCATCTCCCGCGGTATCAACTTCTTTAATTGCAACGGTAAAACCATCGTTCTCAAGGGCGGCAGATACGGCACAAGAAATGGTGATGTATTCACGGTAGTATCCGCCAACAGTGCCGGATACACCGATCTGGGTATTACATTCAATGAATTCTGTGAACTGTATGACTATGACAGCAGCAGTCTTTTCTTCCCCGCCGACCGGAACGGCAACCTCGCCGACGCTGTAATCGTTATGGCAATAAACGGCAACACGATCACCCTCGGCGGTTGTGAGCTTCCAGAGGGTTACGTTCACATCACATACGAGAGAGTTTGGGAAGAATTGCCCACCGAAACCCAACCGGGTATCCGTGAACACTACATCGGCTCCGACGGCAAGTATTATATTATGGAAAACGGCGAATATGTTGAGGTCGAGTACGACTCCCTGATCATTCCGCCTACAGGCGGCGGCTCCGACCAGCCCGGCGGAGAAGGATCACAGGACGGTCTCACAGCTTCTCAGATGACCGCCGATATGATCGAGAATATGCATGATATCTCCGATATGCCCGGCAACTTCGTTCAGGTCGATTTGGACACTGCAAGGTCATGGACCGGCGCGCCGCAGAACGGTTGGGCGCATCTGATTTACGCAACCGAAAATGGTGACCTGAAAGAGGTTGGATTCGAAAACGGAATGGTAATGGGCGACGGTATGCTCAGAATATCGGATTTGTCGATGTTCCTTGATTGGGGCGAAGCGGTTTATTACGTCACCGGCGCAGGTTCCGGCTCCGGCGGACAGGGCTCACAGGGCGGTCTTACGGTTGCTCAGATGACCGCTGATATGGCTGAAAATGTTCATTTTGCCTATGATATGCCCGGCAACTTCGTTCAGGTCGATCTGGACACTGCAAGATCATGGACCGGAGCTGATCCGGACGGCTACACACATCTGATCTACGCAGTTGAAAATGATGAACGTCTGAAAGAGGCTGTATTCTTCAATGGAGAGTACACGGACAATGGATCCATCTTTGTATCAGATTTAGGCATGATAATAAATGATTATCATAAGTTTTATTATGTCACCGGCTCAGGCTCACAGGGCGGCTCAGGCGGGCAGGGCAATCTTGCGGTTGCTCAGATGACCGCTGATATGGCTGAAAATGTTCATTTTGCCTATGATATGCCCGGCAACTTCGTTCAGGTCGATCTGGACACTGCAAGATCATGGACCAGCGCGCCGCAGAACGGTAGGGCTTATTTGGTCTATGGAGTTGAAAATGAAGATCGGCTGAAAGCAGTCGTGTTTAATTGGGGAGAGTTTAACGACGATAGAACTTTCTTCGCACAAGAATTACGAGATTTCATCAATTGTGGTGAGAGCGTCTATTATGTCACCGGTTCCGGCTCACAGGGCGGCGGTAATGAACCTCAGATCACCTACACCAGAGTCGACTACAAGGCGCCTACCCCCAACGAAACCGGTAACCAAGAGTACTACATCGGTTCGGACGGAAACTATTACGAGAAATACAACGATGAATATTATCAGAATCCGATCGACTACTTCGTTATCCCCAAGGTTTTCGTAACACGCCACGCGGCAGTTGTGGCTACTCCCAACGCAGCCGGCAACATCGAGTACTACACCGGTAATGACGGTAATTATTATGTGAAGAACGGCAACATCTACGAAGAGGTTTCTTCTGCTTCCGTTACCATCGCAAAGGTTAGCGTCACCCGCCATGAGGCAGTCGCCGCTACCTACACCTCGGAGGGCAATACCGAATACTACATTGGCGCTGACGGCAAGTACTATGTAAAGAACGGCAACAACTATACCGAAACAACGCTCGAGGCTGTTACCATAGCAAGACTTGTCCTTGTTCATCATAATGCGTTTGCCGCTTCCTGCACGGCAAACGGCAATACCGAGTACTGGCATGACGAAGCGAACGACAAGTACTTCTCAGACGCAAATGGAGAACATGAGATTTCGCTTGCAGAAACGGTTGTACCCGCAGGCGGACATTCCTTTGGCGAATGGGTTGTGACCAAAGAGGCGCAAGTGGGCGTGAAAGGCGAAGAAACACGCACCTGCTCTGTTTGCGGCGAGACTGAAACGAGAGAGATCGCAGCTCTGCCCTATGTACCGGTTACAAATGAAGACGGTGACAAAGTGTACACCGAAACCGTGACAGAAGAAGCCAAAGATGTAACCGCACTCTTTGCACAAGCCAAAGCGGAGGAAGGCACGGTCGAAGTTCAATCGAACGATTTTGCAATCGTATTTGACAGCGCTGCGGTCAGTGCGATCGGCGACGCCAATGTGACGCTTTCGGCAAAGGTAGTCACCGAAGACCTGCCGGAGAATGTACCGGAAAATGCTGAACTCGTACTGGAAGTCACACTCACGGGCGCAACGTTCGAAGGCGGTCAGGCAAAGGTAACCATTCCGTTTGAAAAGGAAGCTCCCGCGGGTAAAGTTGCCAAGGTTTATTATATTGATGATGACGGCAACAAAACCGATATGAACGCAACGTTTGAAAACGGCAAGGTAACTTTTGTAACCAACCACTTCTCCACCTATGTGTTGGTGTTTGAAGAGGCTGAGGCTGATGAAGATACTCTGAAATTCTCCGGCGCTTCGCTCACGCTGGAAAACGATCTGAAAGTCAACTTCTTCGTTAAGAAAGACCTGATCGACAAAAACGGATACGAAAATCCGTATGCTGTTTTTGTCGTAGATGGTAACGAAATTACGGTTTCGGAATATACCGCTAATGATAAGTATTACATTTTCACTTTAAACGGAATTCAGCAAGACCAATTAAAGAGTGAAGTAATCGCAACGCTTTATGCGACATACAAGGATACGTTGGTTTCCGGTGATTCTATAGCTTCAACCATTTTGGGTTACGGAATACAAGGATGCGATATCAACGGCGACGGATCGGTAGATGTAAGAGATCTTGTCAGGTTGAAGAAGATAATGTCTGATGTTCCGGCGTCTGAGGAATCTGACGATGTTGCTGATCCTGATTTTAGCGGAACACTTGATGCATTAGATCTTGCATACCTTAGAAAAATGTTATTGTTGGCATAGTTTTATTGTAAAGCTATCTAAAAATTAATATTTTTCTCTATGTACAGAAAACTGCCCTCACTCGAAAGTGGGGGCAGTTTTCTTGATATGGGGTTTGCTATGCTTTGTCTCTGATTACGCCAAACGGTTCGGTCATCAGCCGGACGCAGAGTCGAAAGCCATAGGAGAACGCTTCGACCTCTGCCGTGGCGTTCACTTCCTTTACCGCCGCCTCGTATTTCTCAAGCAGTTCGGCTTGCCCGGTGGATAAAGAAGTGCCGAGTCTTTCTTGATCCTTCACCGCAATGCAAAGCAGGTTTTTGTACTCTTTATTCCCCTCGAGGAATCCCTCGACCGGATGGACGTTCCCGTATCATAAGTTTTGAGCAAAGTCATGCGAACACCACCTCGCTTTCCACGATCTCTTCGGCGCGATTGCGGATGTTGCTCATGCGGCGGTCTCGACTGCCGCCTCGGTCGGTGCTTCTGCCTTCGGCAGAGGTATCCACCGGAGACCCGCACCCCATTCCATTTGGTCTTTGGCTTTGAGTAGTTCGGTAATGCCTTCGACTTGTTTCATTTCTTCTACCAGCTGAGAAAACATTTCCTCTGCCTGGCGGTCAATCTCTTCGATATGCTCTTTCAGCTTGCCCGAAAGCAACAGGCCCGAATAGGTGACCCGCTTATGGTTACGCAGATACTCGTGATACATCATCCCGAATCTGCCGACTTTCGGTGCCTCCGGCGCTTCCAGGCAGGGATAATAGTAGTCGCCCACCAATTCATATTTCAGCCCGGTTCTTTCGTCTGTAATGTACTTTTCCATTTGAGTTTCCTCCGATAAGTTTGATTTCACTCCGCAATCCCCGTGTTTACCGTCTAAAACACGTTTTGCTTCGTTTTGTCCTTATCGTGGCTCACTCATCTATTGTAAACCTACAGTCCAAATTCGGTCACCTTTTCAGTTTGTTGTTGACAAAGCAGACCGTTTAGGGTATAAAAGTAATAACAAAATTAAGGGAGGATAACTCATGGAAAATGTATTGGAACTAATGAAATCACGGCACAGTGTGCGGCAGTACCTTGACAAAAAAATCCCTGATGAAATCAGAAAGGAACTTGATCGTTACACCCAAAAATTGAATCTTGACGCCGGATTGAATATGCAGATCATTTACGACGAACCCGAATGTTTTAGCACGAGAATGGCTCATTACGGGAAATTTGTAAATTGCACGAACTATATTGCTGTGGTTGGCAAGAAAAGTCCCGATCTAAATGAACGCGCCGGCTTTTACGGCGAGTTATTGGTGCTGAAAGCGCAGGAGGTCGGACTGAATACCTGTTGGGTGGCATTGACGCACGGAAAAAGCAAGGCAAAAATAGGGGAAGATGAAACCGAAGTGATTATTATCGCGTTGGGCTACGGCAAAACGCAAGGCAATGAAAGAAAAAGCAAAGAACCTGAAAGCGTAAGCAATCTTACTCCGGATTCCCCTGAATGGTTCCAAAAAGGTGTAGCGGCGGCATTGCTTGCACCGACCGCTGTGAATCAGCAGAAGTTTAAGTTCTTGCTGAACGGGAACAAGGTGTCCGCTAAAGCCGGACTGGTCGGTTCGTGTCTGAAAATCGACCTTGGTATCGTCAAATGCCATTTTGAGCTTGCCGCCGGTAAGGAAAACTTTGTTTGGGCGTGAATAAGCATCGGCTAACATAAAAAACAAGGACGCTGAAAACTAAATGAATAAGGTTAAAATCACGGTGAAAAAAATTGCCTGCTATAAGGATTTGATGGCAGAATACGAAAATCCGATCAAACATGCCTGCGCCATGAGCGTAGGGCAGGTATTTATTGCGAACGGTTGGCAAAAACCGGAGGGATTTTGCGATAGTGCGTGGGATACCGTTTCACCTTTTGTAATGGCGCTTTCACACGGCGCGGAAAACTTCTATGACGGGTGGATGAAGAACAGAAAATCGGCAATGATTTCCTGCAACGACGGTTTTCGCCCGGTAAGCTTTTTACTTGAAACCCTATGCGAAGACGATGAATAATCCTGTCCGCTCAAAGCAAAATGACAGCATGGCAAAATTTTCAACCCGACTAAAGTAGGGGTGCCCAAAAAGTACATAATTTTATTTCGCTTTTTTCTTTCCTATTTTTTCGTACAAAGGGAACGCCTTCGGATAAATACCGAAGATAACAAAGATGATCAAGGCATAACGGATTGCCCGGATCAGCAAAGCGGCGAAACTTCCGCTATCCAGAAATTCTGATCGAAACGGCAATTTCATCAACTTGTTCAGAATGAAGTAAATCGCAAATGCCAAAACAGTTCGTAAAATCATCGCCCAGACATTTTTAGTGTCCTCGAAACGAATGTATTTGCGTTCAAAAGGGATTGCGGCAATAACGCCGACAAGTAATCCCAAAGAAGTAAAATAATCCTGGGTTCGGACAAAGAAAACTCCCGGTAATGCCGTCGCCAAAAGGAGCGCGGAACGGATCCATTCTCTTTTGACAAATTTTTCAAGTAAAGCCATTACACCAATGCCGACAAAACCTAATATCCATCCGGCAAGGATGTCGGTCGGATAATGCATACCTTCTGCGATCCGACTGAAGCCAACCAGCAAAACGATCGCAATCGCCACAAACCATAACCACTTCTTTTTGGTGTTCCGGGCAAGAGAGGGATAGATGACCGAGGCGGACGCGGCATGTGAGCTTGGAAAAGAGTATCCTTGCGCAGCGATGTTTTGCGGAGCGGCACCGGGATCCGAAAGCTCATGCGTTTTCACTCGGCTCGGATAATCTATATACGGCCGCGGTCGCAACACAACGACTTTGATCATCGGAAGCCATGCATTTACCGCGGCAACAACTAACGCCAACCGCATACCCAACTCTTTTTTCCAACAGAAAAGAACGATCAGCACTGCAAGCAGCATGCCGGTTTCTCCGCCGAGAAACGAAAAGATTTTCCCGACGGTCAATCCCAAAACGCCTAAATTATGTTGTACCCATTCGATTAGTCTGACTTCCCACTCCATATACGGTTACCTCAATTCCTTGATGATACATTTTTTTGAAATGCCTTTGGCATTTCGGCGGATTCCGCCGCCGGTTTGAGGTTATTATATCACGCGTCTGTCAATAATTCAATTGTCCGTAAGACCAAACAAAAAGGTTTAGTATTGTTATCCGTTTTCCACCTTAATCCAATAAAAGATAAAAAATAAGAAAGCCGCTTCATCGTAAGACGAAGTGGCTTCCTTATTTGGCTGGGGAATAGGGATTCGAACCCCAACAAACAGAGTCAGAGTCTGTCGTGCTACCATTACACAATTCCCCAAAATTTCTAAAAACATGCAACAAGATTATTATACCTCTTTTTTGACGAAAGTCAAGATTTTTTTGTTAATAAAAATAAAATACATCTGCGTTGTAAAGAGATGTGAACCATTTTCGTTTAAAAAAGAAGAAATGGTATAATGTTTGCAGTTGCT
>JAFWUH010000028.1 GCA_017524165.1 Clostridia bacterium | reverse complement strand
GCCGCCGACCAATCGCCTTTACCAATCTCTTCCCGCCAATGCGCCTGATTTTCCGATTGATAATACTTTATTACCTGCATTTTGCCCCGTAGTTCATAGTTGCGATATTTGCAAACTATAAACCTTTAAATATCACTTGCCAAGTACATATTTCATAGTTTTGAAATTTTATGAGGTTTTATGCTGGACATCAAAAATCAGCTGTTGTATCTTGCTTTTCATAAAGAGGTAAAAGCCATGATTGAAACAAAACGCTTAAAAATATATCCTGCTTCAAAAACGGAAATGGAAGAATTCATCGCCGCTCAGACCGATGAAGCTTTGAAGGCTGCCTATATGGAAATGCTGAACGGCAGTTTTGACCATCCAAATCAATGGGAATGGTATGCGATTTGGATGATTGAACTTAAAGACGGAACACATATCGGCGAGCTTTGTTTTAAGGGGCTTAATCAAAATGGCGTAGTGGAAATCGGCTACGGAATTGGCGAAAAATATCAGGGGCAAGGCTATGCAACCGAAGCCGCGAAAGCCGTTACGTCATGGGCTTTGAAACAACCGAATGTTACGGCAATCGAAGCTGAAACAGAACCCGAAAACATGGCTTCTCTGCGTGTTTTGGAAAAATTAGGTTTTGTTGCCACAGGAAAAAACGGGCAAGAAGGGCCGCGTTTTATTTTGCATAAACACATCACATTTCGCTTGGAAACGCCAAACGATTATCGCGAAGTGGAAAACATGGTGCGTGAATCGTTTTGGAATGTCTACCGTCCCGGCTGTTTGGAACATTTTGTGCTTCATGAATTGCGTAGTAATCCAGACTTTGTTAAAGAGCTTGATTATGTCATGGAAAAAGACGGGAAAATCATTGGGCAGAATATTTTTATGCGCGCCCAGATCAATGCTGATGACGGGCGCAACATTCCGATATTGGCGATGGGACCGATTTGTGTTACACCGGAGCTTAAAAGACAGGGATACGGTAAAATGCTTTTGGATTATACTTTAGAGAAAGCCAAAGAGATGGGCTTTGGTGCCATGTGCTTTGAGGGAAACATTGATTTTTACTCCAAAAGCGGTTTTACCTACGCGAGCAATTTCGGTATCAGATATCATGATTTGCCGGAAAGTGCTGATTCTTCGTTCTTTTTATGTAAAGAGTTGATACCTGGTTATTTGGACGGCATTACCGGTGAATATACTCCGCCACAGGGTTATTTTGTTGATGAGGCTGACGCCGAAGAATTTGATAAGCAATTTCCGCCAAAAAAGAAAGAAAAACTTCCGGGACAGATTTTCGGTTAATAAAGTATCGGAAAAATCAAAAAATTTCCTCTTTTTAACTCGTCGAATGTTGTTGACTCTCCATATTTTCGCGCTAATAATAGAACAGAAATAGAACATTAAAGAGGTAAAATGCGCCAGCGGATAATTGCACTTGTGGATTGCGACTGCTTTTTCGTTTCTTGCGAACGAAAAGATAATCCTGATTTGCAAGGCAAGCCGGTGTGCGTGATGACCGGCGGCGGTTCAAAAGGCATTATCGTCTCCCGCTCAAAGGAAGCCAAAGCACTCGGAATTAAAATGGGACAGCCGTATTTTCAGGTTAAGCCGAACTTTCCGACCGCGATTTGTATTCCGGCGCGCCACCACCGCTACACTGAGATTTCCAAGGAAGTGATGGACACCATCAAAACTTTTAGTCCGGAT
>JAFWUH010000027.1 GCA_017524165.1 Clostridia bacterium | reverse complement strand
TAAATACAAAAATGGACAATCCGCGTTCAGCGGTAATTTGCGGATTCTTTTGACGAAGCGATCCTGCCGCCGCATTGCGCGGATTTTTTGCCGGCGCTTCCCCCATCAACTCCTGCTTGCGAACTAATGCTTCAAAGCTTTCCCGTGGCATGTAGACTTCACCGCGCACTTCTAAAAAGCCACGATAAGAAATTGTCTTCGGAATCGACTTGATCCCCATTAGATTTGCCGTCACATCTTCCCCGGTTTGACCGTCACCGCGCGTGGATCCGCGGAAAAATTTTCCGTCTTGATACTCTAACGCCACCGATAGTCCGTCAATTTTCGGCTCGACCGAAAAAGAAGTCCTTGTGCGGTCGATTTTCTCCCCGAAGCTTTGCAATTCCGCCACACTGAAAACATCCTGTAAACTTTCCAGTTTCACACGATGAACCACAGGCGAAAACTGCCGGTCGGCAACGCCGCCCACCGTTTGACTCGGTGAATCCGGACGCAGTAAATCCGGAAATTCCGCTTCTAACTGCCGTAATTCGCGCGTAAGCTGATCATATTCATAATCCTCAATTTCCGGGCTGTCCTCATTATAATAACGCTCGTTATGATAACGAATCAATGCCGTCAGTTCTTCGATCTTTTTTTTGGCTGCTGAATGTTCCATAACATCCTCCGTCTATTTTTCCTTTGGTGATTCCAACACACTGTAATCAAATACTTCGCCCGCACGATCCGAACCGTCCGCCTCGCGGACATTGGTGAAGGCATCCGGTGTTTCGCCGACAATCACAGTTTGCGCCGCTATGACATCCGTATGCGCAGAAATACCGTTCATCCCCCTTACCGCAATCAGCGTTCCGTCCAAATCCACCGAAATCAGAATTTGGTGCAATACCTGATTGATACCGGCATCACAAAAAACGCTTTGATAATTGACCTGTGCCGTTGCAGATAACTGCACCGTGAACGGTATTTTCGGACCGATACCGGTCAGATATTCATTGCCAAAAAAACTTCCGACCGGGATTTTCACTTGATAATAAGAGGATTTTGCCATCAACCGTGCCGTTTCTCCGGCAATTTGGCTTTTCAGCAAATTAATGGCGGCAATATCAATTTCCAAACCGGAGATTTTTCCGTTTTCCTCTTTGCTTAACCGCGCAATGCGGTCATAGGAAATTTGTTGCTCGGTCAAGATCGCTTCTACAGCCCGGTTAGCCGCCTGAAGCATTAAGGTTTTTGCCTGATTTTTTGCGGTCACGCTAACCAGCTCTCGTGTGCGGAAGAAAAGCGCTGTCAAACAAACAAAAACAGTCAATATCAGACCGATAAAGATCAAAAATATATCGTTTTTTCTTTTTCGTCTCACCGAACACCGTCCCCTTTCCCTTTTATTGTACGGAAAAGATCGCGATTTGTTCCTTAAGCATAGTGCGATAATGCGAACTCGCATGAAACGGCGTGTTTTCCAACAAAACTGCTTGACAAAAACGAAAAAATACGGTACAATACATCATACTTGCGGGTGTGGCGGAATTGGCAGACGCGCCGGCCTTAGGAGCCGGTGTCTCCGACGTGCAGGTTCAAGTCCTGTCACCCGCACCAAAAATCCCCGTTCTTCGGAACGGGATTTTTTATCCATTGCGAAAGCAATGGTATATCACCAACACGCATTGCGTGTTGTATCTCATTACACCGTAGGTGTGTATATCATCACGGCATTGCCGTGTATAAAAACGCTTTCGCAATGATGATATACAAGAGTTGTCTTGATGATTAATAGGCTTCGCATTTTTACTTGCGCAATGAACACCCGCACCAAAGCGAAAAACTTATGATAAAAATAACGGTACTATTCCTCTGCGTTACGAATATTCCGACCACAGACAGAGCCTGACCCACTGAAAAACAGTTTCTTTTCGCTTATCAAAAACCGCAAAGCGATCAAAAGCAGTCGCTTTGCGGTTTTATCATTGGTATTCTGGTACGATTATCCTCTGATAAACGATTTAACGGTTGCAAAAACTCCGCCGATAGCTAACAAAGCACCGACAACAATAAAGATGATGGCGCCCGTCGTGATATTTTTTGCGGATATTTTGGATGGATCTTTCGATTGATAAAGAATTTCCACCTTGTCGCCGATCTTCATACCGCTATTGCTTTCAGGGGATTCAACATGCTCATATTTTACGCCGTCAATTTCATAATCAATAAAAACGGTAGTGACCAATCTTGAATCATCAGGATCGCTGTTATCCCATTCCTCCTGCACATCAACAACAGTTGCCGTAACAGTGGAATCATAAAGATCCTTCGTCGCAAGAGAATGAATACCGGCGATGATAAAGACAACCCCGGCAATAACAGCAACAATAGACATAAGCATTGGCATAAGTTTTTTCATTTTTTTACTCCTTTTTCAGCTATTTTTTATCTATTATATACTGTTTGTAAAAAAAATGCAAGTAAAAACATAACCATAAAAAAAGCAAGGCACCCGAATCCGGACGCCTTGCTTTTACTCAGACAAACTTGTCTTTTTGTGTTTTATTTCAATTTTTTATTAACTATTCCCTGTGCACAGGAAATATCCGACTCAGAATATCCGGCGGCTTTTAGCCGTTGCTTTCGTTCTTTGCCGTTTCCCCATTTGCCTTGGATAATTTCAGTTGCCAAGGTTTCGGCGGATTTCTTTTGCGGTGCCGACACAGGCGCGGACGCGCCAAGCAACACATTCACTTTATTTTGCACGGCAGAATAATCGTAACCTGCCGCGGTTAACCGTTGCTTTCGTTCTGCGCCGTTCCCCCATTGTCCGGCAACAACCTCTCGGGCAACCTCTTCGACGGATTTTTGCACCGCTGCCGGTTCCTTTTTGCCACCACGGTATTGCTCGACCAACGCCAAGAAATGATCCCAGCCGTATTCATCCAAAATTCGATGCGGACAGTATTTGCCGCTGTAATCCTGATGCTTCGTCACGCGGTCAATGCCCCACCCGTAATCGTTCAGCAGTTTTGCCGTCAACTCGGCGGCATTTGCCACCGCTCTCAGCCACCGTTCGCCGCCCGATTTACTGTAACAGATTTCAATCGCGATACCTTCGCGGTTTCCTTTTCCGTTTCCATCCCCGGCGTGCCAGGCGTTTCGGTTCAGTTCAATACCTTGAACAATCTGCACATCATCCACGGCAAAATGAAAGCTTGATTCCTTTGGGTTGCTGTGCATATAGGCGATTTCATTTTTCGCCGGTGCGTCGTTTGCCGTGTTATGTATGACGATTCTTGTCGGATTCATTGCAAACGGACATTTTAATTGAATTTTATCCTGCGGACAACGGATTTGAATCATTTCAACCATGCTGTCCCTCCTTGACTTCCGGCAATCCTGCCACGCTGGTCAACAAGGATAACAGTCCGGCAAGCGCCGCCGCGGAGCATACCGCGACCCATTGAACCTCGCCCAACACAGCGGCGGTGCCGATGGTTGCAACGGCAGTTTGCGCCACGGTCTTCAGAGCACGAATTGTCGCCGCTTTAAACCATTTTTTTATTTTCATATCGTCAACCTCCAAAAATTTAAGAAAGCATATTGCCTTGTTTGATACGGCTTTCCAACATATCAATCCGCTTGTGCGCCTGCTTTGCCGACGATGCCGCCGCACTTAACTGCGCCACAAAAGCCAGGTTCTGTTCCTCCTGCTTCTCCTGTTTACGCTTAATATCATCCACGCCGGATTTGATATAACCCAGTTCGGTCAGCACAATGCCGTCCTTTTTTCCGCCGGCGGCGTCATCTGTTTTTTTATTGCGGAAGAATGTTACAAAGCCAAAAACAATACCGCAGATTCCGCCAAAAGCAGAAACGGCAACGATAAAACTATTCATCGACATCGGCTCCCTTCAAAAAGGTGCCCGTACCGGCGTTTCGGTAAAACACGCCGTGTACTTTATCATACAAGCCGACCTCTTGATTACTTTTTTGATAACAGGAAACGAAATTTCGGACCAATACCCCCTCTTCCGAAATACTAAGCTTCTTCAATACCAATTCACCAAAGGTCGTATTACTGACACGGGGATAATCTGTAAACAAAAGCACATTAAAGTTTGGAGAACCGGTTAAGTAGCTGTTCTCGTTGATGACGGTCTCGTTTTGATAATTCGCAGCCACACTGCCGGCGGAGACCGACAAAACTACATTTACAAAGTCGTCTATCGGTGTTATTGCTGTCCCGACCGTATCTTTTGCATAAGAAGTATAGGTATAAATTCTGCCGTTCCCCGATGTGTTTAACTCAAAGTTAAATCCCGGATTTTTATCATAGGTTCCGCAAACCATATATCTTGCGGAGCACGGAATTTTAAATGTCGCTTTTATGACTGTATTTTTGGTATAGTCAATGGCATAGCCGGTATTAATATACGCGGTGGTTTTCCGTTGTATATATTCTACCGCTTGATATTCACCCGGCAGTCTGCTTTCTTGCAAGACTTTAGCAATCAACAAGCTTCTTCTGTCCGTCACTGAGCAACCCCCACTTTACTGGCGACAACCACACCGTTTTTGATCGACATTTCCCAAATCTCGCCATTGGAAAAGGTCGGTTTTTCTCCGATATACTGCGTTTGGGGAATGGAAACATTGATTGTCCCGCTGGACGCCGTGGTAATGGAAAGCCAACACTCAAAGTCTCCCTGCGGAAAAGACAAGGTTAAATCCGTAACCTCGGACAAAATATATTCCGTATTGTCGGCAAGTGTAATATTGGTACCCGATGTAACAATTGACGCAATGTTTTTTTTGGTCGCCGATAAATCATAAACCGCTTTGGCTGACGGATATTGTGCGTCTGTCGAACTGCTTGTAATTTCGGTGATTCTGTTTGCAAGATTCTCGTTACCGCTTATAACAGCGCTTCCAGTAATATCCCCTGAAGCCATTACTTCGCACGCATATTCAATGCGGTCATAAACATTTATTTTCCCATGCGGTGTGATTCCTATAAGTTCTTGTTTCAAAGGTTTTGAGAAATCAATAACAATGTAAATTGCATTTTTAACGCGAGGGAAAGTCTGCGTGTATTTTTGAACCTTAAATTCTGTTCCTGCCGGGATGGTCATTGACGGGACAAACATCTCATATTCCGGTTCTTCTCCGTTTATGTGTTCTGCAAGATATGTGATCGTTGATGATTGTCTGCAATAATATGTCCCTTCCGTCAAATTGTTTGATATGACGAGTTCGCTATCATCGAAAACGGTATATGTTTTGATGCTCTTCCAAGTATAATTGTCATTTTCTTCATCAACACAAATAAAACAAGTCCCGGATGTAGTGTTCAAATAAACCTGTCCGATTTCTCCGACAGTCTGCGACGTCGGGTTTGCGGTGCCCGTAAGGGGGGCTTTCCCCTCTCCGGGCTCTCCGCGAATCCCCTGTTCTCCACGCGGACCCTTTTTAAACGATAATGCATTCCATGCGGTTTCGCCGTCTCCGATTTTCAGCCATTCCGTTTCGCTTCCGTCGGTAACAATTCCAATCTCACCGCTTTGCAATACGGGATTCTGTTGCTGCCAGTTGACTGCGGTATCTCTGCGGAAAGCAAAAGTTCCGTTCAAATAAAGTTTTGACATTTTTTCTCCTTTCCTGTCAGGCGGTACGCTCCCACGCTGACACAGCATCATTTTCGTCGGACAGCAACTGCCATGTTCCGCCATAGGTTGATTGCGGGTCAATGTCACCGGTGCAGTAATACACACTGCCTACCGGGTGACTGCATAAAAAAGCATTGGCGAGATCCACTTTCTCTGCCAACGCCGCCGCAATCACCTTGTTTTGTACCGGATTTTCCGATATCGACGATAGCGCATCGTCTACCGCCAACTGAATTTGATAATTTGACGCCGCATTTCCGCCGTCGAGGAAAAATTCCGCGCCCTGTTCCAACGCCATCCGTGCGGCAACGGTTTGTTGCTTCAATAACTCGATTTGCGCTTTGAGCTGCTGAATTTCCGCGGCAGTCGCCGACGCCGCCTGCGCTTGACTTTGCGCCGTTTTTGCCGCCTCTTTTGCGGAATTTTCCAGGGATGAAAGACTTTCCCGCGACTGTCCCGTTTCCCCGATCGGTTGCGGCGTCGATTCAAACTGCAACAGTGCCGGAAAGGAATAAAGTTCCATTTCCGTATGTTGCGTTTCATCCAACAGAGAGAGGATCAAAAACACCTTTGCCTGTCCACCGTTGCGCGTCAGGTTTTCCTCTATGGGGAAGGTTACCTCCGCCGCAGAAAGGAGTTGTGACGCCGTGCGGAAAACCGCACCCGTACTGTCAAACGCATCTATCCGGTAGACCAAAGATTGCCCTTGCCCGACCTTTGTCAGCAAAAATTGATAAAACACTTCCTCTAAAAGAAAACGAAGACCGGTCGCGCTGTGTTCTCCTTGCAGTCCTGCAAATTGAACCGAAGCCGGATCAATTCCGCGCTCATTTAGCGAAAATGTTAAGGTTCTGATTGCCATTCGTTACCCTCCTTTTGCCTATGCCAATGTCCATTTGCCGTCTTTTCTCACTGCGCTGACATAACGGTTCGTCTTCCCGCTCCAAACCCAAAACTTACCGTCCGATGTCTGAAAAACATTCTGCGTTCTACCGAGTGTCGCGGTGAAATCAATCGTGCCGACCTTGGTTAATTTTTTGCCGTTGATATTATTGGGCTGATATCCGTTAGAGAAAGCGCGGGAAGGATCATACTGCCCTTCCGGGCCAAAAAGGTCCTTGTTAGGCTCTGCGGTTGTAAACGGATTCACCCATCGGTCCACAACGGTCGTTTTGCCGGAGTTTTGATCCACATATTTCGTTTTTTTATTCATCTGTTTATCTGTATAATAGTAAACCGCAACGCCGTTTTCCTGCAATGTTCCCTTAAAATCATAGGACAAAAGCCCGTCGTTGGTCTTGATAATGCTGTCCTTTTCCTTTTGGTTGGAAGCCTGTGTCTTTAAAAGCGCCGTTTGCGCTTTGATTCTGTCGTTTTCTGCTTTCAACCGGTCTGTTTCAGCTTGTAAATTGGCTTTGATACGATCCGTTTCCGCCTTCAAATCAGCCTGATACAAATCGACCGCGGCAGAGTTGGCCGCTTTATGATAGTCGGCGTCAATATCAGCCAATGCCGCAACCTGAGCCTGATCAATTTTTGCCAGCTGTTGCGCCAACGCAACCGTGAGTCCGTCAATTGCCTGTTGCCGTACCCGACCGATTTTTGCCTTTTGATTGGCATAAGAAAGCTGTACGGCGGTTTGCTGTGTACGGTTAAAACCGGAATCCGACAAGCCGGACGCTTCCATATCCGCACGGATCTGATGTTCGTTCACCAATCGTTGTACCGCATTATCCCGTTCCTGCTCATCGTAGGTGCGTGCCGTTTTTTCGGCAGAAATCTGATAATTTTTCTCTGCTTCCTTTTTCTGTGCCGCATATAGATCTGTTACGGCGGCCTTTTCCGCCGCAATTTGCGGTTGATACCCCGCCATTAATTCTTCAAAGCGTTCCTGTTGCGTTTTAATTGCCATTATCGGGAACCTCCTAACAGTTTAAATTGAAACGAAATCGCATCCACCGTAATCGGACTTTGACTTTTCACCTGCAAGCCGAATCGGTCGGATGCGCGCACCGCCGGATGTAACATATAGTTTCTCAGAAGCGAACCATCAAAGCGGTTGTTTTGCTGCAGATCCGCACGAATTTGACAGGTGTCGGTAAATGCGGTTTGTTCGGTCAAAAAAGCAATGTCCGCGGGGCGTTCCGACCAAAATCCGATTTTCAAATTGACTAACAAAACATTCTTCCTGAACTGCGGCATGCCGAAATCATAGGTTTTGGTGGTAAAACAGGAATCAATCGGGCGAAAGGCTTTTCCGCTGATTACAATATTTTCAAGACTTTCTTGATTAAAAGTAACCGTTTCATCATCGCCCATACCGCCGTCAAAATAGCAAACCGACGCAAAAAAAGCATCCGAAAATCCAAAGTGCGCCTGATGCACATAAAACAAGTGCAGACGGCTTTTATCGACGATTGCCGCCAACGGAATACCCGAAAAATCGTTTAGATACAATCCACTTTGTCCTCTGTTCGGGTTGTTTAATTCCCAGTAAAACCAGGGAATTTGTCGCTTCCCGTCCTCCTCCTTGCTGTAGGAGGTAATTTGCAGATATCCTGCCGACTCATAGTCCATCACATAAATACGCGTCCCGATAAATAAAAAATACCGGCCGTTCCAATCGGCGGAAAAAGCTTTTTTTAAAGCAATTGTTGACTCCGTTTTTAACCGTTTATCCATCATACCGGACAGCGCCAGAACGGTTCGTTCACTATACGGACTTTGTGAAGTTAAGGTGTAAACGGTTCCCCCGCACAACCACACCAGCCGATTGCGGCAAAGTTCAATGCTTTGCGGTGCGTCACAACCGATATATCCGTGGATTTGTTGCAGGGAAAGCTGAATTTCGTTGGCGGTAATATCCACTAACGCCTGTTCGATCAAATCTTCCCCCGAAAGATGATTCAATCCGTTATAGGTCAGTCGAAACAGTTCCCGTTCCTTGAAGATGATCAAGCTGTTATCCTGTTTGCCGAATCCGGTGACCGCTTGGGAGGATTGCCCTACCCCGATATAGGAATTTTCGCTGAAATAAAGGGGATTTCCTACAGCGGAATAAAAAATCTGGTTTTGATTTTCTCCCTCGAATCCGCCGAGAAAAAGCCATCCTCCGCCCGAAAGTCCGAAAGCGGATCCGCCGTACCAAGCTGAGTATTTCGCGCTGAAGATCCTTTCGCGGTCAGCAAGCATCTTTTCTGTTTCAGCGTAATTATGAATATCAATCGTAAGGGTCATATTATCTTCAAGATAGTCGTTCTCCCCCACCTGTGCTATAACCTGACTGCCGTTTTGCGGCGTTAAAAACTGCAATTCAAATCCGTCTGACCAAAGCGTCAATCCATCGGCACCGTAATGCGTTTGTCCGTTTAGATCCGTTTCTCTGTAGGTCATATCCCCTGCGCTTTTTTCGGCGACGTGGCAAACTGTACTGCCGTTTTTATACCGAATCACAGCCGTAATGGTACCGACTACGGTATCGTCTCCCGCAATATGACTGTGGATCAGAAAATATTTCATCGGATGTGTCGGACTCTGTGCCGATAGCAGAGAACGGTTTACCGTAGAATAGACCAAGCGATACCGATTGGTCAGTAGATTCATGCCCTCTGCGCCGACTGCCTCCACACCGCCGTTCATATCACAAACACCGTGGGTAGCCACAATCGGCGCATAGATTTCCTCCGCGGCAAGCTCATGCCATGCATAGCTTTCCGTATCGGGTTGCATCTGCTCGGTAAGTTCAAAACGAAAAATGCGATGCCACAGCTTGTTCTGGTCTACAAAACAGTAAATCTTATTTTGATGCTGAATGATGAAATAGTGTACATTTTCCCCGTCCATATTGAGCATCGGCAGATCAAACTGTGCACTTTCCGAAAGAAACCGGAACAGGATCCGCGCCTTGTATTCCGTCTGCCCGGCATTGTCGACGGAATAGCTTACCCGATAGGAAAACAGCTGAAAAAGCTCTCCGTTTCCGGAATAGGTGACAGCCTCTTTTCGCGCTGTAACCGAAGGATCATTCGCCAATGCGGGGAAAAAATTCTGTTCCCCGGTGCAGTCGTCCCGCACCTTTAACGCCGGTCTTGTTTGCAGCAATCTTCCC
Organism: Clostridia bacterium; assembly: GCA_017524165.1. Lineage (GTDB taxonomy): Bacteria > Bacillota > Clostridia > Oscillospirales > Acutalibacteraceae > UBA737. The sequence continues at coordinate 22,809 of JAFWUH010000027.1, read as the reverse complement.
TCAAACCACATATTTTTTCCATCGGTCAACTGATGATCGCCGACGCGCCCGTCGGCGTCCCTTAAATTGATACCGCCCGAAAACGACGGAATGGAAAGTGTGTGCGCCTGTTTTCTGTATAGTAGCGGAAATTTCATCTGTTTTTCCTCCTATACGGTCGGCAAAACATCCGAAATCATCGTCTTTTGGTTGATTCCGGCGCGCTTTTGATTGTACAAAACGGTAAACACCTGCTGATTATCGCCGTCCGATTCACTCATTGCCAAAAAAGACGCCACCCCGTAAGGCATAATATCAAACAGCATTTTTTCAGGTAACTGTATGGGATCGGATAAAGAAACCAGCGGTACAAAGCCGTCCTCATGAACGGTATAAAACAAATCGGCATAAACCGCATTCAAGACCGACAAGGCGCGTGATTTTATGCGTTGTTCCGCCGAAATATTTCCCTGCGAATCGCTGTAGCCGAGCAGCAGTAACGCACGGTTCAGGATTTCATTCCCCGTCATAGATCCCCCTCCTCCTCGGACGAAAATTTTGCGCCGGATTGCAAATTCAACAAAAAGGACCGTCGCTCATTTTCCGAAAGTCGACGGAAAATTTCATACTCATTCGGATAGTTTTCGCGTAGATTTTCAAGGATTTCCCCGTCGGTGATATCCGGTTCCTCTGTGACCGTTTCCTGCCGATGCAAATCATTGCGAAGACCGGTCACATCGGGGATCATGCCGCTCGGTAACCGTTCGAGATACTGATCTACCGTAATAATGCCCGACCGCAGAAGATTATCCAAGGTTTGAATTACCACGGCTTCGCTCCAAACGGTGGAAGCGCCGACATCGACCCTTGCGTTGATCAGCAATCTTTGATACCGTTCGGCTTGAAAGTCTATATACCACAATCCGCTTTTATCGCGTACCTTCAGCGGGCGTCTGCCGTATAAATGGATCCAAAAATCCGCCCAAATCCGCGCCAGTTCCTCAATAAATCCGAAAAACCTGTTTTGATAGAGTTGCATGGGCGCCAGCGCCGCCTCCCGGAGCGCGATCAACGCCGTTGCGTTGTCCGGGCGCAAATTACCGAGTGCCGCGTCATTGGCGCCGTTGTCCGAAAGGGTTTGATTGAAAATCGCATCTACCGAACCGAAATATCCCGTTTGAAATTGCGGCGGTGTAACATACCGTACCGCACCGACAACATCTTCATTGCTTCCGTATACCTTGATGATCTGCCCCGGTTCGTTGGTAATATCGGCGGTTACGGTATCACCGTTTACCACCATGATCGGCATATTGGAAACCATTGCCGCCCAAATACCGGCAGTCAGCATTCGGTTGACGGCAATCTGATTGGGGATCATATAGGTAATTTCGCTTTCGCCGTAAGCGGAAGAATGTCTTCTTTCCCAGGTAAAAGCGGCAATCGGATAGCAAGAGATCCCGATACACCACGGCTTTCGTACCACGGCGTTTTCGGTCACGCGTACCGCCATCATGCGATAATTTCTGCCGTCCCGGTCGTATTCCTTGTAAAGCTTTGTGAATACCGTCACGCGTTTGCTTTCACTCGGTTCCCGCTCTCCGCGGTCGCCGATATTCACATTCAGCCGGTCGGTCGATTCGGCAAGGATCTCCTCCTCATCCAAACGGTTTCTGCGTGCCTCCCGCCGGACTTCCGCCAGCTCGCAACGCTTTGCCATAATAATATACGGTTGTTGTTGGATATCCTCGGTGTTGGGATCGCCAAATACCACATTTTCCACATCCAACACTTCCAAAGCAATATCTCCGTCCAACGGAATGGTCTGTTGTGCGTCGGCATAAAGACCGGTTTTGATATCCGGATCCCAATAGGTATAACAGAGTGCCGTGCCGGAAATGTAGGCATTGCGCAGCAACTGTTCCTTTTTTATATCCAGTTTTACCCGCTCGGCTGTGACATTGAAGTAATCCGAAATAGCCGTCATCATGATTGAGATTTCCGCCGGATCGACCGCACCGGAAAGTATTTTTCCGCCTTTGATTTCCGATAACAAGGTTCTTTTTTCGTTTTGCAATTCCTCGGTATCGGCAACGCCGTCGGCAGAATAATTGACCGCAATCGGCGCCGAGCCGATCACCGACATCTTGTATTCTCCGATACGCTTGATCAAATTCCGCCGGGCAAGCGGTTTGGAATTGCCGCAATGAACCCCGTACCACTGATCGCCGATAAAAAAGCGTTCATTGATCTTACTTTGTTCCTGAAGCCCGCGTTCGCCGATGCCGTCCTTAAAGCTGGTTCCGTCGGCATATTCCCGGGCTATTTCCTGCGGTGTCAGTTTAATTTTTTCCACTTTTTCGACCGCCTTTCTTTTTGGGAAGCTGTTTGATCGTTTCTTCGGTTTTTTCCTGAAACCCAAGCGCGCGCAGTCGCTCATACATCCGTTCGGAATCGACTTCTTTCACTTCATTTCCGTAAGGACTGATCATTATTTTTTTCATTCAAAACCTCCGTAGAATCATCGGGGACGCCAAAAAGCATCCCCGACTTTTTTAACTCAAATCATTTTTACGCAACCGTAAGCGTACAAACAGCGGAATTTTTGACGGTTGATTTTCCGGCGGTAATTTTTACAAAATAGTAATAGGTGCCGGCGGTCAACGAGGTATCAATGGTCATGCTGGAGGAGGTAGCGCCTGCAATGGCGGTTGCGCCGTTGCCATTGCTGTCTGTACACTTGTACCATTGATATTCCAGCGTGCTGGAATCGGAGGCGGCGGCTGTCACCGACAGACTGCCGGAAATAGAACCGGCGGTTTTGGAAACGGCAGATGAAACATCGGAAGAAATGGTCACAGCCGGTGCGAAAGCGGCACGGATGTTCGGAATCTCATGCTTTTTGACAAACACATCGTAATAAACGCGGTAGTCAAATTTGTAGGCATCGGCATCCAAATTCTGTTCCGGCGTAAAAATGCGCATGGTTTCGGTCTTCTTGACCAAATGACCGGCAGATTTCGGCATGACGATCATATAAATACCGACTGCGTTTTCCGCCGGTGTAAAGCCGCCCGTGGTGGCAGTAGAACCGCTGTTGAAGGTGTAAGCCGATTTCATTCTCGAAGAAACGACCGGCAATAACGCCACACCGTCAATGGATTTCACCTGCAAATGAAGCTCACCCTGTTTAAAGTCGGAAACGGTGATCATTCGGGCAAGCTCGGAGGACTGGGTCAACGCTTCATACGCATGCGTATCCATAAAGCAAACCAGTTCTTCGTCATAACCGACACGGTCGCGTACCGCCGAGACCAGGGTTTTGAAATTGGCATAAGGGGTCGACAGATTACCGTTAATGTATTGACCGGCAGTCTTGGCAATACCTGCCATTTTGGAAAGAACATAGGCGTCGCATTCCGGCACCACCTTGGTGCGGACATATTCGCCGAGAATCTGACCGGCAAGATTGGCAACGCCGGTTTCGTCCAGATCCTCGCGGTCGATCTGCAAGGAACGCGCGCGGTCTTTCTGCATGGTAAAGGAAGTGTTGGCAACGGTGATGGCGCCGCGGGAAAAACCGGTATCGCGGTCATAATCCGCCAAACCGACAAAATCGACATCGGGGATCAACACCGTCTTGGCACCAACGAATTTCGCCCGCATGTTATTGTCGGCGAAGAAGCCGGTAACGGCCTTTTGTTCAAACAGTTTGTCCAGTTCACCGGTATATTTGGAAGCAGTAATCAAAGAATTAATAGGCATTGTTTTTCTCCTTAAAAATAAATTTTTTATCCCCGGCGCCACAAACCGCTGGCAAATGAGCGTTCCACAGAAGACTCACTTTCTCCCTTGGCGGTTTGGGAACCGGTGGACGAATGGGCTGCCGATTGTTTTGCGGCGGCAGTCTGCCGCTTTTGTCTTTCCGCCTGATGCTCAAACAAAAGCATGGCGGTCAATAGATCCGCGCCTTCAAAGGCGTCTTTTTTGACCGGTTCCGGCAAAGCTTTAAAGGTCTCATATTCGGGGAACTCCCGTTGCAGTTGGGTAAATTGCCGTGCAATCCTGCTTTCATCACTTTCCTGTGCCTCTTGCTTTGCGGATGTGCTCTTCTCCCGGTCGGAAAGAATTTTCTCATATTTTGTTTTCTGTTTCTGACGAAACAACTGCAGTAACTGTTCTGCCGTTTCGTCGTCCAATTGTTCGCCGAACTTTTCGGTCAATCCTTTTTTATAGTCGCTTTCCTGCTCGCGGATCAACTGATCCACCAATGCCTCAGGCGAGGTATCCTTCTGTGCGGCAAGGTAGTCCAACTTGTTGAAAATCGGATTGATTTTAGCAAGCTCGGCGGAAACACGGTCAAACAGCATCCCCTTTTGGGCATACCTTACCGCGTCTTCTTTCGATAAATCCCGTGCTTTGTGGTTAAACTGCACGGTCAGAAAAGACGGATTTGTTTCTGCTGAAGATGTCTCCTCTCCTTTCTTTTCATCCGGCTCTGCCGAATGCGGTGCGGTTTCCGGGCTTTGGGGCACCGTTTCCTGTGGTGCGGCGGCACGGTGCTCGGTCGGCTCGGATTCCTGTGGTGCGTTTTCAACCGCCGAAGAGATGGTGCTCTCGGTTTCGGTTCTGTTTTCTTCCATAAAAAATCTCCTTTCCCTTGGTGCGGGATGTATTATTCTTTGTCTCCGTTTTCGGCGTCAAATTCTTGGTTTTCTGTACCGTCATATCGCATAAAATTTCGATATTCCCAGTCTTTCAACCCAAAAATATTGGTTTTCTGCCGGGTAACGGCATGCGGTCCGGTCGGCGTTGTCCCGACGGCATATTTCTTCCCGTTGCCGAAAAAAAAGCCGGCAATGAAGCCGACAGCCGCAAAGACAATCACCAAAAGCAAAAAACACGCGCCGAACAGTAAATAGGTCATTACACCCATCCTCCTTTAATCTCCCGAACCGACAGACCGAGCGTCTCCCGGTTCGTTTCTTCCGTACGCGGACGCGTTTTGGGGATGTTGGGGTTTTCAGGACGGAAAAAGCGGACATCCTGCATCCCGTACCGTAACGCATCCATTAAATGATTGTTGGAATCAATCGGCACACGGTGTCCGTTGACCGTATGCCGTTCGTCATAGACATACCCCGAAAGCTCCGACACGGTATTTTTACAGATCGGATCAACAAAAATACGGTATTCCCGAATCCGGTCGATCCCGTGCAAAATACTGTCTCTTCCCTTTTCGGACGGATAAATTCGCCCAATGCCGAGCCGTCGTAAATCATCATTGGATTTCGGTTCGGCGCAGTCGGCGCGGATTCGTTCCTTGGCATATCCCTTTTCCTTGATTTTTTCAGCAATATCGCAGTTGAGCATTCCCGTTTGATAAAACTCGTCAAATATATATATAATTTTATCCGCGGGATTTGCCTTAAAGGCGATAAATGCGGCGGGGTCATTGGTATAACCGTAATCCAATCCGAAAAAGTTTTTCCATTTCCAGTCTTCCGAAAGGTCGGGTTTGCCGACCTCCCAACGGTCAAAGACCAACCCCTCGGCAATACCCCAATTTCCCAGTCCCGCCACCTGATATTTTTGCGGATTTTCGATTTTCATCCGTTCAAACACCGCACGGTCGGTCTCGTCCAACCACTCGTTGAGCAGATAATTGGTCGAATAGGTCGAAACGGCTTCGTTCTTGGTATCGAAAAAGCGCTTTTTGAGCCAATGTTCGGCACTCCAGGGGTTAAAGGTCAGGGTTACCTGTTTAAAAAGCGGTGGCGGGACATCGCCGCGCGGCACCGATAGATCCAGCTTGTCAAAATCATCCGCCGAGGCAATTTCAAACGCTTCCTCCACCCAAACCCAACAAAGATATCCTTTGGATACGGTGGTAGACGCCAACTTTAACACATCGTCGAATCCCCGAAACAGAATCTTTTGACCGGTTGGTTTGTAGGTCATTTCCATCGGACTGACATTATTTGCCCATAAATGCGCGACGCCGAGTTTTTGCTGTGCCCAGCGCAATTGCGCAAAGGTCGAATCGCGATGGGTCTTCATTACCCGCCGGACAACCAAAAGATTACTGTCGGGATACTGCATTAACCGCACAATAAAATTCAACGCGGTGGTCGTGCTCTTTTTGGAACCTTTTCCCCCTTTTAACACGCGATAGCGGTGATGATCATGCCAATATCGACCGTACCCTTTCCCCACCGTTCCTTTTAAAGAGATGCGCTTTTTATCCATCCTCCTCACCGTCTAAATCATCCACAAATTCAATTTGTGCAACGGTGTCGATTTGATGTTCCGTTTTATCGCGCCAGCGGTCGGGACGGCGGTTTTTCAGCCAAAAGCTTTGCGCCTTGGTATCAGCCGGCACATAAACCTCGTCCACCCCTTCACGCAGCACATCCGCCTCCGCGACCTTGTGCCCGCTTTCGTCATACTGTACTTCCCGGCATTTGAAGGTTTTGCGGAGTGCGACCGTATACCCCAACGCTTTTTTACACAGCGCGTCCTCCACGGCAACATCTACCGTTTCCCGATCTCTTTTGAGTGCCGCCGCAATTTCCGGAAATCTTTTTTTCCACGCCGAAAGCGTTTCGCGGCGAATCCCGATATTATGAGCAATCTGTTCTTCCTTAAGTCCGTCTCTTGTCCACGCCGCCAAAAGCGACAACTTATCGGCATCCAACCACGCTTCGTATTTCCCCTTTGCCATGCTTCTCCTCCTTTTTAAAAGATATACCCCCGTCCCACCCGACAGCTTCTCCTATGCCGTCCGCCGAAAAAAAGGAAGAAGATCCGACGCCTGCCGGATCTCCTTGCACCTTTCGATGATATGATTATAGCACACTGTTTTGGAAAAATCGTCTCATCATTTTCTCATCCTTTTAATAGTCCAACATGCCGTATAAACTCTTGGTAAAGTGGTATAGCGCGTTGTCACGAATCCGGTAAACGGTCGCCTTTTCGCACCCGATGATACCGCAAAGCGTCTCGACCGCGCCCTTGCTTCTCGGTTCGATATACAGGGTGGAAAGAACGGTTTTTTCTTCCTCGTTCAATACAGTCAAGCCCCGCTCGACCAGGCCAACCAGTCTCTTGGTCGCAAGATAGGTGTGCTTTAAGCGTTCGCGCTCGGCGATATTGTCGATCAACCGATCTTCCATTTTCGACGCGCCGCCCTTGACCGGCACCCGATCAGCGGCAATGGCTTTCAATCCATCCGCCTTTTCTTTTAACGCCTGGATCCTCTCCCGAAGATTCGTCAACGATTCCTTGTTTTCGCGATAGTTCTGTAAATCCGAAATTGCTTCTTTTTTCCAATTCATCTCTATATAATCTCCTTTTACAATTCAGTTACGACCAGTTCCCCGTCATTGGTGGTTCTGGTGGCGATAAACTGCAATCCTTTCTCTCTGCATTTTTGATATAACTTTTGCCGGCTCTCGTCATCCAGTTTTTCGGTGCCGTCAATCAAAATCATCTTCAATCCCGCCGGATTATGTAACGCGATTTCCACGCACAACTCCAATAGCTCTCCGTCCGAACGATTGGATATCGGCAACCCGTGGATCAACGGTATCCCGTTTTCCACCGTCAATCCCTCAATGGGAATTTTTGCGGTTTTCAATATTTCAGCGGGTAGGCGCCGTGCCAGTTCAATCTTTTCGGTCAGCTTGTCCGACCGCGCCTGAAGATGACGCAATTCCTGCCGCATGGCAATCATTCTTCGATACTCGTTCAGATGCTTTTTCATCCGTTCCGCCTCGTCAATTTCCCGGGTCAATGCCTCGGTCGCCATCGGTTGCCGTTCGCCGTCGCGAGCCGCCACCCCCATTGCCTGCTCGGTCTTCAGTTTTTCGGTTTCATATTCGGAACGGATTAGCGCTACCCGGTCTGACAGCATCACCGCCAACCCTCGAATTTTTTCTTCGGCGGCGGCAATTTCCGCCTGAAAGCGAGTGATGGTGTTTTTCAGCGTTTCGCGTTCGGCGGCAATCTCTTTTTCGGCACTCTCGATTTTCAAGTCGCGCTGGGTCTCTAGCAGCCGCAATTTCCCCCTGGCTCTTTCTTCGCGCTCTTTTGCGTCGGCAATTTTTTCATTATACTGCTTTCGGCATAGTAGTTCTTCATAATGCGCGGCGGTATCATAGTTCTCCCACCGTTCGGCATCGTAATCGGGCGGCAAATCGCGCGCAATTTCCTCGGCAAAAGCTGATTTCACCCGAATCTGACGGTTTAAATCCTGCCTTGTCAAAAAATAGACCCCCTCCTCCGACTGAATTTCATTTAAAACCGCCAAAATGTTTTGCTCATAGTTGACCCCTTGCGGAATTTCACCAAACCATGAACGAATCGTTTCCAAATCCCAGTCATATTGAATCAAATCCAAAATAGCGCGGTTTTGCTCGGCAGGTGACATTGAAATAAACCGCACGGGATCTAATTGAAGCGGCGTGAATACCGTCCGTAAAAAGGATTCCGGCCGCGGTACCGTTAACCCGTTGTCTTTCAGCACGATCTTATTCGGCTTTCCCGCTCTGCATTTGCGGTCAATGCGCAAGCCGGAATCGGTTTCTACAATGATTTCTCCCTCGTTTTCACCGTTCTTGATAATAAAATCGCGGCGGCTGGTGTTGGTCAACGCAAAACGAATCGCATCTAATACGCTCGTCTTGCCGCTGCCTTTTTTACCGGTCAGCTCCACCGAAGCTCCGGTCAACTCCTGCTCGGTGATACCATACAGTGAACGAATGATAATCTTACTTGTTTTCATTTACGATTCTCCTTTTTCTCGGCAAGACATTGCTTTAAAAAATCATTTTTTTGCCGCTGGCGCAGTAAATTGACCTGCATCGCTTTTAATTGATCCTTTAAGCGGCTGTTGTTTCTTTTCAGTTGTTGAAGAAGCGCCTGTTGGCGTGCCTGTGTCCAACAAAAAAGAAACGCCGTCCCGAACAGGAGGAGAAATATGCCTGCGATCCAAACCGATTTTCCGGTAAATTGCTGTGCGTGTACCAATAGTGTTTTCATGTTGCTCTCCTTGCTATGTAAAATTTTGTCGAAAAATAGTATCTTTTTAAGATACATTTGTTGTAAAAAAAACATCTATCACCTCTGTTTCGCTCAAAGCGTATCTTTTTTTCATGGTCGCTATTTCAGGTTGTGTAAAACTTGCGTTCCGTCTGGAATAGATCTTTTCCGACAGCCGATTTACCGATAAACCGAGTGCTTCCGCCAATTGTTCGCGACTGTCTTTCTTTGCCGCCATGATTGCGATCAACTTGTCCGACATCAAAAAAATCACCTCTTTTGTATCTGTTTAAGATACCGTTATCATAACACCGATTTTAGCGTTTGTCAACCCTTTTTGTATCTTTTTTTTAGATTTTAAAAAAAACGGTTGACATTTCGATATATTTAAGATACAATTTACCCATAGGAAGAGGTGTCCGAGATGAATGTTGGTGATTATATTAAAAAGTTAAGAACCGAAGCGGGGTATTCGCAAGAACAATTGGGGGCGCTCGTGGGCGTACAGCGCGCGGCGGTGCAAAAATGGGAATGCGGCAAGGTGCAGAATCTTAAGCGGGAAACCATTAAACGGTTGGCGGAAATTTTTCAGGTTTCTCCTGTCAGCTTTGTAGAAGACGATGTTTCCGCCTATCAGAATATTATACCGTTGCCGGTCATGCGCAAAATTCCGATGTTGGGCGATATTGCCTGCGGTCAGCCGATTTTGGCAGATGATAATATTGAAAGCTATGTCGATATGCCCGATACCATTCATGCCGATTTAGCGCTGCGCTGTAAAGGCGACAGTATGATCGACGCCCATATATATGATGGCGATATCGTTTACATCCGTCAGCAGCCCACCGTAGAAAACGGTCAGATTGCCGCGGTGCTTATTGGTGAGGAAGCAACCTTAAAACGGTTTTATCAGGACGGAAATACCGTCACCCTGATGCCGTGCAATCCGCAATGCGTTCCGCTGGTTTATACCGGTTCGCAGATCGAAGAAATTCATATTATCGGCATTGCCGTCGGCTTTACCAGTACGAAAATATGACTTTTCCGGGATAAATCTTTTTGCCTTTTAAATGCAGAGTCGACCCCGGTAACTGCGTAAAGGTTAAGGGAAGAAGCAGCAATCAAAAGGATTGTTGCTACATCAACTGTTGCATTGACTTTTTCAAAATAATTGGTTATAATTTAATTCATAAAATAACAAGGAGATATAGAATTATGCAAACAAAAGCGGTTAAAATTTTATCTTTTTCTGCACTCGCATTATTGATTTTAATTATATTATTCGGTTCCGTTGCCATTGTTTCGCCCGGTCATACCGGAGTAGTGGTAACCCTTGGAAAGGTCAGCCCTGATGTGTTGCAAGAAGGCGTACATATCAAAATCCCCCTTGTTCAGCGCGTGGTAAAAATTGATAACCGTATCCGAAAGCTTGATGTCGAAACCGAAGCTTTTTCCAAAGACCTGCAAACCGTAAGCACAAGACTGGCAGTCAATTATAGAGTTGATACTTCAAAGTCCTACAGCATTTATAAGAATATCGGCGCAGATTATGAAAATGTTTTGGTGACTCCCGCCGTGAATGAAGTTTTAAAAGCAATTACCGCAAAATATACGGCAGAAGAAAGCGTGACGAACCGCGCGCTGATTTCTGACGGACTTGTAACCGGACTCAACGAAAAACTCAACGATATCGGACTTTATGTTACCGATGTAAATATCATTGATTTTGACTTCACCGAAGCATTTATCGCGGCTATTGAAGAAAAACAGGTCGCTCAACAGCAACTACTGAAAGCCGAAACCGAAAAGCAGACAAAGATCACAAATGCTCAAGCGGCAGCCGAGGTTAAAATCACAGAGGCAGAGGCAGAAGCAAAAGCGAACCAACTTTTAAATCAGGAATTAACCGATAAAATCATCAAGAAACAGTTCATTGAGAAATGGGACGGAAAGTTACCTGCTGTACAAGGCGGCAACGGAACGATCATGAACATACCGGAAGAAATTCTAAAGGCTCAATAAATATCACAAGACAGGGCGCTGATCCCTGTCTTGTTTTTTGTATAGCGAAAAATAAGCGCAACGCCTTTCGGTGTCACGCTTTTTTTTGGCACGCTGAAAGGGATTTTGTCCCGGCGCTCCCGCGCCTATCGCCTCGCTTCGCTCGTTGCCCCGGCTAAAAAACAGTCCCCCGGACTGTTTTTTGACGCCTTGTTCGAATCCCTCCGCTTTTTCAAAGCGAAAAATAAGCGCAACGCCTTTCGGTGTCACGCTTATTTTTGGCACGCTGAAAGGGATTCGAACCCCCGACCCTCTGCTTAGAAGGCAGATGCTCTATCCAACTGAGCTATCAGCGCATATTGTTTTATAACAAAAATCATTATAACATATCTGTTTCTAAGAATCAAGAATTTTTTATTAAAAATGGCGGTTTATCCGTCATTTTTTTAACTTGTCGGTAATAAATGAATAGTTTTCCGGCTTGTGCGGCAACAAACAGTTTGAACAATCCTTGATGTGCCGTTCGTTCACCGTATAGTTCCCGCCGCAGTTTTCTAAATGATATAAAGGGCAAAAGCAAAAAATGCAATTAAAATTTTCCGAATCGTGAACTTTGTGACAGGGAAAATATTCACAGTTTTCATTTTTAAAAAAAGAAAAACAATTCTTCATTTTTGGATATCCTTTCCGAGATTGCAGGTATAAAGCCATTCGATTCTATCGCCGTCTTTTACCTTGTATTCCCCGCAACCAATCGAGGGGGATTTTCCGTTCACAAAATACATCCACCCGGACAAATCTCCGTAATCAAATTCGTATATATTACCGATTCCCTTCACATAGGGTGATTGATTCGTACCGGATGATTCCATATGGATTCTGTTTTGAGCAGTAGTGTCGACCAAGACATCGTATACTGAACTGCCCTTTTCAAACTCAATTTCTTGAGCATCCAGGAAAACACCATTCTCCGGGATATGTGCGGCGCTTCTGTCTTGAATGGTGTCGCAACGAATCGTGACGGTTACCGTGCCTACAGCTTCACCCTCTGTTCTATGGGAATTATAATAGTCATCCGGCGACTGAATATGGATGAACAGCGCAAATAACACAACACCCGCGAAAACAAAAAAGGCAAGCATATAATTCTTTTTGTTTTTATTTTTTTTGAATAGCAGAATTGCATAAGTAAGAGCCAATGCAATGACTGCACCGAAAATGATATAAAACTTATAAGAAATCCATTTTGCCTTTTTGAATGCGCCGGTTTTTGTCTGTTCGACCTCACCTGTTGTCAAAGAATCTTCCAGAGACGAAGTATTTTGCCCGGATATTTCCGCAACGGTTTCCGATGTCTCTGCATCGCCGACAGATTTTTCCGTTTCGCTTTCGGTTCCCGCAGAATGTTCTGTTGAATGATTCTTTTGAATATTTTCGTTTTTTTCTTCTCCGGATACCGCATTTTTTTGTTCGGGGCTGACCGTGATTTCGCTTTTTTGCGGCACATCCAATATGGACGGATTTCTTTTATCCATCATATAAAGACCGGCTTTTCCCCTGTTCATCCGTATAAAGGAAACGAGAGAATACAAAACCTGCACCGTTGCGTTCCCGCTGTATTCCCCGCCTGTTTGGTGGCAAAAGCTTCCGTCCGGCAAACGATATTTTTCAACAACATCAAACAGCGTTTTATCGTCTTTGATAAACCGTTGATCTTTCAAGCAATTGATCCCGAGCGCGGAAAGCGCCGTCAAAACCTGCGCTGTACTTTCGGGATTTTCTACGCCGTAGGTTGCAAAATCGCCGGTCGGCTTTTGTTGAGCGGACAGAAATTGCAATGCCTTATCAACTGCAGATTTTGTTTTTGCATCGGTTTGATAAAATGAAGCAAGAGACTGAATCGCCATCGCCGTGGCATCGACATCACCGGAGGGACCCGTTACACTCCAACCGCCGTCGGCATGTTGCAGTGATAAGAGCTTTTCTTTGACGGCAGTCGCCGTATACGCTTCACTTTGATATCCGTTATTTAACAAATGAAGTCCGAAGATCCAACTCATAATGCCTTGCTTGCCAATGGAATCGTTGAGCGTATGATAGATAAAGCGGTCTCCCGAACCGATACCGATTAAAATAAGGGCATACTTTTGCCTTGTCGATGCCGAAGTCACCTTATTTTCGGACAAATACTTTGTGAGTGCCGCTTGATAGGATTGAAAATTATAATTACCGTACTGACAGAGCGTTAACGCATACCATTCGTCCGAACCGGGATTTTTGGAAAGAAACCGATCAATATATTGTTGTACCGAGTCGCAAGCGGTATTCTTTAATTTGTATGCGACAATACCGTCGATAAGGCTTTGCGCTTTATCGACGGTTGCTTCTTGTGCAGAGACAGAAAGTGTTCCTGCAATAAAGATAAAAACAAAAATATAAGAGAAAAATTTCCGCAAAAAATTAGTTTTCATGGATTCTTTTTACGGCGAAAAAAACCGTAGCGCCAAGAGCCATGCTGACAAGCAGGATCAACAACGCCATACTGCCGTGATCACCGGTTTTCGGCGAAGTCGCGTTTTCGGTATTTGAGGTTGATTTAGTATTGTTTTCCTGTGTATTGACTTTTTCTGTTGCGGCAATGCTTACTTTGCAGACGGGCGGTACAAGAATTTGTGTCTCGGAAACAGCGCTTACCACAAATTCTCCGGCTTGATCGAAGTTTACGGTAACTTTTCCTTCATCGTTAGTTTTGAAGGCTGTTTTTGTGCCGTTCAGCGTAATCCTTGCCTCTTTGACCGGCAACTCTACGGGATTGCCGGTCGCATAATCGAACTGGGAAGCCGTAAGGATGAGATCGACCTTGTCTCCTTCTTTCCCTTTCTGCTCGTGAATATTGAACCAGCAATAAGTATCGGACCAGGCAGAAAGATCGGTGTAAATGAAAGCATTCACAGAATCGCCTGTATGAATTTCTTCCGCAAGATTCCACGCGGCGTTATTGTTGACATAATAGCCGTAACTGCCGCCGTTATCAATACCCCAAAGTTTTTTCAGAGATAAGCCGTATTGTAAATCTAATTCAGAGGAATAACCGGCTGCGGCCCCTCCCTCGTATTTCTGCTCATGCGCCGTATATAAAGCATCATTAACGGTCAATTTTCCGTCGCTGTCGATGTCCGAAACGGTAATTTCTTCCGCCGCCAAAGCAAGCTTTCCGTCTTTGTCCGCAATGGTTACAAAGACATTTACTGTGTCCGATTCCGCCGCAAAGGCATTCATGCTCATGCAACTGAACGCAAGCATCAGTGCAAGAATGATTGTAAGTGTTTTTTTCATTTTGATTACCTCTTTTTTAAAATATTTATCAAAACAGGTCTAATCCCTGTGATGAACTGTAAACAATCCGTATTTTTTCTTTACCCGTTCCAGTTTTTCGCCAATCGGCTTTGTAAGTAAAAGCAAAAACAGTACATTTGATACTGCATATTCTGTTGTCAGCGGAAGCGCCGTAACAACCGATGCGATATATCTTGAAAGATTAAAGGTACCGTCTGCCCACAAGGTTGTCCAAATATCCATGGTAAGCGAAAAGGATATGCCGGCAAGGATGCCGAAAACGCATAAAAAAACTTTGCTTTTTTTCAGCGGATTTGAAAGCATACCCGCCAGGAACCCAATGAGACCCCAAGAAAACATTTGAAAGGGCGTCCACGGACCCTGACCAAAATAAAAATTCGATACAACCGCCGACAAACTGCCGACAGCGAATCCCGCCTCACTGCCCAAATAGATTGCCGTTATTATCGTAACGGCTGTCACCGGCTTAAAACCGGGAAGCCAGGAAAAGACAAATCTTCCGACGACCGAAACAGCAATCATGACGGCAAGTATCGACAGCTCTTTTGATGAATTTTCTTTTTTTTCAAAAGCAAAAAACATCGGTACCAGCGACAGCATGACGACTAAAATCGAAAGATACGCAAAATATTTTTCCTTAAAAACAAGCGTTCCTAAGAGAATCAACATCGGAATAAGGATCAGGAAAACACCGATACTGATTAGATTTTTTGTTCTCATTTTCCCGCCCCGTCCTTGCTGTTCTGTTTGCAAAGCATTACAACATCCTCGCAAGTCACTGCCTTTTGATAATAGCCTCTGGCAATGCGATTGGCGGCAGTCGTATAGAATGTGTTTCTGTCAAAAAATTCTGTAGGTGTGTCAACCGAGATCATGTCTCCGTCAAAAAACAGTCCGCAACGGTCGGCGTTTTCCGCCACAAATTCGATATCATGCGTTACAGTAATAACGGTGATTCCGGTCGCTTTCAGCGCTTTTATTATTTCTGCTATAACTCTCTTTCCGTCTGCATCCAACGCTTTGGTCGGCTCGTCCAGCAATACAATTTTCGGCGCGCCTATCAGCACTTTTGCCAGGGCGCATTTTTGTTGTTCGCCGCCGCTTAAATCATACGGATGACATTCCAGCAGGTTTTCTATATCCAACATTTTTGATATTTGGGCAATTTTCGCTCTACCCTCGTCAGACGAATCATAGAACACCGCCGCAGATTCGGTCAAATCTTCCAAAACCGTTTTATGTAAAAACAAAACTTGCGGATTTTGAGTCAAAACGGCAATATTTTGAAAGTAAAGCGAATTACCGGCATATTTTTCAATGCGTTTTCCGCCGACAAAAACTTTACCGCTATACGGTTTGAAAAGTCCCGCCATGATACCGACGGTCGTCGTCTTCCCCGTACCGTTTCCGCCTAAAATGCAAAAATGTTCGCCTTGAAAAACGGTTAAATTTGTGCCTTTGAGAATGTCTGGTGAATCTTTCTCATACCGAAACCAAACTTTTTTGAGCTCCACCGCTTTTTCATCGTGATGTTGATACTCTTTTGTCGATATACTATCCGTTTTATGACCGTAATTTCGGCAGATAAAGCTTCTGCCTTCTTTGACATTCAGCGGGCAGGTGTTTCCGCTTTGCAACATGCTGTAAATCCTGGTTGCCGCAGGTAGAGCGGACGCAATGGGATGGTCTGGATTTTGTTTGAAATAGCCGGCAAAATCTCTCGGACTCCCTGCAAATTGCAGATTGCCGTTCTCCAACATCAAAACCTTATCCGCAACCGACAAGATATCCTCCAAATTATGTTCGGCGATAAGCACCGTCAGTCCCAATTCTTGATTCAGTTTTTGAAGCGTATGAAGAAAATCGGCGGAGGCAATCGGATCCAGCTGTGCGGTCGGTTCATCCAATAACAGTATTTTCGGCTGCATTACCAAAACGGCGGCGAGATTCAGCTGTTGCTTTTGACCTCCCGATAATTCTGCCGTTTTTTTATGAAACCAGTCGCCTATACCGAAAAAGCTGACGATTTCCGCCACTCTGCGATGGATCGTATCGGACGGAACGCCTAAATTTTCCAAACCGAAACTCAATTCGTGCCATACGGTATCAGTCACGATCTGGCTTTCCGGATTTTGCATGATAAAACCGATTTCCGACGCACTTGTTTTCTCGTCAAGAGCTTCTGTTTCTGTTCCGTTATAGATGATTTTCCCACTCTTTGTGCCGTAAGGCGATAACTGTTTTTTTAGCAATTTCAGCAGAGTTGTTTTCCCACAGCCGGACGCACCGCACAATAAACAGAATTCTCCCTCTGAAACGGTAAAATTAATGTCATAAAGCGTTTTGTTCTTTGTTTCCGGATATCCGAAGCTTAAATTTTCGACCTCAAGAAACGCCATTTAATATCCTCCTTCACGCTTAAAATGAAAGGCAAAAAGCAAAGCAACAAAAATGCGATCACCGTTTGTATCAGAGATGCCTGCGCCTTTGGAAATAAAAAAGCCGGATAAAAAACAAATCGTATATCTGCTTTGACCGAAAGAACGATCAACGCGATATCCATCCAAAGAATGAAACATAAAATCGCAAAATCAACAAGACGGAAGCGGAAAAGAGAATAGTTGCTTCGCCCTTTTAATCCGTAGCCTCTTGCCTTCATCGAAGCGCCGACATCAACAGCGCCCTCGATTCCAAAAGAAATCAGTGCCGAATAGACATTAAAGGTCGATTTGATTTTATCCATCCAACTGTCACCCGCAAAAATCCCTACCGCTTTTTGTGCACTTCGGATTTTCCGCACCTGTTGTTGAAGATACGGCACAAAGCGAAAAGCGGTGGACAGTAACAGCGAAAGCTTGGGTGATATTTTTGCCGTCAGATAAAGCCATTTATCATCTGTGATCACCCGGTTAAATGAGCGGAACCAAAGCAGCACCGCCAGCAACATGACCGCTAAATACATGCCGTAATAGATGGCTTCCGCTGTAACGGGATTATTGTTGATAAAGAACAAGACCGTCACACCGTTGTGTGAAAACAAAGGATTGGTCATTGAAACAGCAAGAAAAACAAGCAGACCAAAGCCAAAATCCTTCGGGCGAATATGTATTTTGGATTTACCCGAAAAACAAATCCCGCCAAGTAACGCAATCACCGAAAACAGAGGATTTTGAGAGAACATGATCGCCGTAAATACCGAGATAAAATAGATCAACGCAACAAAGGGATGTAACGAAAATAAATCTGTCATTTTCTATGTTCCTTTTTTCGGGTTATCTGTTCCGCCTTTGCCGATTTTAAGCCGGCGGCTTCCAACGCTCTGGGCCAAGGACCTAAAAATGATTTGATTTTTGAGCGGGTCACATCGTCAAAATCATCCTTTTTCGGCAATCTTGATAACGCGCTCGCTTTTTCCTTCAAAAGACCAATCGCCCATTCTCTTTGTTCCTGCGTCATACTTTCCCCTCATAAAAAAATACTCCTTCAACCTGAAAGCAGGTCAAAAGAGTACAATTCATAACCGATATGCATCAAAGCAAAGCCTTCTGTTTTGCAAACAAAAAAGAATGCAAACGAAAAGCCTTGTGGCTTTGATAAATCGGTTGCACTCTTCTCGCCCAATCGTGATAAACCTCAGAAGTTACGGCAGGTATCCTGACTTATGATATAACGGGTGATTCCGTTAAAAAGCGGTCTTCTCAGGGAGATTCCCCAATGACATAAACGCTTCTTTTCGTCAAATACAGTAATGGCGGTTGTTCCGGACTCGAACCGGATTCCCTTTTACATCTACTAAGTTTACAACTTTTCAAACCGTATCTTCTTTTATCTCATGATTCAATTTTCGATATTCTATCGCGCCGCGCAGTTACCGGCAACAACGCATCAATCGCCGCTAATTTGACGCCTTTGTAATGCTACGGAAATTTCAGGCGTACCATAGTTCGGATCAAATAACTCTTGAATATGCTTTTCGTACCATGCCTTAATCTCACTGTCAGACAACTCGCACGGTTCGCCGTTTGTTTTGATCGTAACGGTAATAATTTGTTCTTCCATAATTCCCTCCGATATTTTACAATCTGTTCGGCTGAATTATCACGCCAAAGTGGCACCCCTGACCGGAATCGAACCGATAATTAAGTCTTAGGAGGACCTCGTTATATCCATTTAACTACAGGGGCAAAGATGGTTTTTACTCATCTATTCTATAGCAATCCTGCTCTCATGTCAACAGAAATCTTGTATTTTGACGGTAAATGTGTTATACTGTCTTTATCATTTTTTCAGAAGGTTTTTTTATGAATTCATTCATTTTAAAAATAAAAAAACTGAAAGAGATTTTTTTCAGTAAACGATTTCTTTATTTCTGTCTTTTTGGCTGTATCAACACCTTTGATACGGCATTGTTTTCATGGATTTTTCACCTGATTCACATTCAGTCAAATATTTCCGCCGCTTTTGGATTTGTTTTTTCGCTTGGGATCGCCTATTTGCTGAATAGCCGTTTTGTATTCAAGCGAAAGCCGTCTGCAAAGGGACTGCTTCGTTTCTTTATCTCTTACATACCGACCTTTATCATCTATTTCCTGGTCACCTTTATTACAATCAATATTTGGCATTTTCATCAGTTTTGGGCAACGGCACTTTCAGTCTTGTTGGGTTCCCCCGTTGCGTTCTTGATCATGTGGATTTATACCTTCAGTCGCGATTGACATCAGTTGCACCTCTCCGGCACCCAACGAAATTTCCTGCCCGTTTTGTAAAACGACCAATCGGGCTTGTTCGTCAATCCCGGTTACCTGTGCCGTCTGTTGCGTTCCTCCCCGCTTGTAGGAAACTGTTTTTCCAATCAGGAAAGAGCGATTCCGATAGGCTGTTAAGAACGGTTTTTCCGATAATACACTGGCAAAGCTGTACAAGCGGTTGATGATTTCGGCTAAAAGTCGAACCGCTTGATCCGATACCGCCTCGTTTGTTTCACACAACGCCCCGGCACGGTTTTCAATTTCGGTTGGAAATCCATCTTTTGGAGCGCAGACATTGATCCCGATGCCGACAATAACCGCCTGCTCGGTCGGCTTTGACGGATCCAATTGGCTTTCTGCCAAAATTCCGCAAACCTTTTTGCCGTTCACATAAACATCGTTTACCCACTTGATCTTGCTCTGTGTGTCAAAGACTTCATCCATTGCTTCGGCAACCGCAACGGCGGCGGCGACAGTCAATAATAAGGAAGTTGCCGGATTCATCTTTGGCCGAAACAACATGCTGAAATATAGCCCGCCATCGGGCGAAAAAAAGCTTCGCCCCATTCGACCGCGGCCCTGCGTCTGTCTGGCGGCAAGATAAACCGTCCCCTCTTTTGCGCCATCGGCAGCCATCTGTTTCAAAACGGTATTGGTGGATGTCGTTTCGTCCACATAATGTATTTCTACCGGAAAATTAAACCTGTTTTCCAATTCTTTCAGCATCATTTCGCTAAACTTCATATTATCTATCCTTTAAAAATATTTTAGTAAAAAGTGAAAAAATAGTTGACTTTTGGCGCAAACCTATGTATAATTACAATGTTGCGAAAAATTAAATACTTCGAGGTGTGGCTCAGTTTGGTAGAGCGCTGCGTTCGGGACGCAGAGGCCGCAGGTTCAAGTCCTGTCACCTCGACCACAGGCAGGGCCTGACCCAATCCGGGTTAGGCTCTGTTGTTATCTAAAATCTCTACCCCGAAGCCGTTCGCTTGCGTTATGAACACTCTGACCATGCTGAGTGTTCATAACGCAAGTGAGTTATGGACACTCAGTTTTTTTATATTCAACTTATCTGATATTTTTGTGTGTAGGTTTGTCAAGCAGTCTTTTTTGCGGTATAATGTTAACATGTAAAACAACAAAATCCGCAGAACTATCATAGCACAGGGGACGATAGTGGTCAGTCCACTGTCTTGTTTGTTAATCGCAAAACGAGCAGTCAACGCGTGACTGCTCGTTTCATTTTATCAAATTAAACTTGAGAAATCGTCACTGGTATTGACCTGCTCAAATGAGGTATTGTCCTGATGTGGAATCGGTTTCCATGTCAGGTTTTTAGTACAAATCGCATGGATATCAATCGGCAGTTGAATATATAAAAACAACGGCAAAAAGCATAAAATGAATGGTTAGCAATCCTAACAAGGAAACCAAAACTTTGGTTATCAACAAGACAATTTCCGAATAACTCATATCGTTAAAGCTTTTTAAGCTGTTCTCCTTTTCTGTGATACCGCAAAAAATACTTTGTTCATTTTCTGCTTTTTTCTCTTGAAAAAACAGTCATTGCCACACCGGTATCCTGTACTAAAATATCGCTGGGCAGTCGAGAAAATTTCACCGTAACAAATAAATCGCCGGCAGCACCCGATATATTAAAAATTTGAATCATGTAAACGACCCAAAACCATTCGGTTGGCACCATCAGATTTATCACCGCCAAAACAATGCCCCAAAACACAATCGGCGCCAGTGCAATAAAAAAATAAGATTTCTTATCATAAAAATCCTGACTGCCGGCAAAGGCGTACAATCCGGTAAATCCGTATTTTACCTTCTTGGTTCTGCAAATCTTCATTGCAATACCGTGGATCGCTTCATGCAAAACCACATAAAGTATGATGCATACCATGAGCATGGCAAACCGAATCAAATACGCTTTCATACCGTCTTCCATGTTGAAAAAAGAATCAATCGGTACCACAAAATGCATCGGCACCGCCAACAAAAGCGCAATAATAACGGATAGCAAATTGACCATCAACGAAGCCTTTTTATCCTTCTGCAAATCGACAGTATCAATCCGGCAATATCCTTCCGGAAGAATTTCAACCGCTTTCACAAAATGCCCTCCTAAAAAAATCACAAATCAAAAACGCGTAAAAACCGACGCAACCCTTCCGGAAAATCGGTATTTTCGTTCAATCCGGTATCCCCTAACTGCACCAGTTTGTTTTTTCCATGGTAGTCGCTTCCCGCCGTAATAAACAGATCAAACTTTTCTGAAAGTGCAATCGCATCCCTCCGCAGTTTTTCGGAAAAGCCGGAATAAAACGCTTCTATTCCCCGGAGTCCGAAATCCACCAGCCGACGAAGCCGGGCGTCCATATCCGCCCCTAAGATCAACTCATCGCCGCTACCGTAAAACGGGTGTGCCAACACGGGAATCCCGCCGCCGGCAAGAATAGCGGATATTGCTTCCTCCGGACGAATATATTCATTTTTAAAACGAATACGATCAATAAACTCTTTGATTGCCTGTTCTTTCGTTTCAGCATAGCCGTATTTTACCATCAAATTACCAATATGCGGCTTGCCTGGATTATCCAAAGAAAGCAGCGTCTGAATTTCCTGCTCGGGAAATTGAAAGCCAAATTCCGTTTTCAAAAATTCCAGACGGTTCAGAACCTTTTTCATTCTGAGACGATGTGTGCGGGAAACCATCTCTTCCATCGCAGCATGATGCAGTTTATAACCGTAACCGAGAATATGATATTTTCCCTGATCGTCTTTACAGGAAAACTCTACACCGGTCAAAAACGCAGGATCGCCGTCCGTTAACAATTCGCTGATAATCTCCCCGGTCTTCACCGCGTCGTGATCGGTCACAGAAAAAATCTTTATTCCGGCAGTTTTCACGCATCGAAGAATCTCCTCGGGTGTATTGGTGCCATCAGAAACAGTGGTATGCATATGCAAATCAATCGGACTTCTGTTGTGTGCCATTAAGCCAATACTCCTCTAAATAAAAGAATACTCTTTTTTATCAACCAATTACTCGATCGTTAAAATGTCTGAAAAGCCGGTAACTTCAAAGACTTCCATAATTGTTTCGCCGACATTCCTAATCTTCATACTTCCCTGCCCGTTCATTGTCTTCTGTGCCGAAAGCAATACGCGAAGACCTGCAGAAGAAATATATTCCAGATTCTCAAAATCAAAAATCAATTCCGTCAGTCCTGGCAGAATTTCTTTGATTACGCTTTCCAATTCCGGAGCCGTAACCGTATCCAGTCTGCCCTCCAACGCCAACTTTGCCATATTGTTCTCGATAGTTTTTGTCACATTCAACATCACAATTTCCTCCATTTTTGCTGATCTTTTAAACGCTCACCACAGTTAGTAAAAATAATTTTTTTTATTATATTATACATTCGGCAACATTTCAAGGTTTACTTCTTAATTTTTCAAATCTGATGGGTTACGCTGTATTTCAAAGCTGCTGATAAAACAAAAAAGTCGCTAACATAGATTAGCGGCTTTCTATGATCGGCACTTTTTGCCAATGTGGAAAGTGTGTTGCATTGGTTCGGTAACCGTTATTTAAATGAAAAAATTAATTTTTTCCTGTCCGTTTCTGATAATCTTCTAACGCAGATTGAATTGCCTCTTCCGCAAG
>JAFWUH010000026.1 GCA_017524165.1 Clostridia bacterium | reverse complement strand
GTGACGAACTGGCGCGAAAGATTATGGTTTAAAATTTCATAATGAGCATAAGGAGGAATATACAGTGAAAACACTCAGAGATGTCAAGATCGGTGAAACTGCAACAGTCGTCAAGCTTCACGGCGAGGGTGCGGTCAAGCGGCGTATTATGGATATGGGGATTACCAAGCACACCCCTATCTATGTGCGCAAGGTTGCCCCGCTGGGCGATCCGATCGAAATTACCGTGAGAAACTATGAACTATCCATTCGCAAAGCAGATGCGGAAATAATCGAAGTCGAATAGAGATTTCGGCGTATTTTTTTAAGTTTCAGTTAGCTGAAGCAAATCGTTGTACGCTCGAACGAGCAGAAAGGAAGCAATCATATGGATATCAGAATTGCTCTTGCAGGCAATCCAAACTGCGGTAAAACAACGCTGTTCAATGCGCTGACAGGTTCCAATCAGTTTGTCGGAAACTGGCCGGGCGTTACCGTAGAGAAAAAAGAAGGAAAACTGAAAAAACACGACGGTGTGATCATCACCGATCTTCCGGGCATTTATTCCCTCTCCCCCTACACTTTGGAAGAGGTTGTAGCAAGAAACTATTTGATCGGAGAACGCCCCAACGCGATCCTCAATATCGTAGATGGCACCAACCTCGAACGAAACCTCTATCTGACCACACAATTGACCGAACTCGGTATTCCGGTCATTGTTGCAATCAATATGATTGACCTTGTCAAGAAAGAGGGCGATAAGATCAATATTGCCGAACTTTCGCGACAGATCGGATGCCCGGTCATTGAGATTTCCGCTCTGAAAGGGACGGGTATCACCGAAGCAGCAGAAGCGGCAATAGCCGCGGCAAAAAACAGCAAGACCGTGCCTCAACATACCTTCTCCGGCCCGGTTGAACATGCACTCGCCCACATTGAAGAAGCGGTCGTCCATGATATGCCTGAAGAACAGCAGAGATGGTATGCGATCAAGGTGTTTGAACGCGATGAAAAAGTGCTGGAACAACTTTCTGTTTCTGCCGATACGCTGGCGCATATTGAAGAGGACATCAAAGCGGCGGAAAGCGAACTGGATGATGATGCAGAAAGTATTATCACCAATGAAAGATACATTTATATCGCGTCGGTAATCAAAGCTTGTTATAAAAAGAGACAAGAAAGAAAACTGACGAAAAGTGATAAAATAGATAAAGTTGTGACCAACAGATGGCTCGGTCTGCCGATATTTGCTCTTGTAATGTTCTTAGTTTATTACATTGCCATGGTAACAGTAGGAACGGCGGCGACCGACTGGGCAAATGACGGACTGTTTGGCGACGGGTTCCATCTTTTCGGTATCGGCACATCGGAATCGGAAGAAAAAGCCGAAGCGTATGAAGCGGCGACAAATGCCTTTGCCGCATACGGCTTTGAGTTAGATCTTGAGGACGAAGAATTTGATGCGGACGCACTGCTTGCCGAAGCGAAAGATTTCAAGACCGCTCAAACATCCGCCGAGACGGAAATTACAGACGATGAGACGCTTGAAGTTTCAACCGTAACGGTCTATTTTGACAGGATCCCGGACAGCGCCGATGAAGAAGAAACAAACGGTATGACCTTCCAAGAAGCGGTCGCCTACTTTGAGGAAAAAGGTTTTGAAGAACCCGATCCTGCCGATGACGGCGTTTGGGTGCCGGGTGTTCCGGCGCTTTTGGATAACGCCCTGCTCGACAGTGACGGAAATGCGCGCGTCCCGGACTGGCTCTACGGACTGATTCAAGACGGTATCGTTGCCGGTGTCGGTGCGGTATTAGGCTTTGTACCGCAGATGTTGGTACTTTTCTTCCTGCTTGCAATTTTAGAGGGTTGCGGCTATATGGCGCGTATTGCCTTCGTCCTTGACCGTATATTCCGACGGTTTGGTCTTTCCGGTAAATCCTTTATCCCCATGTTGGTAGGAACCGGTTGCGGCATTCCCGGTATTATGGCGTCTCGTACGATTGAAAATGAACGCGACCGCCGTATGACGATCATGACGACAACCTTTATCCCCTGCGGTGCAAAACTGCCGTTTATTGCCATGGTTGCCGGCGCTCTGTTTGGCGGATCGGCATGGGTGTCCGTTTCGGCATACTTCATCGGCATGGCAGCCATCATTGTTTCCGGCGTAATACTCAAGAAGACCAAAAGATTTGCCGGCGATCCGGCACCGTTCGTAATGGAACTTCCCGCCTATCACCTGCCCACCTTTGGCAATGTGCTTCGTTCCACCTGGGAGCGCGGCTGGTCATTTATCAAAAAAGCCGGCACCATCATTCTTCTTTCAACGATTGTCGTTTGGTTTGCCTCTTTCTTTGGTTGGATTGACGGTGCTTTCCGCATGCTTGCAGAAGAAGAAATGGAACATTCCATTCTCGCTTACATCGGAAAGGGCGTCGCTTGGATCTTTGCACCACTCGGTTGGGGCAACTGGAAAGCGACCGTTGCTTCGGTTACCGGTTTAGTCGCAAAAGAGAATATTGTCGGCACAATGGGTATCCTCTACGGCGATTGGGCAAGTATCAGAGAATCCTTTGCGGTCCCGCAGATTGCCGGTTTCTCTTTCCTTGTTTTTAACCTGCTTTGCGCGCCTTGCTTTGCGGCGATCGGCGCAATCAAACGCGAAATGAACAATACCAAGTGGACATGGTTTGCAATTGGTTATCAATGCGGCTTTGCTTATGTCATTTCCTTAATGATCAACCAATTCGGCAATCTATTCACCGGAAATCTTGCAACAGGTTCCGGCATCGCGGTGAATGTGATCAGCCTCATTGTCGCAATCGTTTTGCTGATCATCATGATCTACATGCTGTTCTTCAAAAAATATCAGGAAGCAACAAAGCTGACACAAAAAATAAAGATCTGAAAAAGGAGATGCTGTTATGTTTGCATGGCTTGCAGATCATATTGTCACCATCGTTACCCTCGCCGTTTTGTTAGTTGTATCCGGAATAGCGGTGATTTCCCTCGTAAAAGAGAAAAAGAACAAATCCGGCGGATGTACGGGTAACTGCGCCACCTGCGGAAAGGGATGTCATTACAAATAAAGCTGAGATCGTTTTCAAACAATCAAAAGCCGAGACCGCAAAAATGCAGTCTCGGCTTCTTGTTTTGTTACACAAACAAATTGATTCGATACAAAAAACTTAAAAAGTAATTACTTATTTCCGGTGCAACGGTAGAGAGAAAAAAGCGGCTACTGCTTTTTTAAATAAAACACCTGCATATTTCCGTCATTTCCCTCATACATTTCACTATCATGTTTATCTCCGCCTGAGTAGAGAAAACAATAGGTTAAACACCCAGGAGAATAAGCCGTTTCCCATTCAGACGAAAAGCTCAAATCACTTTCAGGCATTTCAAAAGAAACAGAAGACTTTGTCAAATCCGGCTCATTTTCTCCGAAATCACCTACAACGATCCAACGGGCAAATTCCGCGTTATTTTTTTGCGACGCAGTATGCAGAGTATTTTAAGCAATTCGGTGTTCTTTTCTTGGTTCCGCAAGTGTTCCCGCAAATACGGGCACACAGGCTTGTAACTATGATTTTTCGTAAAGATACCGAGTCAAAGCAGTAATACACATACACCTTATAGATATAGCTTGTTCTCTTGAAAGGCGTATAATAATATATTATTCTTTAGCGTAAAAGCAATAAATACTATGGATTTTGAGTGATTTGTCTTGATATTTGAGTGATTATATAATATAATGCAATTAATCACTATGATAGAAGTGCTATCGTAGAAAAAGTATTTCATATTAGCTAAGACAGGCTTTGGAAGCTTCTGATAGACAAGCATATGATGAAAAAAGATCTTCAAAAAGCGTCTTTTCTTTCTTCCAACGTTATTACAAAAATGGGCAAAGGCGAATCCGTTACACTTGAAACACTTGCTAAAATATGCGTTGCTCTGCAATGTGGGATTTCGGATATCGTAGAAATCAAATGGGAGAAGCAATAAAATGGCAAACTTCACTAAAAAAGCAATAGAAGCCTCCTTCATAAAACTTTTGACGGAACGACCACTTTCTCAAATTACAGTTAAGGATATCGTGACTGACTGCGGAATTAATCGCAATACTTTTTATTATTATTTCGAAGATATTCCGAAGTTAATAGAAACCGTCGTTGAGGAGGATATGGTCACAATCATCCAATCATATCCCACCGTTGACAACTTTGGAGATTGTCTGGAAGCAGTTCTTGACACGGCTTTGTCCAAAAAACGAGCCGTTTTGCACATCTATCATTCGACAAATCGTGATATTTATGAAATGTATCTTTGGAAGGTCTGTGATTATGCCATCGAGGCGTACCTGTCAACCGTACTGGGGGGACATAAAATCAAAGAAAACGATTTGGACATCATCAAAAAATATCTTTCCAGTTTGGGGTTTGGAATTGTTTCGAACTGGTTAAGAAACGATATGAGCGACGATATTCGTACTGTTTTAATGCGACTTATGGATATCAAAAAAGGAATGCTTAAGGAAATGATCCATCGTTGCGAAGAAACATAAAGTCAGACAAACAACTATAATTTGTCTGAAATTCAGCCATATCAACACCCAATGCCTGAAAATTAGGCATTGGGTGTTTTTTGTCCATATACAAAATGGCGGCAAAGTACTATACTGACAGCAGAATTATCAAAGGAGGTTCGTAATCCATGAAAATGCGTTCTGTCGCACCGATGAAAATTGCCAAAATCGGATACATCTTGGTATCGGTACTGTTTTGCATAGCCGGCATTTTATTTATCGCGTTGCCGGAAATTTCAACGAAGATCGTCGGAATCGAAATCGGCATCGCCGCAATCGTTTTCGGTATTGTGAAATTGATCGGCTATTTTTCCAAAGATCTGTATCGGTTGGCATTTCAGTTTGATTTGGAATTCGGAATTTTGATGGTGATATTGGGGACAATCGTTCTTTTCCATCCCGAAAACCTGATGGCTTTCATTGCCGCCGCTTTCGGTATTGCCATTCTGTTTGACGGGCTGTTCAAAATTCGGATTGCATTGGATTCCAAACATTTCGGCATCAAAGATTGGTGGCTTATTCTTTCTTTGGCAATTCTTGCAGGAATCATAGGCGTTGCCCTAATTTTTGATTCTGCCTTCGGCGCAGGGGTGCTGACTGTTCTAATGGGCGTTTCATTTCTTTCTGAAGGCGTTCTTAACCTTTATACCGTCATCAGTACGGTTTTAATAGTCAAAAACCAGGTGCCCGATTTTGTTGAAACAGATACATTTGATTTTTTCGAAAAGGATAGGTGAAGATCATGCGTTTTGCAAAGGCGGTAGTAAAGCACCGCATCCTGATCCTGATACTGACGGTTATTCTTATGATACCGTCGG
>JAFWUH010000025.1 GCA_017524165.1 Clostridia bacterium | reverse complement strand
TCGGAGGTGCTTTTTTGATGTCAAACAGACTTTTTCAGGGTGTCATTCATCAAATGAAGGATGCGATTGATAAAACTTTCGGGGTACTGGATGAAAGCCGTACCATTATTGCTTGCAGTGAATTGAATCGTATCGGCGAAACTGTTTTCGGAACAGCGCCTGTTTCGACTGAGACGGTCGTTGAAGGCGGTTATACTTTTAAAATGTTAAACGGAAATCAGGGACCTTCCTATACTGTTTTTGTTGAAGGCAATGATATTTTAGCAGAAAAATATGCTTCGGTTTTGGCAGTCTCATTTGCCAATATCAAGCATTTTTATGACGAAAAATACGATCGCGCCAATTTTATTAAAAATATCATTTTGGATAATATTTTACCGGGAGATATTTATATTAAAGCGCGGGAGTTGTATTTTAACAGCGATGTTCAGCGAACCGTTATTCTGATCCGTAAGGTGGAACCGAATGATGTTTCGGTTTATGATGTACTGTTGAATCTCTTCCCGGACAGAGCTAAGGATTTTGTCATCAACATTAATGAGACCGATATTGCTTTGATCAAAGAAACCAAACCGTCGATCGAACCGTTGCATATCGAAAAACTGGCTTCCACCATTGCCGACACCATTACCGGAGAATTCTATATTCACGCCGTGATCGGGATCGGAACTACCGTTGACAATTTAAAGGATTTAGCCCGTTCTTTCAAAGAGGCACAAATTGCGTTGGAAGTCGGTAAGGTCTTTGATACCGAAAAGACGATCATTTCTTATAAGAATTTGGGTATTGCCCGTTTGATCTACCAGTTGCCGACAACGCTTTGCGAAACCTATTTGCGCGAAGTGTTTAAACGCGGTTCAATCGAAAGCTTGGATCAGGAGACGCTCTTTACCATTCAACGCTTCTTTGAGAACAATCTGAATGTTTCGGAAACTTCCCGAAAATTGTTTGTGCATCGAAATACCTTGGTTTACCGGTTGGAAAAAATCAAAAAGATTACTGGTTTGGATTTGCGTGAATTTGATCATGCAATTGTCTTCAAAATTGCTTTGATGGTCAATAAATACCTCAAAAGCAATCCCGTGAAATACTGATAACAGGAGCATAATCTTTATTTATGGATAATATGATACAAACAGCAGAAGCGCCGGCAATTGAGTTTGTCGGTGTTTCCAAAACTTATCCGACCGGAACCAACGCCTTGGAAGATGTAAATATTCGCATCAACAACGGTGAGTTTGTGTTTATCGTCGGAAAATCCGGTGCCGGCAAAAGCACCTTTATGAAATTGATCATGCGGGAGGAAAAAGCCAATACCGGCAGAATTACGGTCAACGGCTTTGAATTGACCTCCATGCACCGCTCCCAAATTCCGAAATTGCGTCGGACCATGGGAATCGTTTTTCAGGACTTCCGCTTGATCCCCACGATGAATGTCTTTGATAATGTGGCTTTTGCCATGCGTGTTGTCGGGGCGTCCGGTCGGGAGGTTCGCCGGGAAGTCACCCGCGCATTGGCTAAAGTCGGCTTGGGTGATAAAGCCCGTTCCATGCCGTTGGAGCTTTCGGGCGGAGAACAACAGCGCGTCGGCTTGGCGCGTGCCTTGGTTAATTCACCGAAACTGGTCATCGCGGACGAGCCTACGGGAAATGTTGACCCGAATATGTCTTACGAGATCGTGTCTTTGTTGACTGAAATCAACCGTCGCGGGACAACGGTTTTAATGGTTACACATGACCATAATCTGGTGCGTGATTTCCAGCAACGGGTAATTATGCTGCAAGACGGTCGTATTGTTGCAGATAATCCGGGAGGTGACGACCAATGAAAGTAGGCAGTATGCGTTATCTTGCCGGTGAAGGAGTCAAAAACATTTGGTTTAATCGGTTGATGTCCTTGGCGTCGGTCGGTGTGCTGGTAGCTTGTATGGTCATTATCGGTCTGGCAATGCTGATTTCTGAAAATGTAAATAAGGCCATCGGCAAATTGGAACAGCAAAATGTCGTTATGGTTTACATGAAAGACTACAATTGGGCGCTGTACAGCGATAAAAATACCGAAGAACAACCGCAGACAGAGGAAACAACCTCCGCGGAAGAAACGCCGGAACAGCCCGACCAAAACGGCATTGTCAGTTCGGATTATAAAATCCACAGCGAAGAGGAAGCAAAGGCTTTTTGT
Source organism: Clostridia bacterium (assembly GCA_017524165.1). GTDB lineage: Bacteria > Bacillota > Clostridia > Oscillospirales > Acutalibacteraceae > UBA737. The sequence goes on along the minus strand of JAFWUH010000025.1, from coordinate 6,084 downwards.
GACCGTATTGCTAAATTGGACAATGTGGTATCGGTGGAATATGTTTCGAGTAATGACGGTTTGGAAACCGTCAAAAAATCCATGCTTGACGGTCAGGAAGAGTATTTCAGCTTCTTGAACGATGAATACGGCAACCCGCTTTCCTGTGCCGCTAAAGTGACCATGGAAGATATGGCGCAGTTCAATAAAACGATTCAGGAAATTGAAAAATTTGAAGAGGTAGATACCATCCAGTCCCAGGGGGATTTGGCGGAAAAGATTTCTTCGATCAAACGCGGTATCACCGTGGCGGGGCTTTGGATCATTGCGATTTTGATTTTGATTGCGTTGATTATTGTTTCCAATACGATCCGTGTAACGATGTATAATCGAAAATTGGAAATTTCTATTATGAAAGCGGTCGGCGCCACCGATAGTTTCATCCGCATTCCTTTCATGGTCGAGGGCATGCTGATCGGAGTAATCTCGGCGCTTGTTTCCGAAGGATTGCTCTATTTCTGCTATCGCGTTGCCACCGAAACCATCTGTACCACATTGGGCACGAACGATATTGTTCGCTATGGCGATATGGTTTGGATCCTTTTGGCTATTTTCCTTGGCATCGGCATTTTTGCCGGATTCCTCGGCAGTTTTATTATTATCGGAAAATACCTTCGCAAAGAGGGTAGTGAATTCTCTGCAATTTAGTACGGGGTGGAAATATGAAAAAAATTTCTGTTCGGATGATTGCTGCAGCATTATCCATCGCGATTCTTGCGGCGGTTTTTTGCAGTTTTTCTGCTTCAGCGGCCACCGAATCGGAGTTAAGAAAAAAAATTTCCGATTTGGAAAGCCAATCTCAACAGCTGGAAAAAAAGATCAAAGATCTAAAAAGTCAAAACGCCGATCAACAGGCGGTGGTGAATGCGTTTCAGCAAAAAATCAATAATACCCAGCGGCAAATTGATCTTTGCAACAGTGAAATCGGCAAAATCAATGCGACGATTGCCGCAAACAAGGCTGAAATTCAGCAGAACCAAAAACAAATTGAACAAGATAAACTGACTTTTAAAAAGAGAATCCGCGCGATTTCCATGACCAATTCCGACAGTACGGTCAAGATTTTGTTGGGCGCCAAAAAATTCTCGGATTATTTGCAATTATCTCAAATGACTTCTGCGGTTTCTTCGCATGATCGTGCGCTGATGGAAAAAATCGTTGCGGCAATTCAGGTTTTGGAAGAAAAGAACCGTCAAAACGAAGCGCTTTTAAATGAACAGGTGGAAATTCGCAAGACGATTGCTGCCAAACAGCAGGAATTAAAGGCACAGCAGGCTCAAGCGCAAGCAATGGTCAATAGTATTTCTGCACAGACAAAAGATGTTCAGCAAGACAATGCGGCGATTGAGGCACAAATCAAGCAGGCTAAAAGAGACTTGGAAAACAAGATTCGCCAAAGCGCGCCGCCGTCCAGTTTTGCCTATTCCGGCGGGGAATTTATCTGGCCGGTACCCGGCTTCTATAATATTACGCAACAGTTTAAAGGCTCCGCGCATACCGGTGTGGATATTTCCAGCGGCGCCAGCATTGCCGGAGCAAGGGTCGTTGCGGTGGCAAACGGTGTTGTTGACGCACAGTATTTTAATTCCGGCTGGTCTGCCTCTGACGGAAAAAGCGGCTTGAACAGTTACGGGAATTATGTTGTGGTACACCACGGTGTGAAAAACGGTGCCAGCATCTCCACCTGGTATGCTCATCTGCAGTCGGTCAGCGTTCGTCCGGGACAGACTGTCCAGCAAGGACAAACGATCGGAACCGTCGGCAGAACGGGCAATGTTTTCGGCGCAACGGGATATCATTTACACTTCAGTGTAAAGAGTGGAAGCTCTTTCCAAAATCCAATGGCTTATTACAGTAAAACAGTACGCTGATGAAGAATAGTAGGTTATTTCATGAAAAAAGTCACCCTGATTCGCTTGGTTTCGTTGTTATTGATGCTTGCTTTGATGATCGGCATTTTTGTTCTTTCGGGACAAAATGCCGAAGAATCAGGGAATTTAAGCAGTGGATTGACCTATCGTCTGTTTTGCTTGTTTTATCCGCACTTTTTGGCAAAAACACCGCCCCAGCAGGATGTGCTGATGAGTGGTTTTGAAACGCTGGTTCGCAAAGCGGCACATTTTTCCCTTTATTTTGCATTAGGTGCGGTTGCGTTTGTAGTTTATATTACCTATCAAAAAATGTCCTTGCGTTGGCGATGCGCTTTTCCCATTTTCACAGGCGTTTTATATGCGGTTTCGGATGAAATCCATCAGCTTTTTATTGCGGGAAGAAGCTGTGAATTCCGGGATGTGATGATCGACAGCTGCGGGGTCGTGCTTGCGTGCTTTTTGGCACTTTGGATCTATCAGAAAATGATCCGAAAAAAGGAGAGAAAAAAATGACGGATGAAAAGAAGAAAGAACTGAAACGCTTATACTTTTACAAGGGTTTAACGATTTTTTTAGTCGTCGTCGCTTGTCTGTTGTTTTATTTTCTGATTGAAAAAATACCGTATGTATTCAACGGTATAAAAAAAATTGTTGCCGTTTTTCAACCGGTTATATTCGGGTTGATCATTGCCTATGTTTTAAATCCGGTTTATTCTTTCTTTACGAATAAACTGACCTTGCTCTTTCATAAACAAGCAAAAAAAGGCAAAAAGATCAAAAAAACAAGTTCCGTGATTCGCGCAATAAGTGTGTTTTTGTCTGTTTTATTCTTTTTGTGTATCATCTTTTTGCTGACCTATTTGATCGTGCCGCAATTCATCACCAGCGTTTCCAACATGATCACGGTTCTGCCGGGACAGATTGATGCCTGGTCCAATCGGTTGACGCACCTGATGAAAAATCATAAATGGTTGGAACAAATCGTAGAAAGAGTGATCCAATACGAAAAGAACTGGTTGAAAAATGACCTGAGCGGATTTATCAATCGTATGGCGTCACAATTTGCTTCCGGCATTTGGAATGTGATAACCTTTTTGAAAAATATCGCATTCGGGTTAGTGTTTACCGTTTATTTGCTCTTTCACAAAGAGCGGTTTATCCGCTTAAGCCGGAAGGCGTTATATGTTGTATTTTCGCCGAAATCGGTTTCAAGAATATTGGATTTCGGCAGAAAAACCAACGAAATATTCAGCGCATTTATCAGCGGACGGTTGGTCGACGCCGCAATTATCGGACTGATTTGTTTCCTTGGGTGCACCATCTTGCGGATTCCGTATCCGATGTTGATCGCCATCATTGTAGGGACAACCAATGTCATTCCGATTTTCGGACCGTATCTCGGCGGGGTTCCCAGCGGACTATTGATTTTCTTGACCAGTCCGATCAAGTGTCTGTATTTTGTGATCTTTATTATTTTGTTGCAAATGTTAGACGGCAATGTGATTGCCCCGAAAATTCTCGGTTCTTCCATTGGCATTGAGTCTTTTTGGGTGGTCTTCTCGATCGTCGTCGGCGGCGGATTGTTCGGTTTTGTCGGTATGTTGATCGGCGTACCGACCTTTGCCGTGATCTATTATTTGATTTGTACGAATGCTAACCGGCATTTGAAAAGGAAAAAATTGCCTGTTGACGCGATGTTTTACGATGATGAGGTGGTCCGTAAGATTACCAAAGAAGGCGTTGTGATTTTGCCGGAAGAGGGTGTAAACCAGCATGAGGACGAAAAAACTTCTTAAGCAGAATTTATCTTTGTTTGAACAGTTGCAAAGCGCAAATGAGGAAATTTTTTCTTTGCGTCGGGAACTGCAACAGCAAATGGAAAAATATGAATTATTGGTGCAGAATATGGACGCGGCAGATGCGTCAACGGCGGAAGAACAACCGACGGATAATTTGCCGGAAACGGCAGTACCGGCGGCGGAAAAACCGGTTGCCGAGACTGTTGAACCAAAACCCGATCCGGTTTTGTCAGAGCCTTTTCTGCTTCATACGGAAGAGAAATCTATGGATCTTTCCGAAGAACAGTTAAATTTGAGCGCGCAACAACAATATGGCGCTAAAATCATTGGCAGGATTGTTTTAAAGTCAGCTCAAAATTGTAATAGTTTGACTGCCGATGGCGAGACGCGCCACGAAGAACTGGTGAACCTGATTCTCGGCAGGGCAGAGGTTGCCAAAAGCGAAATTCTCGGTATCGTTTCTTCTGATTTGCCTTTTGAGGAACAACAAAAGGCAATGAATGATTGCTGTGAAGAGGCATTGTCCTATTTTGAGAATGTCATGCGGCAAAAAGAGGATTGATTTTCTGCGAGGGAATAGGATGTCTGATACGGTTTTATATTTGATCGTTCCTTGTTATAACGAAGAAAAGGTTTTGCCGATTACCGTACCGCTTTTTATGCAAAAAATTGAGGAGTTGGCGGAGAAGGGAATAATATCGGGAAAGAGCAGAATTCTATTTGTTAATGACGGCAGTAAAGACAAAACATGGGATTTGATTTGCGGTTTTGCGGCGAAAAACGCCCGCGTTATCGGGATTAGTCAAAGTCGAAACCGCGGACATCAAAATGCGCTTTATGCAGGTTTAATGGAAGCCAAAGACCATTGTGATATTACCGTTACGATGGATTGCGACGGGCAGGATGATCTGAACGCGATCGACCGCATGATTGAAGCATATGAGAACGGTGCCGAAATTGTCTACGGAGTGCGCAACAGTCGAAAAACAGACGGTTTTTTAAAACGGTTCACCGCACAGGGTTTTTACAGAATGATGAACGGACTCGGCGCTGAAATTGTTTATAATCATGCCGATTTTCGTTTGGTTTCCGCACGGGTTTTACAGGAATTTTCTGCCTATCGCGAGGTGAATTTGTTCTTGCGTGGCATGTTTCCGTTGGTCGGATTTAAAAGCACCTGTATTTATTATGAAAGAAAAAAACGGCTGGCAGGAAAAACTCACTATTCACCCAAAAAAATGCTGGCGCTGGCGTTGGATGGCATTACCAGTTTAAGTATCAAGCCGCTTCGTTTCATTACCGTATTGGGTATCTTGATCTCCGTAATCAGCTTTTTTTTAATTGTTTGGGCGGTCGTGGTTCACTTTCTTGGCATGACTGAACGCGGTTGGGCGAGTGTGACTGCGCTGATTTGTTTTTTCAGCGGGATCCAGTTGCTTTCTGTCGGCGTAGTCGGGGAATATATCGGGAAAATCTATTTGGAAAGCAAGGCAAGACCGAAATATATCATCAGCGAACGGACCGATTCGGAAAAAGAATCATAATTTTTTTAAAATATCTTGACAGAAACGAAATACTGTGGTAAAGTATTATCGTTCTCTGCGGCTTTAGCTCATCTGGTAGAGCGCCACCTTGCCAAGGTGGAGGTAGCGAGTTCGAGCCTCGTAAGCCGCTCCAAAGTGGAATCCTATCACGAAAGTGGTAGGATTTTTGCTTTGTATTATTCATAATGGATGAAAATGCTTGAACGGTGTAAAGGCGAGATTTCTTTTTTTGAATGGTTGCATTTGATTTCAAAATATGATATGATGATTCAACCAAAAGGGAAGGGAGTGCGACAGGATGTCCTTGTTTTTTCAGCCAACGGCGTTTTCGAGTGCGTTTACGGTTTCGTGTGCCGTGGCGGATGAGCATTTAAAGTTAGCCAGTTTTACCCAAATCAAAGTGATTTTATACCTGTTCCGCCACATGTCGGCACTTCCCGAAAAAGACGATGTTGCCAAGGCGCTTTCCATCCCCGTCAGCGAGGTCGAGGACGCCGTCCGTTATTGGATCCGGGCAGGAATCCTCGGGGATGACAGCGTTGTTTTGTCGGAACAGAACGAAAAATCAGCCAAGCAGACGGTTGTGCAGAATATGCGCCCGACCAGGGAAGATGTTGCGCGCCGGGGCAATGAGGATGAACAATTGCGCTTTTTATTTCAGGAAGCACAGATGCGATTTGGTCGAACCTTAAAGGCTTCCGAAGCATCTACCTTGTTATGGCTTTATGATGATGAGGGCATGCCCCTTTCGGTGATTTTGCTTCTGTTGCAGTATGCGGTTCGGGAAGACCGGTGTAATATCAGTTTTATTGAAAAAACAGCTGTTTCCTG
>JAFWUH010000024.1 GCA_017524165.1 Clostridia bacterium | reverse complement strand
TTTTCCTCGCTTCTTGTGTTATGATGTTCATGAGAAGTTACTCCTTTTCGGTTGTTTGTTTTGTGGTAAAAACATTATACCATATTTGGAGTTAACTTCTCTTCTTTATTGGGTCACATCATTTTAACACATACATTTATTCTACAATATACGGTATTAAATGCCCAATCGCTTATCAAAATCCGATTTATCATTTCCTGCTGATATATCCTTGAAAACCTTTTGTCCTTTAAAGAGCGATATATAGCCGCGTATCATATAGCGGAAAAGCTGAAAAATCCACGCAAAAGGTCTGAAAAATTTATTTTTCTTGCAAATTTCAAAATTGATCATGCCGGCAGCTTGAAGTGATTTGAAAAATCCGTTTTTTCGGGCGTCTATGATAAATCCCGTCACAGGATTATATTCATAAGGGGCTTTTTTCCTGCCAAAATTACCGCTTGACATCACGGCTTCAAATAACTCCTCTGCCGTTATGGTATCGGCATCGTCACACCAAGTAACGCTTTCCGGCAAATAAAGATACATTTTACACATCTTCGTGACAATTTTGCAAAATTTTTCAAGACCGGTCAATTTTAACAGCGGCAAAAAGTGTTGCTCATAATGGTCATTATCCAGAATGCTATTAGCGAACATTGTCCAGTCAATGATTTGCCGAAGACCCAATCCGCCGGTAAGATGATGGCGAATGTGATCCAGCAGAAGGATCCCGTTTTCATCATTCGGCAAGGATGGAAATGTCTGACCGCTTACCGACCGTGTCACAGCATGCTTCATGCCGTTCAACAGAACTGGTTCTATGTCAAATTCTTCGTCGCTGTATCTCCGGTGCAGTTCAAACACGATCTCGTTTTTTGTAAATTTATACTCCCTGCCGCCGCTGAAATCACCGACAAATGTATAACCGTTGTCGACTAATAATCCGTAGGCAGTTTCAAAATCTTCCTCGAATACATAAAAGTCAATATCGCCCATGGTACGGTATTGCGGTTTCGGATAATATACCGCCGCCGCCGTACCTTTTAAAATCACAAGCGGGATCTGTTTGCTTTCAAGCAATTTTAGCAACAATTTCTGTTCGAGCAATGTTCTCATATAATGGGCTATACTTTGTGCCGCAGGTTCTTCCCATTTGGCAGCTAAATCTTCCGGCAGTGCCGGCGGCACCAATGCGATCACCGTTTGTGCTCTTGCTTCCGCGTAAATCGCCGCAAGATCGACATTTTCCGGCAAGTTTGGCGTTACACCGAAGAGCGATCTCTTGATCAACTCCAATAATTCTGATTGCGGTTGACTGATCATCCGTTCATCCCTTCAAAGGCAACCTTTGCCGCATTTGGATCTAAATTGCATTTCAGCAAATAAAATTTCGTGTTTTCCGAGAGCCTTTTGATATACATAAGCGTCTTTTGAACATCCTCTGCCGCTTTCGGACGGAAAGTTTGTCCAATCAGTATAGGATAAATCGCTTGAAAATCAATCGGCGCTATTTCATTCTGTTCGCCCCTTGTTAAAATGCAAATAGATTTCAGCGGTAAAGAGATATTTTTGTTCAAACCCTCTTTGCCCGCCCACGGCGTTCCGCAGGCGAAAGCTTTTTTATTTTCAAAGCGTAAAATAGGTTTGTCCCCATTTAAGATAAAAGCATCCGAAAATGTTTGCAGCCAAAAATTCGTATGCGTGGTTTTGCCGACTCCTGACGGCGCCGTGAACATATAGGCAGACCCGTTTAACCCAATGACCGCGCCGTGCATGAGAAAAGCGTCAAACTGAAGTATATTCACCGCGATTTTACGGTATACTGCAAGTGTTTCCAGATAAGGGTCGGGAGGAACAAAAAAGGTTCGATGTTCATACGCCGCTTCTCGTCGTGCTTTTTCCCGCTCAAAAACGATATCTTTCTCCTCAATGTGCACAAAAAAATCAGGTTTTTCCTCCGTCAGATAATCTTGACAAAGGTCAAAAACCTCGTCAAAAAGACTGTTGATACCTATATGAATGTTTGCAATAGAAATCGTAAAAACCATGTTGTCTCAATGCCTTTTATATGTTAATTTATGTGCAACCGCACGGATCCCCCTGATGAAAAACGCTTTTGCCTTAATCAAAATAAAACGCAAAGGATAGGGTGCACACCAAAAACAAACATAGCATCGATACCCTATTCCGTTAAAGTTAACCAATTTGTTATTGCGGTAGATTCCCTTTAAAACACCTAAAATCATGTCCGCATCAACCGTTTCACCCTCGGCACAATTATCGCCGACGATCCAAAACCTGTTGCCGGGCAGAAACTTTATAATCCTGTGCAAAATATATTTGCCGCGGCCTTTGACATTTTTTCGCCTGAATAATACCACATCGTATTTTTTCAGCGAGGATGTATCACATTTTTCAATGGTCAAAACATCTCTGCCCTCGCAGATCAAAGGCAGCATACTAATGCCGACATTGGTATAAATAAGACGACCATCCCGATTTAAAACTTCCTCAAAAGTCGATATATTCTCATCCATTTTAATAAATCAGCAATCCCTCGTGCACAAGTTGATTCAGAAAATTTACCAGCGTATGTCCGATTTCATCATCGGTGGAATCCGAATATTTTTTCTTTAAATATGCATGTACCTTTTCAGGCGTTGTTTCTTCTTTTAATTGTTCCAAAATATCCGCGGAGACGGCATTCAACTTTAACATGCCATGAAACTTTGCGGCATCCTCGTCGACCGGAACTGCGGCGAATTCATCTCCCATATCCATAATTGTAAAATTAAATCTAAGCTTCATAAAAGACCTCTCCAAAGTTTTATCAATGATATTTTACCACATTCACGGAATTTTTGCAACAAAAAAACTCCCCAAATATCAGGGGAGTTTAAACAGTTAAAGATTATTGCCAGTGAGATTCATAATAGCTGGTGCCGTTGGTGTAATACTTACCGTTGCCATACGAAAAAGCATCATAAGTTTGCTGAGCAATTGATTCAAAGACAGTTGCAGGGAGTGTAATACCAACATCAGCCATGTAAACTTGACCATGTTGAATAGAATCAAGATTTGCTTTGTCGCCATCTACACCTGCTGTAGCACCGTAGATGCCGGTAATCTCATAAGCACCGCCGCTATACGAGCCTAAAGTTCCGTTAAACTGAACATAATTACCGGTACCGGAATAACTACCGCCGAAATCACCAGCCGGAATGTAGAACAGACCGGTTTGTCCGGACAGCGGGCCTAACAATGCACTCGAAGCGATAACATCATCAGAAGCAAAACGAATGACTTTGAGCTCTGGGTTTGAAATTCTCATAAGTAAATCCTCCTTAAAATTTTTATCGTTAAAAATATATCACATATATTTCTATTTGTCAAGATTTTTCTTTTGGTATTTTTTTTGGTATTTTTTTCTCATTCTTTTAAATCTTTTTTTCCTTATTTTTCTTCTTAATTTTCTGAAGAAATCTGTTTTTTTACCATTATACCACTTGCGTTTGATTAAAAAAATCAAGAGTGAAATGATACTGCAAATCATCAAGGAAATGAAGCAACTGTAATTTCTGATATATCCGGCAAGCGAAGGGGAAAAAAAGGTTGTCAATAGCCATGTTGCAAATGAAACAGGCTGACAAAACGCATACATTCTCTTGGAAAAGTTGTTCCCGTGCTTACTTAAAAAGTTAATTTTCTCTTCCGGTTTAGCAATTGCGAAACAACAAAGGGAAAGTGCCATGATGCCAAAGCCTATGGTGTGCCCCATGTATATCAGTTTACCACTCCGCCCAAGCGCTTCAATTTCCAAGATTGCCGCTAAAAGTCCGACCGGAAACAAAAGCAGATAAATAACGCGCGGTAATTTTGCCAATGTGTCAACATGCTTGTGCAGATACATTCCAATCAACATATACGGGATCGCTCTTGTGAGCGTGCCCCCCGGAATATACAAATATCCAAAATACGGGAAACCGAAAAACGCCGCAAATTCACCCGTAGCAAGCGCAAATAATGCAAGTATAATGCCGATCGGAAGATACCATTTTTGAAGGCGGAATCTTTCCGCCAACCAGAAAAAAAGATAGGCAAAACTCAGGCTTTGAACAAACCAAATGCTTTTGCCAAACGGCAACGGCCAAACACTCAATACCAAAAAATCAAAAAAGGTGCGTTTACGCCAAATATGTTCGCTTAACAGATATGGCGTAGAATGATAATACGCTAAATAAATAATGTTTAATACCAGAAAACAGAAAAACATCAGCGCAAAGAATTTGAAAGAACGCCGAAGCGACCGTTTCAACTTCTTTTGTCGCTGCAAATCATCCGGTACAAGAGTAAAAAAGCCAAAAAGAATAAAAAATACCTGCGGAACAAAATTGCTGTAAGTGGAAATATATTGTCCATATTTGCCGGGGATTCCTAACAGCATAAAAAATACCAGCGGTACCAACAAAAATTTCAGTATATCCGTTCTGGAATGATAATTTTTATTTTTTGCCGTATAAAAGGCAGACAAGGTTTCTTCGCTCACATATTCCACCAGCCTTGGTTCGTTTCATTAGGTAAAATTTTGTTTTCCTCTGTAGGTGCAAGCGGCGGCATCATCGGTCTCACGAAGGGCATCGGCCGTCTGCTCTGCTCGGGCATATCTGCATATTGCCACATCAGCTGTTCGGCTTCGCTTGCAGTGGTCTCAGCTATTCCGCCATCCACAATTTTGTAAATGCGTTGGCAAAGTTTCAGCGCACTTGGGCGATGCGTGGAGATGATAATTACTTTATTCGGATGCCGTTTAATGATGTTTTCAAGTACACGCTCTTCGGTATCAATATCCAAGGCGCTTGTGGCTTCATCCAAAAGCAAAATCGGCGCGTTGCGCAGAATTGCTCTTGCGATAGCGATACGCTGTGCCTGTCCTTCCGAAATGCCTCTTCCCCGCTCGCCGAGAGTATCATTAATGCCGTTGGGCAACGGTTCAATAAATTCCCATGCGCAGGCAGTCTTCAGTGCATCAATAATTTCTTCATCGCTGACACCCTCGCGAACCATTCTCATGTTATCCGCAATCGTACCGGCAAGCATGGTATTGCCCTGCGGAACATAGGAGAAAAACCGCCGCAAATCAGCATTGATGGGAAATGTTGTACCGTCATAGCCGGTCAGCGTTACACTGCCGCTTTCCGCATCCAGCATACCGAGGATCAACCGCATTAATGTGGTTTTTCCGCCGCCGGATGTTGCAAGAACTGCTACGATTTCACCCGGTTTTGCCTCAAATTTAACATTATTATAGATATGATTATTGCTTTTGTTATATCCGAAGGTTACATGATCAAGTTTGACAGAAATGCCTTTATCAGCGATTTTTTTCAGCTGTTGATATCCATCCGGGTCATGCGTCTCACGCGGCAGATCAATCAATTCTCTGACACGGTGTGCCGAAACTGCGGAATTCAACATTCCCGGTATCGTTCCTACCAGACTGTTAAAACGACCGGAAAGGCTGGAACGCTGCTGCAGGAAAAAGGTCATATCACCGTACTGAATCTGTCCTGTCCACAAACGGTACAAGCAGTATCCGAACGCTACCAGCGACACCAATGTCGAGACAAGCGACAAAAGGATTTTGGACTTAATCTCAAACTTGTTATAATCCAAATTAAATTCCTTATACTTTTGTTGCCATGCGCGAAGCTGTTTGGAATAATGTCCGAAAACGCCGAAAGATTTTATCATATCAAAATTATAAAAGGTTTCGACCTCAAAGCTCATCATTTTGGAATTGAGCTCCAAAACGCGCTTTCTGTATTCCCGCATCTTCCGCATAATATAATGACTCATGGCAAGCAAAAAAGGCGCCGATAAAAAGGCAATCCATGCCATGATATGGTCGGTACGGAAAAGCACGATAAAGGTGATAATGAAAGTGTATATATTGATGATGAGGTTTGGAATCCAGTTGATTGCATTGGCGGAAATCGTTCCGACATCATTATTAAAGCGGTTCAGCAGATCACCGCTCGGGTATTCGCTCAACTCTTTCCAACGGGCATCAATAATATTATCGAATATTTTTGATTGAATATCATTATTGACATAAATAGATATTTTCATAAAAATACGGCTGTTAACACTTGACAGGATCAGAGAGAAAAGCGTCATGCCGATCATGGTGCCCAAAAGCATCCATATTTTGTCGATTTGTTTTCCGACAATAATATTGATCAACATACGGCTGACATACGCCGCACCAAGCGATAAGCTGGACCCGAAAATACCCACAACAGTATAAAATATAACAATCCATCGATACTTTTTGGAAAAGCTGAAAATCCATTTCCAATCGTCGATAAATTCAGAAAAAGTACCGTCATAAATTTTATTGATAAGTATCTGTAAAGCTTCACTTTTAAGCAGTTTGTTAATGCCGGAATATTTGGTTTCTTTCAACAAGTACCCCTCCAAGAAAATTAATCTTCAAAAGAGAATAATGTAATTATATAAAAATCAAAGTTTCTTGTCAAGGATTTACCGTTACATTTTTCTAACATAAAAATTCCCCGCGCATTACTGCGCGGGAAAAATTATCAATCCATCGGGATCAATACCGTTTTATCCTCACTAAACGGAAGATCGTCACAATGATTCAGCGTCTTCATCTCGTGAATACCGGCGCCATACTTTTGTGCTATATCCCACAGCGATTCCCCTGCCGCGGCGTAATAGACGATCAACGCACCCTTGTTCGGCTTTTGGATCGGTTTTTTCTCATCAGGCGTAATATCAGCGATCACCGACATTTTATTTGTTTCATAAATACAGGCAATAAGGGAAAGTTCCAACCTGATTTCCATCGTATCCTCGCCGATAATGGCATAGGCAATATTTTGCACCTCGACGATCGGCTCGCACATCATTCCGATGATCGCATGCTCCATCGGACAGCGATATTCAAAATCAACCGTTCGTTCAAAGAAAGCCGGAACGCCGTCTGTCGAATAACAAATCATCCCGATCGGAACCGTTCCTTTTACGGTGAAATTGTTCTCCTCCATGCCGACAAATCCGACCTGCACATCACTCCACAAATCGGCGACACTGCCGAGTTCCCCTTTGGCAAAAGAAAAGCTTTGCTTTGCGTGAAAATTTTCAGTAATTGTTTTACAGAGTTTTTCAAAGCGAAATTCTTTTTTCAGCATTTCGGTTTCATAACGGCGGGAGAAAGAATCCAGCACTACCGCCATATCCGAATCGCAGTACGCCTGCACACAAATCAGCAGTTTTGCTGTGAGCGAGAAACTGCGGATCTCCCCGGAAACCGATTGCCGCGGTTTCAATTCCAGTCCGGCGCACTCCGCCGAAGCGTCACAAAGACAACCCTCCTCTACCCCGTTGAGCTCTACGATCTGACTAAACGGCAAGATACTTTTCACCGTTTGAAGATTTCCGTTTTCCGAACAGTACAAAATTGTTAAAAGCAGGTCGCCTTTAATAACTGCCTTGTCATGAAGCAACTTTTTTTCACGCAAAAGCACTCTTGATTCATATCGCAAAAGATTATGTACCGGCGGTTGCCCTTGTCCGAGTTCGATTTCCTCCTCCATCATTAAATATTTTTCCGCGCTTCCCATCGGAACGGTCGTCGGTACTGTACCGCGCCGCAATTCTACGCCGTCGTCATCGAAATCCGACAGTAATTCGTTACTTTTTCGTTTGGAAACGCAAACGCTCAAGCTGACAGCACCGTGAAGATCAACTTTTCTCCCCGTCACCGCACGGCAATTCAAGTATTCGCATCGGCTCTTACAGATCAAGGTTCCGCCCTCTCCGTCAACCGGCATTTCAAAAGACTTATTGAACGGATACTGATATTCATAACCGTAAATTTTGTTTTCATCATCCGCATATAGGAGCGTCACGGTCACATTGCCGTCTACCGTGATATTTCGTCCGTTCATTCCTTTGGATGCAATCCGCGATACGGCGCGACATTTTAAAATCCGGCTGATCGAAGCACAGTAATCCGGCAAAGTAAAGTCGGCGTCGATCGGTTGCTCGGTCGATTCCTGAAAGATCGTTTCGTTTTGAAACAGCTGTGTTTTGATTTTTTTTGAATCCATCGCTTCCACACTCCAATTATTTTCTAATAAAGAGTATGAACGATATCTCCCGCTTATGACAAAAAGCACTTCCCCGACAGAAAGTGCTTTTCGGTTTTACTCCAATTC
>JAFWUH010000002.1 GCA_017524165.1 Clostridia bacterium | reverse complement strand
CTTCGGTCATGATTATACCGACCTCGTTTGCGGATTTTTTCCGTGAGATTGACGACTATTATTTTATGCCGCTGGTCGGCACCTATACGCGAATGCTGCGTGCCGTGGTTTCTGTTTTGACGGTGGTAGCGGCGCCGATTTATCTTTATCTGGTCGATCATCCCGGCGTCGCGCCAGACTGGTTGGGATTTCTCTTACCGGTCGAACCGGGTGCCGTCCCGATCTTCGTGCAGTTTTTAGTCTTGGAACTGGTGGTAGACGGACTTCGCATGGCGTCGCTCAACACGCCCGATTCCCTTTCCAATTCTTTGGGGGTCATCGGCGGACTGTTGCTTTCGCAGTTTGCCATCGACGCCGGATGGTTTATCAATGAAGCGGTTTTGTATATGGCGTTTGTCTCAATAGCAAGCTATTCGTTGCCAAGCTTTGAAATGGCCTATGCCTTGAAATTTGAACGGATGGTACTTTTGGTTTTGACCGAATTTTTCGGTCTTTGGGGATTATTGGGCGGATTGATGCTGACCTTTGTATTGCTGTTTTTCAATCAAACCCTTTTGGGCAGAACCTATCTTTACCCGCTGATCCCGTTTAACGCCAAAGCACTTTTTAAAATATTTGTCCGAAACGGCATCAAAGAGGATCATTAATTATCTGACCGGAGGGTATTTTCATGAAAACCAAAGTCGAACGCACAGCATTCCCCCTGCGGTTTATGATTTCTGCCCTCCTGTTAGTCTGTCAACTCATTTTGCTGTTTGTCCTGCTTTATACTCTTTCTTCCAAGTTCTTTTTAATCTGGTTGTTATCGGAAGTAACTGCCGTTGTTACGGTTGTTTTTATACTCACCCGCCGTTTTGACGACGGGTATAAATTTGCGTGGATTATCCTGATTTTGATCTTTCCTTTTTTTGGGATCGCTGTTTATTTTTTATGGGGCAGCGGTCGGTTATTTCCCTTGTTACGGCGGCGTATGACCGAATGCGAATCACATTATTTGTCCTTTCTTTCGCGCGACGGTACCGTGCTTGCCGATTTGCGCCGGCAAAATGCTGTTGCCGCCCGCCAGGCGGAATACCTGATGCGCGAATCAGGCTTTCCGTTATACCGGGATACCGCCGTTGAATTTTTCGCCCCCGGCGAGCATTTTTTCCCGCTTCTTTTAAAAGAACTGCAAGCGGCAAAACGCTTTATTTTTTTAGAGTTTTATATCTTGGCAGATGGGGAAATGTGGCATGCCATACATACCCTTCTACGGCAAAAGCAGACCGAAGGGGTCGAGGTGCGCATTCTCTTTGATGATTTTGGCTCGGTCAACCGACAACAAAAAAACTTGATGGCTCTTCTGCGGCAGGACGGTTTGCAGGTCGCGTCCTTCAACCGCATCCACCCGGCCGTTAACCTCTTTATGAACAACCGCGATCATCGAAAAATGATCATTATTGATGGCGAGCTTGCCGTGATGGGCGGTTTTAATATTGGCGATGAATACATTAACCGGATCCGTCGGTTTGGTTATTGGATGGATTGTGCCGTATTTCTCCGCGGCAGTGCGGCACAGAGCTTTGCCGTCATGTTTTGCACGCTTTGGACTTTTTCGACCAAAGAGAAAATCCGTCTTCGCCTGCCGAAAGCAACGCCGTCCCCCGATCATCCCGGATTTTGTCTTCCCTATTGTGACGGGCCGTTAAGTCTAAAAAATCCCGCCGAAGGAATTTATTTGCAGATTCTCCACACAGCACAGCGCTATGTCTATTTGACCTCTCCTTATTTGATTTTAAACCGTAAAATGATCGCCGCCCTTTGCATGGCGGTGAAATCCGGGGTCGATGTGCGGATTTTGACGCCCCATATTCCCGACAAGCCCTATGTTCATGCCGTCACGCAGTACAACTACGGCGAATTGTCGGCGGCAGGCGTGCGTATCTATGAATACACTCCCGGCTTTATCCATTCCAAGCTGTTTGTCTCCGATGACCGCGTGGCAACAGTGGGCACCGTCAATATGGACTACCGCAGTTTTTTACTGCATTTTGAATGCGGCGTTTGGCTCTCCGAAAGTCAGACCGTCCTTGAAATTCGCCGTCATTTTGAGGGTCTTTTAACACAAAGCCGTGAAACGAATTGGCGTGAGTGGAAAAAGTGCTCCCTCTATGAGCGAATAAAACGCGCCGTGCTTCATTTATTTTCTCCTTTTCTATAGCAAGAACTTGTTCGTCATTATGATTAAAAAATTTTCGTTTTTTGAATTTATTAAATTTATTTTTGTGCATAAAGCCCAAAAAACAGTACAATTATCCCGATAGATACTACTTGAAAATGGAAGCAAAGCATTGTATAATGGATAACAGATTTTGGCAAACAGGAAAAACAAAACGGTAAAATACGGAGGAGTTATTTTATGGCAAAACCGACTATTTCACAGCTTTGTTCGTTGATCGAACGAAAGCTGTCCCACAACTTCGGTGTCACCCCCGACCAGGCGTCGGATGAAATCTTTTACAAAGCTACCGCATTGGTGTTGATGGATTTAATGGGCGAACGCCGCGCTAAATTTAAGAAGGCAACCAATGAGCAGGAAGCCAAAACCGTTTACTATTTGAGCATGGAATTTTTGATGGGTCGTACCCTCAAAAACAGTCTCTTTAATTTAGACTTGACCGAAACCATGGAAAAGGCGCTTGCCAAATTTCATGTTAAATTGGATCGTCTTTACGACTTTGAACCCGATGCCGGTCTCGGCAACGGCGGTCTCGGACGCTTGGCAGCCTGTTTTTTGGACGGACTTTCCAGCGGCAGTTATCCTGCCATGGGTTATTGCATTCGCTACGAGCTTGGCATCTTCCGCCAGAAGTTAGTTGACGGCTGGCAGACCGAAATGCCCGATTTTTGGCTGCCGGGCGGCAGTGTGTGGTTGCAACAGCGTCCGTCATCGGCGGTAGATGTGCATTTTGACGGTCATATTTCCGACTGGTGGGATGAAAACAACTTCCACCATATCGAGCATACCGGTTATCACAGTGTCCGCGCCATGCCGTATGACATGATGGTTGCCGGCAATGACGGGAAAACCGTTAATGTACTGCGTTTGTGGAGTGCCGAGTGTCAGGATTTTGATATGTCCGCCTTTAATCAGGGAGACTATGTTCGCGCCTTGGAGCAACGCGCTATGACCGAAGCCATCTCCAAAGTTTTATATCCGGAAGACAATCATCACGAGGGAAAATCCTTGCGGCTTCGTCAACAGTATTTCTTGGTCTCGGCTTCCATTCAGGATATTTTAAACCGTCATTTGCGCAAATACAATACCTTGGATAACCTGCCTGATAAGGTGGCTATTCATATTAACGATACCCACCCGACGCTTTCCATTCCGGAATTAATGCGATTTTTGTTGGATGAATGCGGATACAGTTGGGAAGACGCATGGAATTTGGTAAACCGTACCGTCGCCTACACCAACCATACCATCATGTCCGAGGCATTGGAATGCTGGCCGGAAGGACTTTTCCGCGCGCGTATTCCGCGTATCTACCAAATCGTTCAGGAAATCGACCGCCGCTATCGCGGAGAGGTGTTAAGCCGTACCGGCGATCCGGCGATGGTCGAGCGCACCGCTATTATCCAAAACGGCGTGATCCGCATGGCGAATCTCTGCGTTGCCGCCTGCCACACCGTCAACGGTGTTTCCCGCCTGCACAGTAAAATTTTGGTGGATGAGTTGTTCAAGGATTATTACCGCTTGACCCCCGAAAAGTTCACCAATGTCACCAACGGTATTGCACACCGCCGCTGGCTTTGCCAAGCCAACCCCGAGTTGACTTCTTTCTTGACCGAAACCATCGGTGACGGATTTATAAAGGATGCGGCACAGCTGGAAAAATTAACCGCCTTTGCCGATGATAAAGCCGTTTTAGACCGCTTGGCGGAAATCAAGCGCCATAATAAAATGCGCTTTGCCAAGTATGTAAAAGCTAATATCGGCACGGTTATTGATCCTGATTCGGTGATTGATATGCAGGTCAAACGCCTGCACGAATACAAGCGTCAGCACTTGAACGCCCTGCACATCATCAATGAATATTTCTACCTTAAAGAAAATCCGAACGCGGAATTTACGCCCAAGACCTATGTTTTCGGTGCCAAAGCCGCCCCCGGATACCTCTTTGCCAAGAAAATTATTCAGATGCTTTATAAGCTTTCTACCGTCATTGAAAACGACCGTTCGATCAACGATAAATTAAAGATCGTTTTCTTGGAAGATTACCGCGTCACTTTAGCAGAGTTGATGATCCCCGCCGCCGATATCAGTGAACAGATTTCTTTGGCATCGACCGAGGCGAGCGGAACCGGCAATATGAAGCTGATGATGAACGGCGCCGTTACCTTAGGCACCGAAGACGGCGCCAATGTCGAGATTCATGAGGCTGTCGGCGACGATAACATTCTCATCTTCGGTATGCAGACCAGTGAAGTGCTTACCTTGCAAAAGAATGGCTATTCCCCCATCGGTTATTATAACAACAACGCCGAATTGCGCCGTTCTTTAGACTTTATCGGCAACGGCATTGGCGGCACCGATTTTTCCGATATTTACAATACCCTCAAGAATCACGACCATTATATGGCGCTGGCTGATTTTGCCGACTACTGCCGTGCACAGCAACGCGCCGCGGAGCTTTATGCACAACCCGACATTTGGAACCGCATGTCCTTAATGAACATTGCCAAATCGGGCATTTTTGCCGCGGATCGTTCAATTGACGACTATGTTAAAAACATCTGGCATTTGAAGCCGGTCAAGTAAACCGAGCGTTTCTTCGATGAATAAAACCGTTTCTCATTGCCTGATCGCTCATATCGAGAATGATTTTTCGGGAAAATTCGGCATTCCGAGACAAAGCGGATTGATCGACGATTTAACCTCTTTGATCGTGTTTGAAAAAGAATATCGGGTCAAAGAGGCACTTCGTGGGATCGAAGGATTTTCTCATCTGTGGTTATTATGGCAGTTTTCGGAAAATAAAGATCAAGGTTGGCACCCTACCGTACGACCGCCGCGTTTAGGCGGCAACCGCCGTGTCGGTGTATTTGCCACCCGGTCTCCCTTTCGTCCAAACGCCATTGGACTTTCTTCGGTCAAACTGATCGGCGTGGAGAACACGCCGGATCGCGGAACGGTCTTGCTGGTTCGCGGTGCCGACTTGATGAATGGAACGCCGATATTGGATATCAAGCCCTATCTTCCCTTTACCGATGCCCATCCCGATGCTGTCGGCGGATTTGCCGAAGCGGTTTTGGGGGATCGGCTTTCGGTTGAAATCCCTCCTGCATGGGAACAAAAAATTCCACCCGAAAAACGAAAAGCCTTGCGCAAAATGCTGACCAATGACCCGCGCCCTTCCTATCAGGAGGATGCGACGCGCATCTATAAGATGAGCTTTTCCACCTATACGGTTTCCTTTCGCGTGGAAAACGGTATTCTTACCGTTACCGAAATTCAATAAAAAAGATTCCCTGTCGCTTCACATTGGCAGGGAATCTTTTTATCCGTCTAATCGAATTTGCCGCCATGCTGTAATCAATCTTTCGAGCGACCATGCGGCATTAGCGGGACTGGTCGACGGCAGGCAAACCGCTTTTCGCCCAACGGTCGATTCCAAATAACGCTTGTAATAGGCTTCAGCTGTTTTTCCGTTGACAAAAATCCGTCGAATCGGCGCCGTTTCCAGGATGCAGGAAAGGTCATTCGGCACTGCCTGACGGATAGAACTGTCGGCACTGCCACGAATTTCGCAGGCGGCGAGCACATCCCAAACAGCTATACGGTTTGCCAGCAAAAACGCTCGTTTCTCTATCACGGTTTTCGGGCATTCTGTCTCAAAGACTGCCGCGGTCACCGCCCAAAAGCGATTGCGCGGATGTCCGTAAAAAAACCCCTGCTCCCGCGAGCGTACCGAGGGAAAACTGCCGAGGATCAGTATGGTTGCGTGTGCATCATAAATCGGTTCAATCGGATGTAAAATCATCGTTTTCTCCTTTGTTTTCGGTATAGCATGATTTTTGCAAAAAAGCAAGTCTTTTGCTTTGGCTTGACAAATTGTCAAAAAAAGGATACAATTAAAAAACCACTTTGAAGAAAGAAGTTTTGATCATGAAAAAGAAAAAAGTCGGATTTACCAGCAGTATCGGCTTTATCCTGGCTGCCGCGGGTTCCGCAATCGGACTCGGCAACCTTTGGGCATTCCCTTATAAAACCGCTGTAAACGGCGGCGCGGCATTTGTTTTTGTTTATATCGCCTGTGTATTATTGATCGGCTTTGTAACCATGTTGAGCGAAATTCACATCGGCAAACGCGCACACGCAAACCCGATCACCGCTTACAAAATGGTAAACAAAAACTTGGGATGGTTTGGCTTGATCGCCATTTTGATTCCTTTTTTCATCACCTGTTACTATTCGGTACTCGGCGGCTACACCATCAAATACACCCTGCATTCTTTCCGGGGAAATTCCGGCATACTCAGTACCTTTTCGGTGAATAGCGGAGAAGTTACCCTGTACAGCGGTGTTTTCATTCTTTTGGCTATCCTTATTATCATGTGCGGGGTCAAAGAGGGCATTGAAAAAATTTCCAAGACCTTAATGCCTACATTATTCTTGATTTTAGTCGGCATTGTTATTTACTCCTTGACCCTCGGCGAGGGCGTCAAAGAAGGCTTAGCCTTCTACCTCAATCCCGACTTCAAAAGTCTTGGTTTAAGCGGCGTTTTGGGCGCTATGGGACAGGCTTTCTTCTCCCTTTCTCTCGGCATGGGTATTATGATCACCTACGGTTCCTATACCGGCGGTGAAATCAATATCGTAAAATCCACCGCCATGATTTGTTTGTTCGATACTTTGGTTGCCCTTTTAGCCGGTCTTGCCATCTTCCCGGCGGTTGCTCACTTCGACCCGGATTTATTACAAAGTTCCCAGGGTATTGCCTTAATTTTTGCCATTCTTCCTGATGTCTTTAAATCCATGGGATTTGCCGGAAACATTGTTTCCTTCCTCTTCTTTGCCATGGTTGCCATTGCGGCTTTGACCTCGGTAATGTCTTTGATTGAAGTTGTAACGCAATTTATCATTCAAAAATTTAAGATTACCCGCAAGATTTCCGCTTTAATTGTAGCTCTTATTTGTTTTGCCGTTTCCATCCCGGTCGGCATTTCGCTCGGTAAAGTTGCCATTGCCGAGGGCGAGGGACCGACCCTCTTCGGCTTGGATTGGCTGACCTTCTTCGACGAGGTGACCAATACGGTTTTGATGCCGGTCGGCGCTCTGCTTGCCTGCATTTCGGTGGGTTGGATCATTCAGCCGAAAAAGGCAATTCAGGAAATGGAAGAACATGGAACCCGCAAAAAAATCCATCCGGTTTTAGCGGCAATTTATTCCGTCATGGTGCGCTATATTACCCCGGCTTTGATTATTATCATTGAAGTTTTCGGCATCAAATCGAAATTTGACGCCAAACAGGAGGCGGTTGTCTACTGTGCTTATGGCTTAATTGTTCTGTGTGTACTGATTTATTTCATCTTCTTCCGTCATACACAAACCGGTTGCAATGATGATGAAATCTTGATAGAGCAGCGTAAAAAAGAGAAAAAAGCTTCGACGGTTGAGCCATAAGCATAGCGCGATGATCCGAACACCGATTTTAGCGGACGAATTTTGCGCTCTGCTTCGTTAAAATACTCGGAAATCCGTCAGGATTTCCTGCGTTTTTGCCTTGCATAACCCCAAATCCGTTTCCGATAAAATTCTACGACCTGAAACGTGCGCGTTTTCGTGCAGAATTTTGTGCGGAGGACGAGATTGGGCTGACGCCCTATAAGGACGACAAGCAACAAGGATGCCGAAAACACGCCGTTTCAGGCGGGTTCGGATCATCACGCTATGCTTAACCAAAGTTCAGCCGAATCAGCAAAATTCAAATACGGAAATACCGAGATCACCGAAAGGCGGTCTCGGTATTTTTGGTTTCAATGGTTCTTTTACAGCGTCTATTTTTTCGATATGATAATTTGCGCTTTACTTTCAACGATGGATTCTTCTGTAATGACAGCGCCCACCTCATCGACCCGAATGACGCCCGATTTTGGATTTTTAATGGACTCCAAATAACCTTTAACCGTTGCATCCACCGCGGAATACTCAAAGGACAGATCGCAATCAATCATCTCGCAATCAATCAGTTTGAGATCCTCACAGTAGCAAAGCGGTTGCGTGCCGATTATTTTGCAGTTGATCAGCGTAAGCCCTTGCGAAAACCAAGCCAAATACTCGCCCTTGATAACAGAGTCTTTTACGATAACATTTTTGGAATGCCAAAATGCGTCTTTGGTATCGAGATTTGAATTGCTGATTTCGAGGTTTTCGACATATTGAAAAGAATATTTCCCATGAAAATCCACTTGATCCAAAGAAACATTTTTGGCGTCAAAAAAAGCGTATTCCGAGGTCAATTTACTATTGGACATCTGCGTCCGATCGGTCTTCCAACCGAATTCTGTCGAGTCAATTTCACAGTTTTCAATCACCGTATCGGCACATTCACGCAGCGCTTTTACCCCTGTTATTTTCGTATCAGCGATCACCCCGGCGGTCGAATACCAGATCGGAGCCCTTGTTTTTTCATCCAGTACCGATCCCTTGATTTTATAGCCCTTTGCGTGCCAAACGGGATATCGCAACGAGAAGGTGCATTGATCGACCACAATGTTTCTCGTCTCTTTCAATACCGATTCACCGTCTGCCGAACCGGCAAAGGTACAATGCCGAACCTCGGTTTCGCTGATGTTGTATAAAGCTCGTTCCTTGTCGTAAGTTTTATTTTCTATGATATTCATATTGATGTTCCCTCCCGCGGATGAAGATTAAATCGTTTTTAACTTTGTTCGCCTGTCCGGCGCCTGGAATAGCTGCGATAAAGCCTTATCGTTTTCTTTGGTAATCGGTGCAAAAACATTTTGCATATTATTCTTTAACCGATTTATATCCGATGTTTTAAAGACCGTCACGAGATCATTATTACGGATGACAAAAGACAGCATCAGTGATTCGGGCGTCTTGTTTTCACGGCGCGCGATATCTGCCACACGCGGATGACGAGCAACTGCCAAACGATCCTTTTCGCCGTGACAAAGCGGAGAATATGCCATGACAAGAACATCATGTTCCTTGCACCAGGGTATTAATTCATATTCTGGTCCACGCGTACAAATATTGTAGAGTATCTGATTGCAGAAGCAATTTTCGCCATTCACGCAGTCAAATAATTCCGCCATGTCCGCGGTGTCAAAATTGGATACGCCCCAATGCTTGATCATTCCGCTTTGGACAAGCTCCTCCATGCCATCGACAACCCCCTGCAGTGCCAATCCTTCCCGCCAATGCAACAGGTAAAGGTCGATCGAATCCACACCGAGACGATCCAATGAGTTGCGGCATGAAGTGAAGAAGCCGTTTTTTTCTGCATTTTCGGGGAGTATCTTATCCACAATGAAAAGATCGTTCCGGTTAAAATCCTTTATGATTTTTCCGAGGAATCGTTCACCGGCACCGTCACCGTAGGATTCAGCGGTATCAATCAGCGTCATGCCAAAGGACTCCACACCGCTTCTCACCGTATTTTCTTCCGACCGCGCCGTTTGGCTATCCAAGCCAAATCCGTACGAGCCGAAACCAATCAGCGGTATTTTTATCCCCCTATGTACCAAATACTTCATAGCATTATGCAACCTTGTTCTTCTGCTTATGCAGGATTGAATTTGCTTTTAGGTTGTTTACAGCGAGGGCATTTCCAGTCTTCCGGCAGATCTTCAAAGGCGACGCCGTCATGCTCGGCAGGATCGTAGACATAGCCGCATATTGCACAAACATACTTCCCGGTGGTCTTTTTTTTGGAAAATTCAACTTCAGCGTATACCGTTGGGACTGGATTATCAAGGTCTATCACGCGATTTACCTCCAGATTTTCATATCCCTGCGGCGTGTGTGTACCGCAGTAGACGGTTGGATGATTACGAACAAATTCCCGTACCCGGTCAAGCGTCTCGCGGGCGGCGGGGAGATCTTCAAATACGACGGAAAGCTTGTTTTCATACAAAGCCTCATCTACATAAGTTATATCGCCATGGAGCATATAGAAAAGTCCGTCATTTTCCGCGATTACAATGCTGTTGCCGTTTGTGTGACCTTTAGCTTTGATCAAATAAACGCCATCAACGATTTTTTGACTTTCCGGAAAATTGTAATATGCGCCGTCGGCAAACGCTACGGGAACAATGTTTGGAATCCCTTGCAGCTCGTTAGCGGATAGTTCATCCGCGTTTACATAGATTTTGGCATTGGAAAAAGACTTCAGCTCGCCCGAATGGTCGGCATGCTTATGCGTGAGCAAAATCTTTGTGACCTGTTCCGGCCGGTAGCCAAGCGCGTCGAGCGCCTCCATATAACTGCATATATCTTTACCGGTGTATGCTAACGAGTTCTCCTCCGGCGCCTCTTCCGGGGTTCCGGCAGGAAGACCGGTATCCACGAGAATGACCTCGTTTTCGGTCTCAATCAGGTAGTTCTGCAAACTGCCGCGATACCGAATATTTTTGTCAAACCTTTCCATGCCGTCTTCGCCGCCGAAAGCGAAGGGTTGTGTATAAAATCCATCTTTCCTGAATTGCACCGCTTTAATTTTCATCATGTTATCCTCCTGTTATTTATATATATCCATTTCATTTTAACGCAGAAATATGAACATTTCAACTTTTCCGCACTTTTAGTATTTCGTTAACCTGAAAAAACCGGTATTATCCTGTTTTATATGGATGATACCGGTTTTTCTGATAAAAGTATTGAACCCGATCAAAGATTCGCCGATACGGCTGATTTTACTGCTTTAAAAGCGGTTTGAGTTTTTTGGCAAGGTATATCGCCAAGATCATTTTGATCAAATCAAACGGCACAAACGGGAAAACACACCATGTCAATGCCGTCCAAAAACCGACCGCACCGGTTGTCTTCGCATAAACCGTCAGAAACCACAGCGTGCCAAACAGGTAGCACGCGATCAGACCGATCGTCATTGCAATCACCGTAACAACTGTTTTCGTCCCAAACAGGGATTCTGCAATCCATCCTGCCAGCGAAATACAGAAGAATCCGAGCAAATAACCGCCGGTTGTTCCTAACAATGCACCAATGCCACCGGTAAATCCGGAAAAAACAGGTACCCCGATCGCACCGATCAACAGATAAAGCAGCACCGAAATAGTGCCTTTTTTACCGCCCAAAACATTTACCGTTAAAAACACGCCGAATGTTTGCATCGTAAACGGCACCACACCGGGAACCACAATCCAAGAACAAACGGCAATAAACACGGTGAAAACGGCAATCAGCACCAAATCCACCGTTTTCAAATCAAAAGACTTTTTCACAAATTTAAACCTCGCAAATCAATATTCCACGCACTTCTTCGACTTTCCCTCAATTTTTTCCGAAACAAATTTTTCCAAACGATTAACCCGTGTCCATTGTTTAATTTTTTCAATAAACGCCGAAACAAAGAGGCAAACAGCTAAAAATATGAAATAAATCAGCACAGAATATTTTGGCGCATAAAAAACATTTATCATATATCGAAACAAAAAAGTATGGAACAAAAAGATATTTGCCGAATGCTTGCCAATAAATGCCAAGGTTGCCGATAAATACTTTATGCGCGACAAACACAGAAACGAAAATAAGATACAACATAACATTAAGGGCAGAAACCAAAATAAGGCATCGTTCCATAGTTTTGCTAAAACCGAAACCCCTAAAAAAGCAATAGGCACAATAAAAGTTAGGGCATTTTTTGATTGACGGTATTTTTCAAAATAATCAAAAATCCGCGCTTTCTGAAACATCATGCCGAAAAGATAAGCCACAAAATAAATGGTATCCTTCGGAAGCAACCAACCGGAAATGCCAACGATTATTCCTGCCGAAAGGAGCACGCCTAACCAGTTGGTCTTTTCGGTAAGCCAATCGAAAAGCGGTGTCAAGACATAACACAACAACGCCAGAGAGATATACCACCATGTTTTATTCATCGTGTTACCGTTCAGCCAACCGTATCCCGGAAAATAGCAAAATCCCGTTAAATCCAGCACAATTTCTTTCCACGAAGTATAAGGCTGATGACCGATCAACGGTTGCCACGGTACAAACAGAAGATAGATCACCCAAAATCCGAACATCAACTTCCAAACAAAACGCAGGGAGATACGCCACGGATTTTTCTTTTCCCGATTTCGCTCAAGCACAAAACTAACACCAAATCCGCTTAGAAATAAAAACATATAGACGCAGACCTTCCCCAACGGTGCGACTTTGCATTCAAGGGGCACCCCCCCGAAATTAAAGACCGAAACGAAAAGCGTATAATATTCCGGGCTGTTATAAAACAAATGATGGAATAACAGCAGTAAGCAGGCAAATCCTTTGGCAATTGAAGTTTGTCGAAGTGTAAAGCCTTTTTCTTCCATATTGTTTCCCCTTTTACTTGATCACTTTACGCTCATTTTCATCCACCACGCGGGCGACAAAATCGGCTACCGACATGGAACCGAGATCACCGTTTTCTCCGCGCTCACGCACCGAAACGGTGCCGTTTTCCACTTCGCTGTCGCCAACAATCAGTTGATACGGCAACTTCTCCAACCGTGCTTCCCGAATCTTATAGCCGATCTTCTCGTTGCGCTCATCCACCGTTACACGGATGCCTTTGGCTTCCAACTGTTTTTTCACTTCATAGGCATAATCCAAATGGCGGTCGGCAATAGACAAAATACGCACCTGTTCCGGTGACAGCCACAACGGCATGGCGCCGGCATACTTTTCGATCAAGAGTGCCAAGGTGCGCTCATAACAACCCATGGAAGTACGGTGAATGATGCACGGATTCTTTTTGACGCCGTCGCGGTCGACATATTCCATGCCGAATTTTTCAGCCAGCATCTGATCAATTTGAATCGTAATCAAGGTATCTTCTTTGCCGAAGACATTTTTGATTTGAATATCCAGCTTCGGGCCGTAGAATGCGGCCTCGCCGACACCGATCTTATAGGGAATCTCCAGGTGGTCGAGAATTTTCTTCATCATGCCCTGTGCTTCATCCCACTGTTCGTCGGTACCGATATACTTCTCACGGTCTTGCGGATCCCATTGCGAAAAACGATAAGAAACATCCTCATACAAACCGATGGTTTTGAGCATATAAATTGCCAGTTCCAGACAACGGCGGAATTCGTCCTCCAACTGTTCCGGCGTGCACATTAAATGACCCTCGGAAATGGTGAATTGGCGCACGCGGATCAGTCCGTGCATTTCACCGCTGTCCTCATTTCGGAACAAGGTGGAAGTTTCGTCATAGCGAAGCGGCAAATCGCGGTAGGAACGCGCGCGGTTCAAATAAGCCTGATATTGGAACGGACAGGTCATCGGACGCAGTGCAAAGCATTCTTTTGTCTCATCCTCAGGATCGCCGAGCACAAACATACCGTCCAGATAGTGATCCCAGTGACCGGAAAGCTTGTATAGTTCGCGTTTTGCCATATAGGGTGTTTTGGTCAACAGCCAACCGCGGCGGGATTCCTCGTCCTCAACAAAACGCTGTAGGATCTGTATGACTTTCGCACCTTTGGGCAACAAGATCGGCAATCCCTGACCGATCACATCGACCGTGGTAAAGTATTCCAATTCACGACCCAATTTGTTGTGATCGCGTTTTCTGGCCTCTTCCAGCTTTGCCAAATGCTCTTCCAACTCGCTTGCTTTAGGGAACGCGGTACCGTAAACACGGCAGAGCATTTTCTTTGAAGAATCGCCATGCCAATAGGCGCCGGTTGCCGAGGTGAGACGAAACGCCTTGACACTGCCGGTAGACATCAAGTGTGCGCCGGCGCAAAGATCGGTAAACTCTCCCTGACGGTAGAAGCTGATTTCAGCGTCCTCCGGCAGGTTTTCGACCAGCTCGATTTTATACGGTTCTTCCTTTTCGGTAAAGAATTGAATCGCTTCGGCGCGATTCATCGTAAACCGCTCTAAAGGAAGATTTTCTTTGACGATCTTCTTCATCTCTTCTTCAATAGTCTTGAGATCATCCGGGGTAAATTTCTCATCTATATCGAAGTCATAATAGAATCCGTCCTCTACCGCCGGACCGATGGTCAGCTTTGCGGCAGGAAACAGTCGTTTTACCGCCTGCGCCATAATATGAGACGCGGTATGACGAAAAGTCCACTTCCCGTAGTCGTCGACAAAGGTCAAAATTTCCAAAGTATCGCCATCCTGCAACACGGTACGCAAATCTGCATTCTTTCCATTAATTCTTGCCGCGCATGCCGCGCGTGCCAATCCGGCGCTGATGGCATTTGCCGCCTCCAACGCGGTAGCTTGTTCCTGAACGGTCAACGAGGAACCGTCTTTCAACATAATGTTCATTCAAAAACCTCCCAAAAAAATAAAACTCCGTCCCGAAAAAGGGACGAAGTTTAAAAATCACTCCGTGGTTCCACCCACATTCCGTTCCGAAGAGCGGCACTTTCACACCCTTAACGCGGGTAAAACGTCCATGTTTTTGACCCATGGCACTCCGAGGCGGTCTCATTTTTTCCCTGCTCGACAAGGCTTACAGCCGATGACCCTGTTCTCTGCACCGCAGCAAAAAAACTACTGTCCTCATCAACATTTTCTTCATCATACAACAACCGTTTTGATTTGTCAAGTTTTTTACTCTGTAATCAAATCAAAATTTCTCAACTTTTGCAAAAAAGCCGAAATATGCGCTTTGGCGGTTACCTCGTCCACCGCATATTCTGCCGTAAGATCTGCAACCAACTGCTCTGCGGATGTTTCCTGTTCTAGTTTTTTCCAAAGAAAAGCACCCGTTTCATTCAGCGTGACCAAAAGGTTATATTGATCCTGATCCCCTGCCGGTAACACGGTAATTTCTCCTGCGATTTCACGCAATATAAAACTACTTTTTAATTTCATGGTATCTCCTTAAACCGCATCAGGATGATTCCGCTTATAGGTGATTTGTTCTTCGATCATCATATCCTTGACCTTCATCAACCGTGCACGGGAAGAACGCTCGTTTTCCTCTAATTTACCGGCGATAAAATGGATCGTATCCTGATAACGCGGGATCAAAACATGCTCCAACGCGTTAACGCGGCGGCGGGTTTTTTCAATTTCATCCGCCATCAGTTTAACCGCCTTTTCCTTTTCTGCCAATATCAACAACTGCGGCAACAGTTCTGCCAAACCGCCGACGGCGTCATCCAACTCAAACGAGGTGGAGGCAAAACCGTAGGCATAAATATCCGATTGTTCTCCGGTGCGGGTTTTATAATCATAGGTCGGGATGTCGACGCTCATAATATTTTTCTTGCCGGTTTCCAGAAAAACCTCCTGCTTGGGGAACATCAGGGCGGCGTCCAAGGTTTCTTTGGACATTACGCTGGAAGCCAACAGAAAGTGGGTATGCACGAGGTTGATCTTCTTTTCGGTCTCTTCCCGCATCACCTTGACTTCACGCACCGTATCCAAAAATTGCCGCATCAATTCGTCACGCTTATCCTTCAGCAATTTATGGCCTCTTAACGCCGTATTCAATTGTTTTTTCAACCGCGTCAATTCCATACGGGTGGGGTTGACATTAAGAACCGCCATGGGGTTTTCACTCCTTATTTTTTGCCGTAATATTGATCCAGCAACCGGTCATTGATACGCTTTAATTCACTGCGCGGCAAAATAGACAGCAATTTCCAACCGAGGTTTAAGGTCTCTTCAATGGTGCGATTGGTGTCAAAGCCCTGCGAAACATACTCTTTTTCAAACCGGTCGGCAAACTCGGCATAGAGCTTGTCGATATCTGTCAGCGCGGCCTCGCCCAAAATCACCATCAATTCCTTCGCATCCTTACCGCGGGCATAGGCGGCAAAGAGCTGATTCATGGTCGAAGCATGGTCTTCTCTCGTACGCCCTGCGCCGATACCCTTATCCTTCAAACGGGACAAAGACGGCAGAACATCAATCGGCGGCAAAACGCCCTTACGGTACAGTTCGCGCGAAAGGATGATCTGTCCCTCGGTAATATATCCCGTCAGATCGGGAATCGGGTGGGTTTTATCGTCTTCGGGCATAGACAGAATCGGAATCAGCGTAATAGACCCGTCTTTGCCCTTTAACCGTCCGGCACGCTCATAAAGCGTTGCCAAGTCGGTATACATGTATCCCGGATAGCCGCGGCGACCGGGCACTTCCTTGCGTGCGGCAGAAACCTCACGCAACGCGTCGGCATAGTTGGTGATATCGGTCATGATAACCAATACCTGCATACCTTGATCAAACGCCAAATATTCGGCGGCGGTCAATGCCATACGCGGTGTTGCAATACGCTCTACCGCCGGATCATTTGCCAGATTGATGAATAAAACCGTACGGTCTAACGCACCGGTTTCCCGGAACGAATTGATAAAGTAGTTGGATTCCTCAAAGGTAATACCCATTGCCGCGAAAACAACGGCAAACTGTTCGCTTTTGCCCAAGACGGTTGCTTGACGGGCAATTTGTGCCGCCAGGTTGGCGTGCGGCAAACCGGATGCCGAGAAAATCGGCAATTTTTGTCCGCGAACAAGGGTATTTAACCCGTCAATCGCCGAAATACCTGTTTGAATAAACTCCTGCGGATAGTTTCTTGCCGCCGGATTCATCGGTCGACCGTTGATATCCATGCGTTTTTCGGGAATCAGTTCGGGACCGTTATCAATCGGGCGGCCGAGTCCGTCAAAAACGCGGGAAAGCATGTCGGGCGATACCGGCAATTCCATGCCGCGTCCCAAAAAGCGAACCTTCGATCCGGCAAGATTGATTCCTGCCGAATTTTCAAACAACTGCACCAAAGCATTCGTGCCGTTGATTTCCAAAACCTTACAACGGCGGGTTTCGCCGTTCGGCAGTTCGATTTCTCCCAATTCGTCATACTTGACATTTTCAACATCGCTGACCATCATCAAAGGGCCGGCAACTTCTCGAATCGTTCTGTATTCTTTTGCCATTTGAACCCCTCCTTATGCTTCGTCATCCATGTTGACGGCGTCATCCAAATCGCTGTCAAGTGCGTGTAAAATGTTTTGATATTCCTGCTCGACCGTATCCTCCGCCGCGTATTTGAAACGCCCGATCCGCTCACGCGAGGGCATCGAAACCACCGCGTCGATCGGCGCACCCTTTTCCAGCGCTTCCGCCGAGCGGTCATAGAAGGCTAAAATTGCCTCCATCATCCGATGCTGTTTCTTTAAGGAAGTATAGGTATCCACCTCGTCAAACGCGTTTTGATGCAGATAGTCTTCCCGAATCGACCGTGCGGCTTCCAATTTCAAGCGGTCCTGCGGCGACAGCGCGTCCATGCCGACCAATTTCACGATCTCTTCCAACTCAGCTTCTTCCTGCAACAATCCCATCAGCCGACCGCGCAAGGCGATCCATTCCGGATTCACCTGTTGATTGAACCAACCTGAAAGCATGTCGGTGTAGAGGGAATAACTTGTCAGCCAGTTAATGGCAGGGAAATGTCGCTTATACGCCAGCGCAGAATCCAAGCCCCAGAAGACCTTGACGATACGCAATGTAGCCTGAGAAACCGGCTCGGAAATATCACCGCCCGGCGGCGATACGGCACCGATGACCGAAAGCGCGCCCTCGGTCTCCTCGGAACCGTTGACAATCACACGGCCGGCACGCTCGTAAAACTGTGCCAAACGGGAGCCTAAATAGGCAGGATAACCTTCCTCGCCCGGCATTTCTTCCAAACGACCGGACATTTCACGCAAGGCTTCCGCCCAACGGGAGGTCGAGTCTGCCATCAAGGCAACAGTATAACCCATATCACGGAAATACTCGGCAATCGTAATACCGGTATAAATAGAGGCTTCGCGCGCCGCAACCGGCATATCCGAGGTATTGGCGATCAAGACGGTTCGTTCCATCAAGGAATTGCCTGTCCGCGGATCCTTCAACTCGGGGAATTCATTCAGAACATCGGTCATTTCGTTGCCGCGTTCTCCGCAACCGATATACACGATAATATCAGCCGCCGCCCATTTTGCCAGCTGATGCTGTACGACCGTTTTGCCCGAACCGAACGGACCGGGTACGGCGGCAACACCGCCCTTGGCAATCGGGAATAAAGTATCAATGACCCGCTGTCCCGTAACGAGCGGGATATCGGGAGATAATTTGCGCTGATAAGGTCTGCCGACACGCACCGGCCAGGATTGCATCAGCCCAAATTCGCGAACGCCGTCGGCGGTTTCGACCGAATAGACCGTTTCATCAACGGTAAAATCACCCTCGGTCAAGGCAACAATTTTGCCGCTGACACCGTTCGGAATCATAATTTTATGCGCCACAATATCGGTTTCCTGTACGACACCGACCGTATCGCCTGCCGCAACGGTATCGCCGACCGCTTTTTTCGGCGTAAAATGCCATTTCTTTTCCCGCGACAGCGCCGGAACCTCGACGCCGCGCTGTAAATTGGTGCCGCTGACGCGCATTATTTCAGCCAAAGGACGCTGAATGCCATCAAAAATCGACCCGATCAAGCCGGGACCCAATTCCACGCTTAACGGTTTTCCGGTAGAAACAACCGTTTCTCCGGGACCTAATCCCGCCGTTTCTTCATAGACCTGAATAGAAGCTCGATCCTCATGCATTTCGATGATTTCACCGATCAAATGCTGACTGCTCACCCGTACCACATCGTACATATTGGCTTCGCGCATTCCCTCGGCAATGACCAGAGGACCTGCCACTTTGGTGATGGTTCCGTTTGTCATTTGCTCTACTCCTTTTAGGACTCTTTCTCCGTCCGAAATAATTATGAATGAAAGATAATATCCGAACCGACAGCCTTTTCGACTGCCGCTTTCAGTTGTTGCCGTCCGATGCCGGTATTGCCGGAAACGCCCGGGATCGGTACCACTGACGGCGAAAACTGACGGTTTAGTTTTTCGATTTCTTTGGAAAGTACCGTAGCATAATGCTCGGTAATATATAGGACGCCGTACCCGGCATCCACTACCCGCTTCAACAAAGCCGGTGCGTCCTCATCCCGCTCGCAGGGAAAAATTTCCAAACCGACGGCGGCAAAACCCTTTATGCTTTCGTTATCCCCGATAACAGCAATTTTAACCATACAGTTCACGCAACCTTTCCACAATGATTTCCTGCGGTTGTCCGGTTTTGATTCCGCTGTAAATGATCCGTAAATTGCGAATTTCCGCCGTTCTCGCCATATAATAGCCAATCAGCGGTTCAACGCCCATTGTGATCCGTTTGGCACGGCGGGCAATCTGCATGACCTGATTATCGCAAAACTGTTCAAAATAGGACGGAGACTGTCGATACGCAGTTGCCGCTTCGGCAACGGTACCCCCGATTTTCTCCATCAGTTCCAAGACCTTTTCCACTCCGCCCAATGCGGCGTTCCGCAAACGGTCTTTCGATAAAAACGGTGTTTCCACCAAAATATCGTTTAAAAAGGCGGCGTCTTTTCCGGCACGCGCACTGCGAATGGCGGCTTTCAGCGTATTAAACCGCACCGTTTCGGTCAAAATATCCCGCGCCAAATCGCTGGGATACCCCTTTTGCCCCACCAGATCAAGTTGCGCCTGCATACATGCGGCATCCAACAGACCGTCGCACAGCTGTGCATCACCGGTCGTCACCAACGCCTCATAACTCTTTAAAACCGGCGCACGCATGTAATCCGGCAACAAATCGTACCGTTTCTCGGTCAAGGCTGTCCGGATCGCCGTCGGCGCAACCGTATAAGGTGATAAAAGGCTATCCCTGCCGTCTGCCTGACGCACCAACGCTTTCAGCAACACCTTCACATTATGAAAATCATTTTCCAACAAAAACGGATGAAAAATGCTTTGTTCCGGAACGATCTCATTCAAATAATGCCACAGTTGCTCGGTCGCCGCCGTCAATAGCTGCGGAACCTCTTCGTTCCCGGTTCGGTTCCCGAATCCACGGTCCCGCAGAGCGTTTGCCAAAGCGCCTGTAGATTTGAGACCTGCCAGCTGCAACAAATCGGACGATTTTAACAGAGCATTTTCTCTCGCCCGAAGATTGCCGATGGCAAACCCACTCGATTTTACCGGCATACTCTCATCCTTTCCCGGTTCGTTTTAAATCCGTGTTTTATTGAAATAAAACGCGGTTGACACCGTCGACCAATTCGCTTTTCTTCTCCCGGAAAAGCGCAGTCAACGATGCATTCAATTCGATTTCGCCGTTTTTGAGCAAAAAACCGCCGTCAATATCTGCCGGTTCCTCACAAAGCGAAATACCCCGCGCCGACAATTGTTTTGCAAAGGCGGCGGTGTCGCGCTGTAAATCGCGTTTGTTTAAATACAATGCGCCGCTTTGCGCCGCTGTGGCCTCCAAGACCGATTGCAAAAAGTCAAAATAATCCGCATCCGAAAGTGCGCATATTTCCTGCTTTGCCGTTTCAAAGGTTGCCTCTATTTCAGCACGGCGGCATTGCAGTAAAGCGTCCCGAATAATTCGTGCCGCACCCGAGCGCCCGGTTTCATGAATGATGGCGACCTGTGCTTCGGCTTTGGCGGTGATTTCCTCTGCCGCCTGTTTGGCTTGTGCTTCCGCCGATTGTGCAATCTCTGCCGCCTGTGTTTCGGCGGCGGTCAACCGCTCCCCGGCGGTCTCTTCCGCCGATTGCATGATTCCCGCTAAGATTTTTTCCGCTGCTGTCATGGTCTTCACCTATTACAGCAGGATAACCGTTAAGAAAGAAATCAAGAATGCCAACAAGGCGTAAATTTCAACCAATGTAATAGAAACCAATGCCTTCGGGAAAGCCGTTTCATCCTTTGCAAAGAGAGAAATTCCGGCAACCGCCGCTTTCCCCTGCGCAATACCGGACATTAAACCGCCGATGGCAATCGGCAGACAAGCCGCCAGGATCATGCCGCCCTGGAAGGTGGTTAAATCGGCGGAGCCGCCGAAGATGCCGATCTTGGTCAAAACGATAAAGGAAACAATAAATCCGTAAAGACCCTGTGTGCCCGGCAAAAGCTCTAAAACAAGCATTTTACCGAATTTGGACGAATCCTCCGCCAAAACACCCATGCCGACCTCGGTCGCCATGCCGACGCCTTTCGCGGAACCGATTCCTGCAAAAATTGTTGCTGCCGCGGCACCGAAAAGTGCCAATACTGTACCCAATGTCATCATAATTTTTCCTCCTTGATTGTTGCACTGTCTAAATCGACATATTTGGTTTTCATAGAAAACGGTTGGAATTTTTTGCCGCCGCCCTCATAAAAACGAGAGAACAGTTCGACATACTGTAAACGAAGCGTATGAACATACGCACCGAGAACATTCAATCCGAAGTTGATTGCATGACCGAGCGGGAAAACGATAATCAGCAGGATAAAGCCACCCACTGTTTTGCCGCCCATGGCCGAAAGCATATTAAAGACCGCGCTCATGGCTGAGGTCGTTAACCCCAGCGCCATCAAACGCGAAAAAGATAACAGGTCGCTGACATAACCGGTGATATCGTAAAGCGACGCAATGCCCGAAAAAATCCGCGCAATCGGATTCTTTTTATCGCGTCCCTGCGTTAAAATCAAGCCGAGCACCGAAACGCCGACGAGAATAATCCCCGCCGTTTTCACCGGTGCAAATACCGTTGCGCCGATGACGAAAATCACAATACCCACCAGCGTTGTGATCCACAGCCCCGCGTCAAAAAACGCCCCGGCACGGTCGCCGTTCTTCATACAGGTCGCAAACTTGGCACAAAGTGCCACAATAATCTGCACCATACCCAATGCAATGCTTAAGATCAGCATCGTGACCGCGTCGCCGTTCATCGGATCAATGAGCGCGGGCAACGCCACGCGGTGCCCGAAAAATTTCTCACTGAAGACGGCAATGCTGTCGCCGAAAAAGCTGCCGTAAACCAATCCCCACAAAAAGGTTGAAATCCCGCAATACAAAAACAGTTTACAGCTTTTTCGCATGGCTTTGGAAAGTCTTAATCTGGTCAACGCAAAGCCGGTTGCCAACATCATCAGTAATCCGTATCCGGCGTCCGAAAACATCATTCCGAAGAACAGATAATAGAAAAATCCGGTAATCGGCGTAGGATCAATATCCTCTGCCGACGGTAATGAGTACATTTCGACCAACGCTTCCGCCGGAGAGGCGAACCGGTTGTTTTTCATCTGCACCGGCGCGCGGTGTTCATCGGCGTCGGTAATTTCGAGCACAACCGCGAAGTCCCGTTCCAATGCTTCTTTCAGCTTCGGGATATCCTTTTCCGCCACATAACCGCGAATCAGCACGGTGTGCGCGGTACAGTCGATTTGCCCGAAGGTTCGGTACGCCTCCGCTTTTGCACGGCAGAAATCGGCAAAAACTTCCAACGAATGCCGCTTGGCAGCAACCTTTTGAATGCCTGCCAGGCAGGTCTCGATCTTCTGCTCGGCTTCTGTTACACGCCGCATTTTGGAGGCAATTTTATCCGCCGGCAATTTGGAAGTATTCTGCACCGGTCGGGCAAACGAAAGTGTTCGCAACGCTTCCGCCGCCTGCTCGCGTTGGGCGACCGGGCAACACAAAAATACAAACGATGTATCTGAATTGGTGCTGACTATTTCTCCGTAAAAATCCACCGTCGGATCCTGTTCCGCCAAAGCCGTTAACAGATCTTCCAAGGTGTAATTCCCGGCAACCGAACCGATAAACGCCGTCGTGCGTGCGGTGCCGGAAAATGAGAGTGGTACATCCAACGACGCATAAGGCGCCATCTGCTCAGCAGTGGTTTTCAATCGAATGATTTCGGCCTTTTGTTCGGCAATCGTTCGCTCCCATTCTAAAACATCATGGATTTCGGTAACCGCCGTTTGGATCGCGTTACGGTCTAAATAAAAGTCTTCCCTGCGAATGAGCGGAGGACCCTCAAACGACGCCAACAGTCCTTTTTTTTCAGGGAACCGCCGTCCTATGATTTTGAGTGCTTCTTCCGCGTCGCTCAGTTGCCGTTCGTAAGCTGTTGTTTGCGATTGGGTATCGGTTTTTTGATATCCCTCCGGGCTTTGCCCGAGCAGTTCGTCTTCCGAAACCGTTTCGATATCCATAACCGATAATTCCTGCAACCGTTCTAAAACACCGCGTTTTTCTTTTTCAAGACCGTAAATATGCACCAACTTACAGGTCAGTTTTGCCATGCAATCTCACCATCCTTTACGCCTGTTTATTCACATTAGCTTTTCAAAATTTTTATAATTTCCTCAACAGCCGCCCCGCGGTTTTTTTCCTGCCAAGCCTTGCAATTCGACACAACGAACCGCCGCTTCCTTGCGCGCTTCCTCCGCCTGCTGTTCACTCTCGGTTCGGGCATTGGCAATCATCTGTTCCGCCGCTTTTTGCGCTTGCCGGCACGCAGAAGAAACGGTTTCTTTTGCCCGGACTTTTGCCGCCTCGATCCGTTCGGCACCCTGCTGTTCCGCCGTTGTGACAGTTTGCATTGCCGCCGCTTCGGTACGACGAATTTCCTCGATCATTTCTTTCGCCATCTTCCCGACACCTCCTTGATCGTAATTTATTCTATTTTACTCTATTTTTATCCAAAAGTAAAGGAAGACTTTGCCTTTTCTCACGATTTTTTACGGATTGGCGGGTGTCGCCTCCGCAAAGCGGACTTTACAGCCGAGTGCCGTCTGACATTCGGTCAATCCCTCTGCCAAAAGACCTTTAGTACGCGCATAGGACTCAGCGGCTTTTTGCGCCGAACTACCGCTTAATCCGTATTTTTGACTGCCGTCATTCGGGCTTTCCAACGGAATTATTTTGTATTGCCAGCCGCTGCCGCCGCGATACTTGTCCACCCAGGTCGGTATGGCGTCAACCGCCGAAAGCACCGTTTTCCCGTCGCTGTAGCGGTCAAAGGTATAGGAAAACAATACGCCGTCTTCGGTATGACCGTTCGGGCTTAAGTTCCCAAGCTCTTCCCGCCGCTGATTGGACACGCTATTGCCCATCGAATATAGACAAACGGTCGTGTTTTCGCTGTCTTCGGCATGAAGAAGCGCCATCGGTTCGATTACATGCGGATGTCCGCCGACAATGACATCGACGCCCATATTGCAGAGCTTCTGCGCGATGGTCCGTTGCCAGGTGTCTTCTTTCAGTTTGTATTCATTACCCCAATGCATATAGAATACAATCGCATCGGCACCGTCTTTTTTCATTGCTTTGACCATATTTTCCGCGTCGGTATAAAAGCTGTCTATCTGTTCGTAAGCAAATGAATTAATCAGTGCGTTCGCCTCCTCGGCAATCAGGTTGCCGTTCAAGGATTTTCTACCCGGCGTGGGCGAAGTGTTTTCATAGGTAAAACAAGCCATACCGATCCGGATCCCGTTGACCGTTTTGACCAAGTAGTTCGGCTCCGCGGCAGTTTCGCGGGTGCCGATATAATCCATTTTCTTTTCTTTCAACACCTGCACCGTGCGTTTCATGCCATACAGACCGGTATCGTAACTGTGGTTATTAGCGGTCAATACCATCGAAAAGCCGGAAGCGAGCAATTCATCAATCAATACATCGGGCGTGTTAAACGCCGGATAGCCTTTATAAGACCCTGCTTGCGGACCGCCCAATGTGACTTCTAAATTGATAACGGCGTAATCCGCCGCCGTGATATAAGGCTTCACCAGCGGGAAAAAAGCCGAAAAGTCATAAGTATCTCCCGATTTTGCCCCGTTTAAAACCGGATTGTGGATCAAAATATCGCCGGTATTGATCACCGTTGCCGAGGAAACCAGCTTTACCGGCTCTTTTTCGGTTGAAGAAGTCTTTTCGGAAACCGTATCCTGCTTTTTGTCCTCCTGCCGCACCACATGAGAGATGGCGGAAGCGCCCCAAACGATCAACGCAATCAATCCGGTCAAAATCACAGCGCAAACAGCTAAAAATATTCTTCTGCGGCGAATCGCCTTTTTTCGTTGTTCTCTTGTCAATTTTACTTCCTCCC
Organism: Clostridia bacterium; assembly: GCA_017524165.1. Taxonomy (GTDB): domain Bacteria; phylum Bacillota; class Clostridia; order Oscillospirales; family Acutalibacteraceae; genus UBA737. The sequence goes on along the minus strand of JAFWUH010000002.1, from coordinate 61,768 downwards.
CTTGAGCCTTAACAAATAAAGTATACCACACTGTGCGCTATACTGCAATCAAAAAGTCGGTATGCAACCGCACACCGACCGAATTTAACTTTTTATCTTTTTCAATGCCGCCTTTTCCAAGCGTGAAACCTGTGCTTGAGAGATCCCGATTTCCTCCGATACCTCCATTTGCGTTTTCCCCTGCAAAAACCGCAGTGAAAGAATGGATTTCTCCCGCCGTGACAAATGTTTGATGGCTTCTTTTAAAGCGATTTCATCTAACCAGTTCCGATCGTCGTTTTTATCGCCCACCTGATCCAATACATAAATGGTATCGCCTCCGTCTGCATATACGGGATCAAAAAGGGATATGGGTTCGACCACGCTTTCCAACGCGATCACGACCTCCTCCCGCGGTATGCCGAGCACCTCGGCGATTTCCGAAACAGTCGGCTCCTTTTGACTCTTTTTCATCAACTGCTCTTTGGCTTGCATGGCGCGGTAGGCGGTATCTTTAATTGACCGGCTGACCCGAATCGCATTGTTATCCCGTAAATACCGCCTGATTTCACCAATGATCATCGGCACGGCATAGGTGGAAAATCGTACATTTTGATTGACATCAAAATTATCAATGGACTTCATCAGCCCGATGCATCCCACCTGAAACAAATCGTCCAAATTTTCTCCTCTGCCGGTAAAGCGTTGAATCACGCTTAATACTAACCGTAAATTTCCCTGAATCAACTCTTCCCTTGCCGCCTGATTTCCTTGTCGCACTTCACGCAGCAGTTTTTCTTTTTCCGCCTCCTTCATCACCGGTAATTTTGAGGTATCTACCCCGCAAATACTGACCTTCTGATACACCTGTTCGGCACCTCCGTTCAGTAAAATTATTACCGCGGAGATTCCGATATAAACTTAAAAAAAATATTTTCCTTCGACAAATTGGACTTGTATTTGCAAAAACATCCGTTCCGAATTACCTCGAAACGGATGTTTTTATCATTTTTCTTTAAAGCAGTGCAACAACTGCCTGCAATGCTTCTTTTGCATTGCCGTAGGGTTCGGTTGGATAACAAGTGGAAAGGGTGGTAAACAAATACTCTGCATCGTAACGGTTGTATTCCATCGGTTTTTCTCCCGTCAACATGGAACGCCGCAAAATATTCAAGTAGGATTCCCAGCGCGGACGATAGAAATCATGCAGCAATCCATCCCACTCTTTGGCAGCATAATCTCGCAATTCTTCCGCGCCGCCGCGGTCACCCCACAAGGTTACCAATGTACGCGCTGTAAACTCGAAATATGCTTTTTCAGCCATCGTTTTGCCGTTTGCTTTCGCACGCTCCAACCAGGGTCCCAGCATCATGTGTTTATCGCAAGCTACAACCTTTTCCTGAACATCATAACATTTCATAAACTCTTCAGCATTTTTTTCCAAGGTATCCGCTTCACCAAATTTATAAGCGCGCTGGATACCCACCAGATAAACCCATGCGCGGTTGGCGACAACAGCCCGTGCCAAATCCATTAAATCCAGTGTTCCGGTCTCGCTTTGCAACAGATCGTCCTGTGCCGTCATCATCAGCCGTAATGCTTCTTCGGCTTTCTTGTAGTCAAAGGGGAATCTGTTGCCGGAATAAACGCAAACCTTATCCACCGTTAAAGAAGGACGGGTGCAAAGTGCCGATTCTTTCGGATTCTTTTCTGTATCATAAACCAATAATTCGTTGCGGATAATATCCCATGCTTGCTCCAATTCCGGTGTGACAACACCGTAACGGATTTTAATACGGTTTCTCATCCAACTTTCCGGATCAATCGCATCGTGACGAATCGCTACATCGGCAAAAACATCGTAGAGAATCTCATTATCCTCAATTCCCTCCGGTATAATGCCGATGCCGACGCAGGTGTGATCCGCTGCCGTTAACATTTGATAGGCTTCCGTCATCATTTTATTCATATTGCCGCGCAAGACCCGTTGACCGCCGAAGTTATTTACACAGCAATACAACCACGGATAATCGGCAAAATCATCTCCGCCGTCAGCCTTATCGGTAGAACGAAGATTGCCAACCAAAACATTTTCAGTCGGCATAGCGCGCAACATATCACGAAGCGGATTGTTTTGCCATCCTTGTAAAAACCAAATCGGGTGATCCGAAACCGCTTTCATGTGATTCAAACATTTCTGCGCATAAGAAGGCAGATCCACTAAACTGCTGTCCCCGCCTTCATGGAACGGGTCGGTCGAAAAGTAATTAAAGGTATCGCCTAACAATTCACGCTGTGTCTGGTAAAACGCCGAAGCTACACGATCAAAGCAAACATCATCCGGCAGAAGGATTGACGGACGAGCCATTCCGCACCAAAGTCCTTGATTAAACGGCTTGGATTCGGGAAAATGTTCTGAAAAATCATTGGGCACCATACCGGAATAACCGGGTAACAACACAGCACAACCAAAGTCCTGCATCCGTTCATTGATTTGGCGCGCCAACTGCAATCGTGCTTCATACCACTCCTGCGGCGCCGCCGAACCCCACGAGGTCAGATTCATCATACCTTGCCACGGATAAAATGTCGGTGCGGCGGGGAATCTTCTTGCCTCTTCTTCAGTATAGCCCAACTTCTGCAACAGATTGATCCATACTAATTCATTGGCCATTGGATTCAAAACCAGGTTATATCCTGCTAACATCATCCAATCAAGCAATTTTTGCCATTCATCCCATTGCCAATAAACAAGAGTATATCCAAAGGTACAGTAATTTAAAAAATAGCGATAGAGGCACTGACTGCTGTCCGCATGCGGTTCTCCGACCTTTGGCGGAACTTCCGGAAACGCTAACCGGCGGGTCAAGGGACCGACATAGCTATTGCACCGTTCTTCCAGATACCAACGGAATGCGGAAGAAGCGGCAACGCCGGAGGTAGCCTCAATCAGGATCTTTGAACCGCTATCGCTGATACGAAAACAGTCCATTCCTGTTTCTTGCGGTTCGATCAACGCCAAAGTAAATATATCGCGATAGGTCTTTCCGGCAATTCGTTCAATTAATCCGAGAACAGCATCTTCTTTCAAGAAAGATGGCATATTCTTTTCTTTTGCCCGTGCCGCAGACAGTTTACTGCTTGCTTTGCTATCCATTATGTTATTCCTTTCTTACCGTTATCATGCGGTGTTCAGCAAAATATCCTATAATTAGGTGATGTCCCGCAAAGGCGGAACATCACCGTTTTTTTAATGTCTGTAACTGCTAAATCGGCATTTATTCCGTAGACATTACTATAGAATTTATACGATTTTATTTTTCGGTTTTTTCAATAATAAAATAAGGAAAACAACCGATGCGGCAAACAACAAACCGCCAAATGCCAACAATGCAATCCAGAGGATTTGTTCTGCCATCGAAGGGCCGTTCGTCACCGTTTTGGTCTTTGTTACCGTTTCATACAGATCTTGTACCTCGGTAATACCTTCATTCGTGATGTAGGTCATTGTAGTTTTACCGGTTGATGCTCCTCCTGCAGAGGTCTGAACGACGCTGCCCATGGAAGAGCCGCCGGAGACCTGGAACCCGGATCCCGAAGGATTTGTAACAGAAAGCTGCGGGAAAATTTCAAACGGTTCACCCTGATTGTTATAACCAACCACTTGAACGATATAGTGCTCTTGATTCAATCCGCTGAATTCATAGGAATGTACCGTTGGTGCCAAGGTGCTGCTATTCTGTGCCAACGAATAGGAGCCGTTATGATCCGCGAAAAGATAAACCTGATAATAGCTTACCGCACCGGATGCGTTCCAACCAACCTGAACGACGCCGTCAGCAACGCTGATCAAACCGCACTCACTATCGCCGCGGTTGGCTTTAAACGGTTCTGTCGGCAAATTACCGGATTGTTCGCCGCCCGACTGACCGTTGCGTCGATCGGTCGATACCGGACCGCAAAACAGTACAGAAGAGTTTCCGGAAGGATCGGTAACGGTCAAAGCCGCATAATAAGTCCTATCCGATTCCAACATGGTCACGCGCTGTGCCCCGCCCGAAACTACCAGAGCGTTTTCCTCCAACTCAGCCAAACGATCTTCGGTGATCGGATTAGTATCCATATAAAGCTTGTAAACCAAGCTGTCATCACGGCTCATATTATCTGTCGCTAACGGCCAGGAGAACGAAAGTGAATTAGATGTTTTCGCGGTAACCGCTAAACTACCTGCGCCGAATTCCGGCGGCGTTTTGTCTTCGATCTTCTTATTCATAACCATGCGCACATAAGCAGAGACCTGATGCAACCACGGTGAATCGGCTGTCGCGCTGAATGCGCGCGCTTCCACACGAATCATATCACCGGAAAGCAACTGCAATCCTTCAATGGTTGGGATCGGCACTTTACCGGTAGCAGATCCGTAACCGGTAATGGTCGCAAATCCATCCTGTACGGCTAATCCGTCAGAAGATTTCGGCCAAAGAATCTCTTCGCCTTCGCCGTCAATCTTGACAATGCGAACGCCCAACTGCAGATCCTTTGATGCGCTATCTGCAATAGCAAAATTATCGCCTAAATAGTCGCTGTACGCGTAAACAGGATTTCCCTTTTCAAAGGTATATACGCCGGCTGCCGGTGCGCGGAAGGTATACGCCATACAATAGTCAAAATCAGCGTTTACCGATGCGGCGGCTTTCGTCGGATTCAATCTTGAAATAGCGCGCTTGATAACCGCTTGACGCGGTGCATAGAAAGAAAATCCAGGATAATAACCGCCCCATTCCGGATTCGGCGAGTTACAGTAAATCAAATCGCCCAATCGGGAAGCTAAAGTGATTTTTTCCCACTTGCCGTTCACCTGAACTTCTGCCACCCATGGAGAAAGCGTCTCGCCGATTTTGACCTTTTGCGTTTCAAACGGTAACCGATCCGCAACCTCATCCAGATAGTCGTAGACCTCATAGGTTGCTACAGCATTGCTGTTACCCTTTTGAGTTTGAAATGGTCCGCCGACGATCACGGCTTTGTTGTACGATTCATCTTTTACCATAAGGGCAAAATAATAGGTTGTTTCACTGGAAAGCTTCGTAATGCCGGCGCCCATCGGTCCAACGCCGACCGCTGTACCGTGTGTTGGGATAACCCCTTCTTCATAAGGTACAGTATCATAATAAAGCGTATAGGAAAGGTCTTCGCCCTTCGTTACATTATCTTTTGCGGAAGGCCATCCCAATACCAAGTGGTTTTCACCGGTTTCCGTACAGATAATATTTCCGTTGTTAAAAACAGGTGATTCGGTATCCTTGGTGGTATCCGTCGAATTGCGTTCCATCGACACGCAACCCTTCACGCGTTGTTCCCACGGCGCATCCATTTTCTCGGTAAAGCTGGTAAATTCAACGCGCAATACATCATCAACCAACAATTTTAAATTGGAAAGCTTCGGAATGGATATTTCGCTCGGAACACCATTGATGTCGCGGCCAAACACAGCATAGGTATCGGTAACCTTTGCATTATAGTTATCAACAGTCGGCCAAATCACCTCATCGTTCAAGGTAATACGAACGCCGAAGGTTATGCCGGTATAAGAAAGCTCATACGGGGAGAAATACTGTGTATCGGCAAACGAAACCGCTTTATCGGCGTTAGAATAGTGGAAAGTATAGGTGCCGGGCAGTGTTGCCTTAAATACATAAGCTGAGTTGGCGTCATAGCTTTGATCAATAGCCGCATTGGTCGGTGAAATAATCGCCAACTGATTTCGCACAACATTGGGATTATAATAGAACGCATAGCCGGGATAGAAGTTACCCCATTCCGCACGGTTGGAATTACCGACATAGTAATAAGAACCGTCTTTTTGAACCGTATCCGGTTCGTTCCACTGATCGTCAAAATAGCACTGAACCGACCAGTTGGATTTGGAATTGATCGCAATCGGATCATTTGTGCTGCCTTCATTTTGATAGGTTTTTACAACATCATTGAAATAATCGTACAATTCGTAATGATCGGCAGTAGCCACCGGTTCATCAGGGGGTTGCTGTTCCTCTTGTTGAGCCGGATCCATTTCGGTCAATTTCATCGCAACGCAACCGGTTACTGCCTGATCTGCACCGGCTGTTGCACCGGTAAATTTCTTCTTGGATTTATTCCATTTCCCGAAACAGGTCACCTCAACGCGCAACGCATCGCCCTGTAAAAGATGAATATTTTTAATGGTGGGTATTAAAACAGATTCTTCAAGCGAGTTGGCTCCGAATCTGACGTATCCTTCATAATAATTATCATTATCAGATTTCGGCCAAATCGTTTCATTATTTACGGTAATACGAACACCGAAATCCATTCTGTTTTCCACATCGGTATGTTGACCGAAATAATCCGTCAAAGCCTCCGTAACCTTCTGCTCGCTTGCGGATTTAGAAAAAGTATAGGTGCCGGCAACCGGCGCCGTAAAAGCGTAAGCGGAATTGATTTTCCACGAAGTGGTAGCTTCGTTTGCTTTGTTGCAAGGAAATAAGACAGAGCAGTATTCTCCGTCATTGATATTGTAAGAAAATCCGGGAGATTCTTCCCAGTTTCTTGCGCTGTAATAGCCCTTTGCCTTTCCGGCAGAGGTAACTGAAATCGTATCGGCTGATGTCCATTGACCGTCAATTTGCATTTGAACCGACCACGGAGAGGTGGATTTAAGGGTAGATAACGATTGATAGGAAGCATCAATATCCCCATAATAATCAAATAAATCGTAAACAACCGGTAATTGATCTTCGGTGGGTAACAACGCGTTTACCGCCGTACCGACTGTCAACACACTGCAAATAATGGAAAAGACCAAAAGGATAACCAACCATCTTTTTGAAGCAGTCATATGTTTTCTCCTTTTTTGGAATTATGCTGTATCGGCAGATAATCCACCTTCGGCGGAACGGATCGGTTTCCCGAACCCGTTCCGCCTGACAGTTACATCGTATCACAAGCCGAAAACATCTGCAACAACTTCCCCTTCAAAGGTTGATTTGTTGCGGTTTTTCCTCTTTTATGCGAAGAGTTGGATTAATACAACTTGATGACATAGGAATGATCCGCAGTCATATTGTTGAGGGTAATCGTGTTGCCGTTAATGGTTTGTGCATTATTGTAAAGCATTTCTGTTGCATGAGAAACACCGTCTAATACGGAACTGCCGAAGGTCAAGGTAGCGGACTGCGTACTGTTGCTGTTGTTGTAGACAACAATATAGGTTGCGCCGTCTTCCGCCTTAGTACCATAGCGTTCTACCAAAACATTACTGTTGTTGGAGGTGGCGCCCGTTACGGCTTCCCACCCGGCTTCGGAAATGGTCTTCATTACCGGCATATACTGTTTCCAAACAGCACGGTCACGGCCATAGTAATTGTTCGGACTTGTAAAGTACTGACCGAGCGAGGAATCCGGTTGCTGATTACCGTTGTAGCAATCGTGCGGACTCGGAATGATTGCATAGGTCATGCAACGGCTGAAGAATCTTTCCAAGGTTGCAGAATCAAACTTATCCCAGTTATTGGAAAGCAACAGGCAGAAAGGCTTATTGTAGGACAGCGCGCGCCAATCAGACATCATGACAGTGCTCAACGGTGCATAATTTCCGTTGGAATCCTGAACGGTTTGCTCGTTACCGAGAATATCCGCCAACGGTGTAAAGAAGGCGTTTCGATCCGGGCACTTATTGGCAAAGACCAATTTATTGCGTGCATGCAAATCGTCACCCATTGCTTTTATGGCTTCCCAAATATTACTTGCACGGTGAAGCATCGGTGCATTGTAGTTCTGAGAATAGGTCAACGGAACAGTAGTATACTTGTACTGCGCTTTGTTGAAGTTGGAGTTCCCAACCCACCAACCGCTGCTTTCATCCAAATAAATGCCGCTAAAGGTAGTCGCGCCGGTCATATGTTCTGTTGTAAAGAGCGTATCGGTAAGTTCTTTGTTGTACCAAAGATTGAAGAAGTTATATCTGCCCGGTAAGAACGGGTTGCAATTGATATGAATCTGCGCGCCGTTCGGTGCCCATGCACGGTCAACATAGTTGCAGACCATCGTACCGTCATAGTTCAACGCTCTGCAGAATTCGGTCGCCTGCGCTTCTTTGGCTGCAAGGCTGTTGTTTGCATCCACTTCGGTACCGTTTGCCAAAGCCTCGACTTTATTCATGACAGCTTCCGAAGTTTGACTGGCGATATTGGAAAGCCACCAGTCGCCGAATTCAATGTACTTATAGTTGCCGACATTGTGATCAGCGTCAAACTGCGAAACAGTAGTCGAATCAGTTTCTTTAAACTTAATGTTGAAATCTTCAACATCCGGCACATTGGAAAGGTTCTGCCAAGCAACCCACGCGCCATGATCAGTCGCACGAGCAGTATAATATTCCGGATGAACCTTTGTGTATTTGGACATCGCGCTGCGGAAGCCCCAAGTCGGATCATCCAACTTATAGAGGGTGAAACCAAATCTCGCGGCATCCGGTGCCTCGTTGGTAATACCCAACTGATAGGTGATTACTAACTGGTTGGTCGTCGCATTATACTCTAATTCCCAATAAAGCGGGAAGTCCATATCGGAAGCGATACCGATACCATACGAACCGCAGGTTAACGCCGCTGCCGGATAATAAGAATGTGCTTCAGAATCCCAGTCAACATTGGACATATTGGAGTTAATCCAACCCAAATGCTTGTAAACAGCATTGTTGACGGTATATTTGTTTTGAAGATCGGTTTCAAAGCTCCAACCGGTTGCTTTCAACGGAACGGCATAGGACAACTCAACCGCACGACCGTTATGGTTGCCGGTGATATCACGAATCGTACCGGTAACATGAATGGCGTTTATCTCCTCGGCATAGTTGGCATCCAATTCCAAGCCGATTTGATCCTGACATCCGTTGAAGTTTTTACCGTCTTTGGACGAAGTACCGAAAGAATAAACATTGTTTTCTTCATCGGCAACATCACGAACCATAAATCCGGTTTGTGTTCCGGTCGGAACATCGCCGGTAATATCAACGCCATTCAAATAGACGCCTAAAACCTCGGATTCGCCGAGAGAAAGTCCGAAACCATCCTGTGAATTAACGCGAGAAATCTCCGTTTCGTTACGGTTTACATGATTGTCTAAAACCGGCATATCCTGAACCGTAACGGTTGTGCCGGCGCCGCGTACCAAGGAAATGGTATCAAAGTTTGCCGTCGCACGAACCGGATCTCTTAAGAATACACAGAACGAAATCGAGCTGCAACCTTCGCGGACGACGAAGGAAGTCTCTCTGTACTCCCAATCGTGATCGCCGTCGCTGAAGGAAACATAATAGGCTTCGCTTCTGCCGTCATTGTAATATACCGTAGCCCACAAGGAATAGCTGTAGAATTCAATGCCATCATTGCGGAAGAAGTTGGAACACCTGCTGTACGCAGACATGATATAGACGCCCTTGGTCGGATTGCTGATGCTTTGAGAGATAGAGCCGGAAGAAGTTCCGTCGCTCGAAAGGGTGTAAATCTTATTATTGATTTCGCCGTCATGATCGTAACCTTTGCCAACGCTACCGCCTGAAACAGACAAGTCGGTCAACAAGTTTGCGGAAAGATCGGCGTCCGATGCGCCGGAATAGAGCTTATAGGACGGACGCGGCGATTCCGGAAGATTTTCCGTAATAATAATGTTTCTGCGGAAGGCGGTCAATGCTTCAGCATTGATCTCATAGCCATGACCGAAGGTTGCGGCATATTTCTGTGCATCCGAAAGCTGAACAATATTCGCAAGACCTTTCTTGGAACGGATCAAGTCGACAATATTGATTTTTCCGTCTTGGTTGACATCGCCGCCGATCGCCAAAGTATAGCTTTCAGCCGAGTCACCCTTGACAATTGCGCCACCGGTTGCATTTGCTGCCGGCATTGAAATGTTTTTGTTATCGCTCATGTAGAAACGAATGCGGCTGTTCGACAAACCGGGAGCTGCATAAACAACATTGGTTACACGGTCGATGCTGCAAGGTGCATTTTCCTGGAATGAAACCGCACCGCCGGTTACACGAACCGTCTTGGATCCCGGGTTGTAAACGACCAAGCCGTCGCTCATCGTGCTCAGACTGAAATCTTCGGTAAACGAAGTGCCGTTTACGCTCACGATCACGCGTGTACCAACCACATGGTCGGATAACTCCTCTGTACCGGCTATCAGCGTGCACAAACCTTGCTGAGACATGGTAATATCGTATTTTCCGTTCTGCGGACTCGGAAGAATAAAGTAACGGAAATCTTCTTGACCGTTATAACTTCTGTAGAGGTAGCTTGCGCCGCCGGCAATTCTCAGGACATAGCCGCCCAACCATACTTCAACCGGGCTGTTCGCTTCAGCCTCTAATACGGTCAACGAAATACTCTTGTTTGCGGCTTCAAAGTCATTGTTAGAGAAAGATTGAGTGGCAGAAAGCGGCAAAGACAACGAAGGATCGTCAAAAATTTCGGTATTCATCCAGGAAACCGGCTCTGCCTCTTGACTGCCAACCGGACCGTTATAGGTCATGGAGACCAATCCGTTGATACGCTGTGTCCATACATCCTGTACGGGTGTAAAGTTGGTGAATTCAACACGGATCACATCGCCGAATTTTAAATTCAGATTTTCTAAAGACGGTACGGCAACCTTCAAATTTTGCGCGTTTTTCGTGCCAAATACGGCAAAACCGTCGCGTTTTTCAGCGGAGCTATCGCCATTCCAAAGAACCTGATCATTCTTGGTAATGCGTACACCAAAATCCAGCTGTGTTGATGTATCATATTGCGAGAAATAGTTAACTTCATCCCACGCAATCGCTAAATCCTGATCCGAACGACCAAGAGTATAGACGCCATCATACGGTACCGTAAAGGTATATGCCGCATTAATGCTCCAACCGTCATCATCGCCGCCCCAAGCACTGTTGGTTGGGGTAATACGGGCTAAATGATATCTACCGTTACTCGGCATGGTCTCCGGTGCATAGTAACAATAACCCGGATAATTACCCCATGCGTGTTCTCCGTTATAAACATAAGTATAACCGTTGTCACGGGCAAAGCTGCTGCCTGCCGAAACCCAACTGCCGCCTAGGACTTTGGTTTGTACCGACCACGGAGAGGTTGAAAATACCTCGCTGTTTGACAAACGACAGGATTCCACATCATCAAAGAAGTCATAGACATCATAGAAGACCGGGAAATTGGTTGGCGTGGTCGACAAGCTGGACAATTCCATCTCTGGTGTGCCGGTAACTCTTTGCGCCCACGGATTGCTGTCACAGGGTGTAAAGACCGTAAACTCCACGCGCAGAATATCGCCCTCATTCATAACGATACCGCTGATTTCCGGCACTTCAATTTTATCGCGTTGAGCATTCTTATTACCGAAAACGGCATAACCGTCGCGTTTTTCAGCACCGCTGGCACCGTTCCAGATAATTTGATTGTTTTTCGTAATACGAACGCCGAAATCCAACAGCTCATCCTTGCTATACTGACCGAAATAGTTCGTCGTATCAAAGGCAACTGTTTTATTCTGGTCACATTTGCCGAAATTATAAGAACCGTTACTCGGCGCTGTAAAGGAGTAAGCCATATTGTTGGTATACTCGGTTGAATTAGCGCTGTAGGTCGGTGTAATCAAGTTGATCATATAGCGGCCGGATATATTCGACGGATAGTAAAAAGATACACCGGGATAGCTACCCCAATTTTTTACTCCGCCAAACAAATAAGTCCAATCCGCATCACGACTGAAGGTCGTGCCGACCGATTCCCATACACCGCCTGCGGGTTGAACTTCCACACGCCAGGGAGAGGCCGAGGTAATTTCACCGCCCGAAATGCGGGCTGACTCGACATCGGCAAAATAATCATACAGTTGATACCGGATCGGTAACGAAGCGGCGTCAATCGCACTGCTGTTTGCCGTAGTTGCGGCACCGGAGACAAATATCGTTTGCAGAATCAACATGCAAGCGATCAGTCCGGCTCCGATTTTCCGAAGATGTTTCATAATGTTCCTCCTACATTTATATTTTGGAAATCAATAGCTAACTTCCATTGAAACCGATGTTTTATTCTGTGGGGGTTTTCCCCTGCTTCCGTTTCTTGTTCCACAAGAGGAAGGTTGTAACACCAAACCCTGCCGCAATAGCATCCAATGCAATCAACGCCACCGTCCATGGGAAGGTCGTGTTGTTGATGATATTGTTCAGTTTTTTGGTCAGATGATGATTGATCGTCCGCTTTAAATCCGGATTATTGGTGGTTGTCACATGCTTATTAATCATTTGCGTTGCGCCAACAGACTGCCAGGAACCGCCGCCGTTTGTGTTACCGGCATTCCCGCTCGAGCTGTTTCCGCCGCCGATGGTTCCGCCGGATTGTTCCTGTCCTTGTTCTTCCTCGCGTTTCGTGGCTTTTGCCGGATCGCGAATACTTAACACTTCTGTCCGATCAGGATCCAATTGCAATGTTACAACATTATTATTGATCGAAAAGCCCATACCGGAAATCATCTTTTGATAGACGCAACCGTCAGACAGATCAAAATGACTTAAATCCACATTCAGCTGAACCTCGACCGGAGAATCCGTCGGGTTGTAAACCGAGAAGTAAATTCCCTCCGCGTCATCATTGCCGTACCGCTCAACGATAATATCTTGGTTTGCGGTAGATGCATAGGTTACCGGTTCCCATCCGGCCTCGGCGATCGTTTTTAAGGTCGGCATATATTTTTTAAACAATTCTCTGTCTCGTTCATAGAACTTGCTCGGTCCGTTCCAGTAATATTCGGAGCTACCGGTCACGGAATCCGAATGCATGCCGGGACTCGGGAAGATTCCGTATGCCATACAACGGTTAAAATACCGCTCCATCAAGGCATTATCCAAGAGATTGTAGTCGTTATTGAACAAGATACAAAACGGTTTTTGGTAAGCTAAAGTTCTCCAAGTGCTTAACTGCTGAATGGTTTGCGGCTGGTAGACCGATCCGGACAATGCCGTTTGTTCGGTACCCATAGCATCAAGCAAACAGGTATTCCATGCGTTTTTATCGGGTGTTTTGTTGGCAAAAAGCGTTCTGCCCGAACTATGTAAATAATCGGCAATCGTTTTTGCGCATTCCCACGTGGTTGACGCACGGTGTAACATCGGCCGTTTGAAGTAGGGTGAATAGGTCAACGGAACCGTTGTATACGGATAATGTTCTTTATTAAAGTTTGCATTACCGAGCCACCAGCCGCTGAATTCATCCAAATAGATGCCGTCGAAGACGCTGCCTGTTGCCTCCATTGGATCAAACAGCACTTTTTTGGTCTGTTCACTTAACCAAACGGTCAAAAAATTATATTTGCCAGGTAAAGCCGGGTTGGCATTGACATGCACCTGCGCACCATTTGGACACCATCCATTATCAACCGGATTCCATGCAATTTTTCCGTTTTGGTCTAAAACCTTACAAAACTCGGTTGCCATTGCCTGACGCACCGCTTTGCGGGTATCAAAAACAGGATGATCTTCGTCACCCTCGGCAACCTGGTGAATACGATCCCATACGGCTGCTTCATCATCAGCCGCCAAATGAGGAAGCCACCAGTCACCCAGTTCAAAATAGAAGAGACCTTTAATGCCTTTGGAAATCTCAAAGATACCACCGGTTCGTGTTTCGTTGCCGATTTCTTTGAATATCAAATTAAAATCTTCTATATCAATAAGATTTTCCACCGTAGCCCATGCTACCCAAAGTCCTTGATCTTTTTCCCGAACTTCATAGTTTTCAGGATAGATTTCGGTGTACTTCTGCATAGCGGAACGAAATCCCCAAGCAGGATCGTCCAATTTATAAATAACAAACTCAAATTTTGCTGCCTCGGGCGCTTCTTTAACGATACCCATTTGATAGGTAATCACATATTGGCCTGTACTGCCGTTATATTCCAACTCCCAATAGGTCGGATAATTCATTCCTGCGGCAATCGCAATACCTAAATCTTCATTATAAATACAGGCTGTCGGGAAATATGTTCTTGCCTGGCTGTCCCAATCGACCACAGACAAGACTCCTTCTCCGAGCGGTTTATAATCCGCCCAGGATTTGCCGGTCGTGATCTCTTCGGTATCTAAAACGCTTGTACCCATTTTCCACCCGGACGCCGTAATCGGCAAGGCATAGGAAAGCTGGACGGCGCGACCGTCGGTTGATGATTTTTCTTCGGTCAGCACACCGTCGACCTTAATGCAGTTTTTCTCTGCTTTGTAGTTGGCCTTTAAGTTCAAGCCGAGCGTTGGTTGATTGCCCAAGAATTGGGTGGCTTCAGATCCTTTTGCCGTGCCAAACGAATAGATTCCCCGATGATTTGTTTCGGCAATATCCCGAACCAAGAAGCCGGAAAAGGCGTCATTTTTCAATTCCTGCCCGTCAATCTTCAACGAGGTAACCTGCGTTGCACCAAGCCCGATTTCCAAACCATCTCCGGTTGACAGCGTACTTTCTGTTTTTTGCGCTTCCGCTTTTTTGACAATCTTAACGGGAAGATTGTCAAAAACACCGCAGTCCGGCGCATCAGCCTGCAAGGTCAATCTTAAATCATCAAAATACGCCGTGCCGGTTGCCGGAGAACGCAGAAAAACATAACAGTTAATGTTGGATGTTGGCTTTTGAAGGGTAAAAGAAAATTCCTGATACTCCCAACCGTGTGTACCGTATTCATACTGTGTATGGAACTGTTTTTCAGTGCCGTCAGCATAATAAATGTTGACCATCAACGCATAGCTGAAATATTCCGTGCCGATAACACGCTTGACATTTTCTGCTTTGCTGTAACCGCTGAAGGTGTAGGTCCCCAGCGTTGGATTTGGTATGGAATAGGCCATGCCGGCGTCTTTCCCGGCTGCAAAGTTTTCGATCTTATAGACCGTGCCGACCTTTCCTTTGCTGTTTTCCATTTGTTTGGTCTGGAAACCGCTGCCGAACGACATCCATGTTCCGAGAAGATTTTCGTTTGGTCGCTCGCTGATCTGCATCACTTCATACGCTTCGACCGAAGCCGATTGGTTATTTGCCATCGTCAGTATTCCCACCGTTCCGAAAACATTAATGAGGTGAATCGCCGCAATCAGTAAAACTCCTGCTTTTCGAATACTCAAGGTTTTTGCCCCTTTCATAGGAGATTTGCTCAATGAATGTCAACCGGTTGACCGCCATGCACACGGGATTCTTCCGCCAGCAATGCCATTTTATGACTTTCAATGGAGGTTTCCAATGTCGTCAAGGTATTGCTCATCGGACGGTCGCCGCGAACATACTCCAAGAATTCCGTCATCATCTTATTGTCTCCGCCGCCGTGGCCAGAGAAATCAGTCGTATATTCGGCGACATCAATCACCTCGGTCGGCTGACCGAATGTAGTCAAATACAATTTATTTTCAGCCATATCGCCGCGGATAGACCCCCGAGTACCGTAAATTTCCGTTTTTCTGGAGAATTCACCGGTAAACGCACACATCGTGAACGCCGCGGTAATATTGTCTTCAAACTCCAAATTGACGACCTGATGATCCACAACATTATTATCACAATGATAGACACATCTGCCGTAAGGACCGGTACGAAGCGCTTTGTAGACCCCTTCCAGCGAACGGTCCTCAGTCAGCGCACCGGAGCGGGAATAATGGGATTCTACTGAACCGTAGCGTTCAAAAATGTAAATTTTTTCAGCATCATAAGGACATCCGTCTTTTGCCTTACAGCCATCCAAACACCGTTCTGCCGCACCGTAGGGAGCATGCTCGGCATTAAAATGTCCCAACGAACCGAAAGAAGACACTCGTTTGCAAGGCTTGCCGACCAACCACCGAATGATATCCATATCATGACAGGATTTTGCCAAAATCATGGGACAGCTCTCATCCGAATTTCTCCAATTCCCGCGAACAAAACTATGTGCCATGTGCCACCAACCGACCTGTTCCAGTTGATTGACCGACATTACATCACCTATACGACCTGATTGAATATAAAATTTGATCAACTGATAGAACATCGTATAACGAAGAACATGACAAACAGCAACCTTGCTGTTATTGCGGTTTGCCGCTGCCAAAATCGTTTCACAATCTTCCACCGTGGTCGCGGCAGGCTTTTCCAACATCAAATGATATCCCTTGTCTAATGCGGCAACCGCCTGGGAAACATGTTGACGGTCTTGGGTACAAAGAAATACCACATCCGCCATTTTCGGTTGTGCCAGAAAGTCCTCTGCCGAAAAAAAACATTTATCAGAAGGAAGATCATATTCTTGTGCAATCTCTTCGCGTTTTGCCTGATCCGGTTCTGCAACGGCAACTAACTTCATTAAATCCGGGCGCAATTTAGAAAAAGGCGCATACATAAATTGACCGCGCATACCGCAACCAAGGATTGCAACTTTAACAGGTTCACTCATAAAGACAACTTCCCTTTTTGTTTTTTCTGTATATACTATACAAAAAAAATCGTTTTTTCGCAAGAAAATTTTTTGTGATTTTATGTTGTTTTTTTTCGTTCGTTTTGTTTTTCTAAAAAAATTAATATCATTTGGTATTTTTTGACCTTTAAATAAAGATAGACACCGAAAAAAATGTGTGTTATAATAACAAATAAATATTTTTGCACCTTTTAGTTGCGGAAAATTTGGAGGATTTCTTTATGAAACAAACATTTCGCCTTTTAGTCGTTGACGATAAAGAGCTTGACCGCAACGGCATTTGTTATTTGATCGAACAAAACCAACTGCCGATTCTCGTCACCACAGCCGGTTCTGCCGACGAGGCGTTGCAAATCCTTTGTCAAAGTAAATATGATATTCTGTTGTCTGATATTAAAATGCCGGGCAAATCAGGATTAGAATTGATAAAGGATGCACGAAAAATTCAGCCTGCTTTAAAATGTGTTGTTTTCAGTTCCTTTGACAACTTTCAATATGCGCAATCTGCTATTGATGTGGGCGTAACAAAATATCTTTTAAAACCGATCAAGGTTGATTTGTTTTTGGACTGCTTTCACAGCTTAATGAATGAGGTTTCCGAAGAATCCGTCGAGAATGAAATCCGGTATATATATGATTTTATCTCTGCGATTCCTTCTGCACAAGCGTCTCAAACCATTGAAATGATTTCCGGGTATCTGTTCTTGTTGGACTTTGTTCATCCTTTCTTTAGTAAACCGGATTTTGTAAGCATTCTGCCTCCCCTGCCGACCGATATCATGCAGATCCCGTTAAATGAATTTCAGTGTTTGTTTTTTGCCGCTCAAGAAGAAGCCGCACAAAAGTATATTTTAGAATTAAAAGAAAAATTATCCGATACTGATAATTTCTGTTTGATCACCTATGGCGGTCATTTTACCGATTCCAAAGAATTGCGGTCTTTATACGATGAAATGGAGCAGTGTTCTACCGCAAAGTTCTATTTGGTGGAGAATGAGATCGTCTATCTTGACGACCAAACACATCATCTGACCGAATCAGACATACAGCTGATCTGGGAAAACTGTGAGAAGATTGCCAAATATGCTGTACGACACGAATTCAATAGCGCCGACGATTTGTTGGATCAACTTTTTTCCAAGCAACAGCTTAATCACAATCTCCCGATTGCCATTTTAAAATCTGCTTGTGCTAATATTGCCAGAATTTGTCTTTGGAAGAACGATGAACACCGCGGGCAATTTATACCTTTTCTTTTAGCCATTGATAAAAACAACAATGTAGAAGAATTAAAAAATACCGTTTATGAAATAATTCATACCTCTTCGGTCGACAATTCCGAAACCTTAGCCATACAAAAAGCGCTCGATATTATTCATCAAAAGTATATGGAAGACATCAGTTTGGACAGTCTTGCCACGGAAGTATTTCTTTCGTCCTGTTATTTTTCCTATCTTTTCAAAAAAACAACGGGTGTTAATTTCTTGAAATATTTGACCAATTACCGCGTAGAAAGGGCGAAAGATCTGCTTCGTTCCACCCAACTTCGCATCGGTGAGATTTGTGAACAGGTCGGATATTCCAACCGTTCTTATTTTTGTCAGATTTTCCGCAATCATTGCGGAATGTCGCCGATGCAGTATCGTGAGATGAAACAATACCATGAAAAAACAACTTAAAAACCGTATTCAGCGGATGAAGCTTTGGCAGAAGCTTTTATCTGTTTATCTGGTGATCTCGGTAATACCGGTATTGATTTTAACGGTTTTTACCTGCTCGTCCTCTATTCGATTAATGCGTTCGCAGGTCGCCACCAGACTTTCCACCGCCGCTGCTGCCGTAGGCACTCAAGTTGAGGAAAATTTACACCTGATCGACAATGTTTGTCAACCGGTCATTTATGACGATTCTTTTTTACTGCTGTTACAAAAAGCCTCTTCTTCCCTTTCTTCCGAACAATTTGTTCGGAAACAATTGCAGGAAATTAAGCAACAGTTGGATCCTTCTTTTCACTATACGACAAAGATTACCTTGTTTTTAGCCAACGGAAAAGTGCTTTCAGCGGATAACGCTGTCAGTACCGATTCTTTTGAAGCGATTAACGCCGACTTTCCCAAGCAACAATACCGTAGTTTTCTGTGCGATCAATCCCAAACGATCATCCATTATCGGCTAATAGATCCTTATCGTCCTGACACTACCGTTGGTTTCCTCTCGGTTGCCGAAAAAAATGAATTCTTTTTTGGCAACCAAATGATTCAAAATTCCGATGAGTATATTTTTATCGTGCAGAATCAAGCGGGGAAAAACCTCTATTTAGATTCCCATTTAAAGCAAAATTTCGGTCAGGTCGTGTTGAACAAGTTCAAACAATCTACTCGAAACACCGTACGCATTCATAACAAATCTTATCTTTTTAAACCGCTCTATATTGAATGTACCGATTGGTACCTGTATTTATTGATTCCGCAAGACACCTTGTACAAAGGATTTTCACCAATCCTGATCGGTGCGATCACCATCGGGATTATTTGTCTGATTGCAGTCGCATTTTTTTCGGTGCTCAGTTCTCTGAAAATATCCAAGCGTATCAATAATATTGCTTCCGAAATGGTTTTGATCGGCGAAGGGCAGTTGGATCTGCAAACTGATATCGACCCTTCCAAGGATGAAATCGGACAGCTTTCCCTCTTGTTTAACCGCATGATGGAACGCATTAATTCTCTGATTATTGAGCAGTATAAGAACGAGATTCGGCGCAAAGAAGAACAACTGCATATTCTTCAAAATCAAATCAATCCTCATTTCCTTTATAACTGTATGGATACCATTAACTGGCGCAGTATCATGAACAATGACGCGCAAACCAGTGCTTTTGCCACCAATTTAGCTGATTTTTATCGCACTTGTTTGAATAAAGGGAACACAAAGATCCGTTTACATGATGAATTCCGCAATGTGCGTGCCTATGTCTATCTGCAGATGGATATGCACAATAACTCCTTTGATTACGAAGAGGATATTGACCCTGTTTTAGAAGAATATCAAGGCATCAATTTAATGTTGCAACCCTTGGTGGAAAATGCCCTGGAACACGGATTGGAACCGTTGCCAAACGGCCAGCGCGGTAAAATCAAAATCACGGCTAAGCTGATACAAACAGCGCAGGAACCGCTGGTTCAAATTGATGTCTTTAATAGCGGCGTCCCGATTGATGAAGAAACCGCAAAAGCTGTCATTGAGGGAAATAAGGGATACGGTTTTTCCAATGTCAACACCCGTATTCAACTATTCTTCGGCGAACAATACGGAATTACCATCCATCCGGATCCTAACGGTACCGTCTGCACCATCATAATTCCGGCAAAGGAGTGGGATGCCGAATGAAAAGAAAAATGATGATTGCGCTTTCCTCTCTTTTGATCTTTGCTTTTGTCTCCTGCAAAAGCAATTCTCCGAAACAAACAGTTCAAAAAACAACTTCTCCGGAAGCAGTGGAATGGGTGCTTTTTGATACCGATGCCCGTATTGATAAAGAGTGGGAAAGCTATCGACTTTTAAAAGAAGTTTCAAAAGAAACAAATATTGTTCCACATCTTCGGATCGTCCGGCAGAAAAAGAATGTAGAAATTTTAAAGCTTCTTCTTTCGGAAGACTATCCCGATTTAATAACGCTGCCGCTTTACGATAACAATTTGCTTAAAATCAAGGTTTCTATGCCCTTGGTTTTCTTGACGAAACAAGATAGTATTTTCTCGGAAATACCGCAACATGTCCGCCAACTTCATGCCGAAAATAATACACTTTGGTATTTGCCAGGTGGCTTTTCCGCTGAAACGAGTCCTTTAACTGCGAGCGAGGGCATCTATATTTATAAAAAAGCCTATGAAGCGCTTGGCAGTCCGAATATTAACACCTTTCCGCAATTAATCAGCTTAATCCAAAATTGTTCTGCCGCTTCTGTTTCCGATGTGCAGGAGCAAATACTGTTTGATTCGATCGGACATCGTACCTTAGAGCATCTTTTCGGTATAGATACGCAAACTAGATATCAAGTACGCACAGATCAACCGGGGTCCGGTTCTTTCGCACCGTTAATCGACTTCTTAAACCGATTGAAGCAAGAAGACATCTCCGCACGAACGATTGATGATTTTGATGCCAAAGCACAGCCGTTGATCTTTATCGGGCAAACCGATTTTGTGTTACGTTGGAACCAGCTTGCCGGCGAACAGGTTTATCTGCCGTTGACCATTCGCGGAACGCCAAATGCATTTTTATCGGCATATTCCCAAACAGGAAGTTATGCCACCGTCATCCATGACGGACAACATAAACAAACCGCATATGCGTTAATTTCTTACCTTTACCGTGAGGAAGTTTCACGAAAGTTAATGTTAGGCTTTGAAAATTCTCATTGGCTTTTTGACTCCTCAAATCAGGAACCGGTTGTTCCAAAGCAACAATCCGAAAAAATGCAACAAGCAAATGCTGAATTGCTCAATCATGACGGTATTTCCGTATTTCCGTATTTGAGTTCTTTTGGTGCGATCTATCCCTATGTAACAGAACAAATGATCCCCTGCCGCGATTTATCAGCACAAGACCGTACCGTTTGGCTTTCTCCTTTTTCTCCGGAAGGACAACATTTTGCTGAAATTGATGCGGCATTGGAACAGTATTATACGGTATTGAGTCAGTAATAATATACTTTTTAAATTTTAACTCTTTACCCCAATTATTTACAAAGAGCCAAATAAAAATCCCTGTGTGATAGAAATTTCTATCGCACAGGGATTTTTTTGAGAAAAATAATGCTTTAAGACGCAGATTCCGAAAGATCCTCGGTTGTTTCGTTCTCTGTCGGAACGGTGGTCTCGGTCGGATTGATTTCCTCGCACTGCATGCCGGTACCGGCAGGTACCAACTTACCGATAATAACATTTTCTTTCAAGCCGAACAGCGGATCGACCTTTCCGCGGATCGCGGCTTCGGTCAATACCTTGGTTGTCTCCTGGAAAGAGGCGGCAGAAAGGAACGATTCGGTTGCTAAAGACGCTTTGGTGATACCCAGCAAGGTCGGTTGATAGGTTGCCTTCGTCAGACCCTCTTCTCCGGCGGCAATGCGGGCATCGATCTTGGCGTTTTCTTCGGCAATTTCTTTATATTCATAGCTGACATTCTGCAACAAACCGGTCGAGCCGGCGTCGATGATACGCAATTTCCGCATCATCTGGCGGACAATGACCTCAATGTGCTTATCGTTGATATCAACACCTTGCGTACGGTAAGCATTCTGAATTTCAGCAATGATATATTCCTGAACCGCCTCGGCACCCTGCGCTTCCAAAATATCCTGCGGATACTTTGCGCCCGGCAGGATCATATCTCCGGCCTGAACATAATCCCCGTCATTCACGAGGATACGGGCACCGTACGGGATGGCGATCTTCTCTTCCTCCGCCGTTTCGTCGTTCACAATGTGAACCACATTGCTGCGTTTTTCTTCGGCGATACGAATACGGCCGGACATCTTGGCAATGACGCCGCAACGCTTCGGACGGCGTGCTTCAAAGAGTTCTTCCACACGCGGAAGACCTTGTGTGATATCCTCGGTGCTGGCGATACCGCCGGTGTGGAAGGTACGCATCGTTAACTGTGTACCCGGTTCACCGATGGACTGTGCCGCAACGATACCGACTGCTTCACCCACCGTAACCGGCAGGTTGGTTGCCAGGTTGGCACCGTAGCACTTCTGGCAAACGCCGTGATGGCTATGGCAGGTCAAGATCGAACGAATGACAACACGCGTGACGCCGGAAGCAACAATGCGTTTAGCGTCGGCTTCGGTCATCATGTGTTCATTATCGCAGATAACTTCTCCGGTTTCCTCATTGATGATCGGATGGAGTAAATAGCGACCGATCAAGCGTTCCTCCAACGATTCCAACAGATGGTTTCCGTCCATGATATCAAAGACTTCCAACCCTTCCTCGGTACCGCAATCCAATTCACGGACGATGACATCCTGCGAAACATCGACCAAACGACGGGTCAAATAACCCGAGTCGGCTGTACGCAAAGCCGTATCAGCCAAACCTTTACGCGCACCGCGCGAAGAAATAAAGTACTCTAAAACATTTAATCCTTCACGGTAGTTGGCACGAATCGGAACCTTGATAACCTTACCGGCGGTATTGGCAATCAAGCCGCGCATACCGGCGAGCTGACGAATCTGACTCATGGAACCACGCGCACCGGAATCCGCCATCATGAAAATGGGGTTGAACTCGTCCAAGTTATCCTTCAGCGCATCGGCAACATCTTCGGTTGCCTGATTCCAAATGTCAATAATAAAGCGGTCGCGTTCTTCGTCTTTCAGCAAGCCGCGGCGATAATCGCGTGTGATATTATCAATTTGTTTTTCAGCGTCTGTCAAAATATCCTTCTTGGCAGGCGGAATGACCGCATCCGAAACCGAAACGGTGATCGCACCCTTGGTGGAATATTTAAAGCCGGTTGCCTTAATTTTATCCAAAGCAATTGCCGATTCACTCGTGCCGTGCAGCGTAATGCAACGGTCGATGATTTTTCCGAGTTGCTTTTTACCAACCTTATTTTGAATAATATCGTCAGCGCTTTCGACAAATTTCTTGTCAGGATCTTTCAGGTGGAAGTTCCATTCCAGATCCAGCGGTTGTGCTGAACGGTCGGCAAAGCCGAGATCCTGCGGAATGGATTCGTTAAAGATGATAAATCCAACCGTACACCAAATCAACGCGGCATTACCGTTTTCGTCGGTCATGCGCACACGAATCGGTGCATGAAGACCGAGCGCGCCGTCCTGATAAGCCATAATGGCTTCGTTTTTATCGCGGAAGACTTTATTGACGCCCGGTTCATCGGTTCTCACCAAGGTCAGGTAGTAAGAGCCCAAAACCATATCCTGCGTCGGTACCGAGACCGGTTTTCCGTCAGACGGCTTCAACAGATTATTAGCCGCCAACATCAGGAACCGAGCTTCGGCCTGTGCCTCGGCAGACAGCGGAAGGTGAACCGCCATTTGGTCGCCGTCGAAGTCGGCGTTATAAGCCGTACAGACGAGCGGATGCAGTTTTAACGCTTTGCCTTCGACCAAAATCGGTTCAAACGCCTGAATACCCAAGCGGTGCAGGGTCGGTGCGCGGTTCAAGAGCACCGGATGCTCCTTGATGACCAATTCCAACGCATCCCAGATTTCCGCCGACGCGCGTTCGACCATTTTACGGGCTTGTTTAATATTGGTTGCCGACTTGGTCTCTACCAGGCGTTTCATAACGAACGGCTTAAAGAGCTCTAACGCCATCTCTTTCGGCAAACCGCACTGATACATCTTCAATTCCGGTCCGACCACGATAACCGAACGGCCGGAATAGTCGACACGCTTTCCGAGCAGATTTTGTCTAAACCGTCCCTGTTTACCCTTTAACATATCCGAAAGGGATTTCAGCGCGCGGTTACTCGGTCCGGTAACCGGCTTGCCGCGGCGACCGTTGTCGATCAACGCGTCAACAGCTTCCTGCAACATGCGTTTTTCATTACGCACAATAATATCCGGTGCGCCCAACTCCAACAAACGCTTTAAGCGGTTATTACGGTTGATAACGCGACGGTACAGATCATTCAAATCACTGGTGGCGAAACGGCCGCCGTCCAACTGCACCATCGGGCGCAAATCGGGCGGAATGACCGGGATAACATCCAGGATCATCCATTCCGGACGGTTGCCGGAAGCGCGGAATGCCTCCAAGACCTCCAAGCGTTTGATGATCCGCAAACGCTTTTGACCGGTAGCATTTTCCAATTCTTCCCGCAATGCCGTACATTCGGCGGTCAAGCCGTCTACGCCTTCCAACAGTTCGTCTAACTCGGCTAAACGCGCGGCATCTGTTTCGGTTAATTCCTTTTCCTCCAAGCGGAGTTTGCGTTGTTTTTCCAACAAGTCTACCTGTTCTAATTTAAGACGGCTTTGTTCATCGTTCAAACCGATGGTGATCAACAACTTCTTAATGGCTTCAGCGCCCATGCCGGCGGTAAAGTCATCTTCGTATTTTTCCCGCATTTCAAGGTACTGTTTTTCATTCAACAGCTGCTTTTTCTCCAGCGGCGTTGTACCGGGATCGGTCACGATATACTGTGAGAAATAAAGCACCTGCTCCAAAGCTTTAGGTGAAACATCCAACACCGAACCCATTCTCGACGGAATGGTCTTAAAATACCAAATATGAGAAACCGGCGCCGCCAGTTCAATGGATCCCATGCGTTCACGGCGAACCTTTGCGCGGGTCACTTCAACCCCGCAACGCTCGCAAATTTTCCCTTTATAGCGAATCCGTTTATATTTACCGCAATGACATTCCCAGTCCTTTTGCGGCCCGAAAATGCGTTCGCAGAACAATCCGCCTGCTTCTGGTTTTAAGGTACGGTAGTTGACGGTTTCCGGCTTTACAACCTCTCCGTGCGACCAACTGCGGATCTGCTCGGGAGATGCAAGACCGATTTTTATGGATTCAAACTCAATCTCGTGCTCAATATTAGCCATAGTAGCCCTCCGTTCCTCCATTATTCTTCATCAAAATCAAGCAGATCATCCGTATCTTCTGCCGCGTCTTCAATGGCGTTGCCGTCTTCATCCTCTAACGCAAAGCCGCCGTCACGGAGTTCTCCGTCCAAGGCAACATCGTTTTCAAAATCATCCGGCAGATTCTGTGCCGAAAGGCCGAGATCATCATCTTCATCAAAGTTCTGTTTCAGGTCAATTTCTTCGTTGAACTTATCCAAAACCTTGACATCAAGACTCAAAGACTGCAATTCCTTGATCAACACCTTGAAGGATTCCGGAATACCGGGCTTCGGAACATTTTGTCCCTTCACGATCGCCTCATAGGTCTTCACACGACCGACCACATCATCCGACTTGACGGTCAGAATTTCCTGTAAGGTATAGGCGGCACCGTATGCCTCCAGCGCCCAAACTTCCATTTCACCGAAACGCTGACCGCCGAACTGTGCTTTACAGCCCAACGGCTGTTGGGTGACCAAAGAGTACGGACCGGTGGAACGGGCGTGGATCTTATCATCGACCAGGTGATGCAGTTTCAAATAGTACATATAACCAACTGTGACACGGTTATCAAACGGCTCGCCGGTGCGGCCGTCATACAACTGCACCTTGCCATCCTCTGACATTCCTGCCATTTTGAAGCACTCGCGGATATCTTCTTCGTGCGCGCCGTCAAAGACGGGGGTACAAATATTCCACCCCAATGCGCGGGCGGCATAACCCAAGTGCACTTCCAAAACCTGCCCGATATTCATACGGGACGGAACGCCCAACGGATTCAACACGATATCGAGCGGTGTACCGTCCGGTAAGAACGGCATATCCTCACTCGGCAAAATGCGGGAGACAACACCCTTGTTTCCGTGGCGTCCTGCCATTTTATCGCCGACAGAAATCTTACGCTTCTGTGCGATATAGCAACGAACGACTACATTAACGCCGGGACTTAACTCGGTCGCGTTTTCGCGGGTAAAGACCTTGACATCAACGATGGTGCCGTATTCGCCGTGCGGCACGCGCAAGGAGGTATCGCGCACTTCGCGCGCCTTCTCGCCGAAGATGGCGCGTAACAAACGCTCTTCCGCTGTCAATTCGGTTTCGCCTTTCGGCGTAACTTTACCGACCAGAATATCACCGGCGGTAACTTCCGCACCGATGCGGATAATACCGCGTTCATCCAGATCCTTCAGCGCGTCTTCCCCGACATTCGGAATGTCACGGGTGATTTCTTCGGCGCCGAGCTTGGTGTCCCGCGCTTCCAATTCATATTCTTCAATATGAATAGAGGTATACATATCTTCCCGAACTAATTTTTCATTCAGCAAGACCGCGTCTTCGTAGTTATAACCCTCCCAGGTCATAAAGCCGATCAGAGCGTTGCGACCCAACGAAATCTCGCCGTTACAGGTCGCCGGACCGTCAGCGATCACTTCTTTCTCCGCCACCTTTTGACCGACCGAAACGATCGGGCGTTGGTTGATACAGGTGCCGTGGTTGGAACGCAGGAATTTAATCAACTGATATTCATCAATTTCGCCGTTTTCGGCGCGAACCTTAATGCGTGTTGCGCTGACATAGGTAACCGTGCCGGCGCGTTTCGCCAAGACCACAACCCCCGAGTCCACAGCGGCTTTATATTCCATACCGGTGGCAACAATCGGACTTTCGGGTTTCAACAGCGGAACAGCCTGCTTCTGCATGTTGGATCCCATCAAAGCACGGTTGGTATCATCATTTTCCAGGAACGGGATCATCGCGGTCGCAACCGAGACGACCATTTTCGGTGAAACATCCATGAAGTCGGCACGGGCGGCCTCCACTTCCTGGAATTCATCACGATAACGGGCATTCACCTTACGGTGCAGGAAGTATCCGTTTTCATCCAGCGGCTCGTTCGCCTGCGCCACAACATACTCGTCTTCCTCATCCGCCGTCATATAAACGACCTCATCCAAGACCCTTCCGGTTTCTTTGTCCACGCGGCGGAACGGTGCTTCAATAAAGCCATACTTATTAATTTTTGCAAAGGTTGCCAAATAGGAGATCAAGCCGATATTCGGACCTTCCGGTGTCTCGATTGGGCACATGCGTCCGTAGTGCGTATAGTGTACATCACGCACCTCGAAGGAAGCGCGGTCACGCGACAAACCGCCGGGACCCAACGCCGAGAGACGGCGTTTATGCGTCAACTCCGACAACGGGTTGGTCTGATCCATAAACTGCGACAGCGGAGAAGAACCAAAAAACTCTTTAATAGCGGCAACGACCGGACGAATGTTGATCAACTGCTGCGGCAGAATATTATCGGCATCCTGTGCCTGAAGATTCATTTTTTCGCGCACCACACGCTCCATGCGGGAAATCCCGATGCGGAACTGATTCTGCAACAATTCGCCGACCGAACGGATACGGCGATTGCCCAAATGGTCGATATCATCGACCGTGCCGACCTCATGCGGCAGTCCGAGGAAATAGTTAATGGAGGCAAAAATATCATCCAGAGAAATGTGTTTCGGAATCAAGGCGTCCGCATTGGCTAACAGTGCCTCTTTCAGCGCTTCTTTCCCTTCGTTTTCTTCCAACAGTTTCTGTAAAACCGAAAGAGAAACCTTTTCGTTGATGCCTGAACGGTCTAACTCTGCCAACTCATCTTCCGAAAAATCGGTAAAGTCTTTCAGGTCAACCATGCCGTTGGAGAGCACCTTGACCTTGGTCACCTTGCCTTCGTTGTCGGCAACATTCAAATAACAGCTGACAACGCCGCGGCGTTCCAGCAATTCCGCCAGTTCTCTGGTGACGGTCGTATCGGCATCCGCCAGCAGTTCACCGGTCATCGGATCGGCAACCGGTTCTGCCAAAACCTTACCGCGGATTCTCGCGCCAAGCGCTAATTTCTTATTGTATTTATACCGTCCGACACGGGAAAGGTCATAACGGCGGGCATCAAAGAACAACTGCTCCAGATAGGTGCGTGCGCCTTCAATGGTCACCGGCTCGCTCGGACGAAGTTTCTTATAGACTTCAATCAAAGCCTCTTCCACCGACTTGGTTTCATCTTGATCAAAGGTTGCCGACAGACGCTCGTCCTCACCCAAAAGATCACGAATCTCTTGATTGGATGCCAAGCCCAATGCCCGGACAAAAACCGTGATCGGCAATTTGCGATTCTTATCAATACGAACATACAGCGCGTCGCTTTGTGCCGTTTCAAACTCCAACCAGGCACCGCGGTTGGGGATAATGGTAGAGGCAAACATTTTTTTGCCGGTCTTCTCGTCGGCATGACCCTCAAAGTAGACGCCCGGCGAACGAACCAACTGGGAAACGATGGCGCGTTCCGCACCGTTGATCACAAAAGTGCCGGATTCCGTCATGAGCGGGAAATCACCCATATAGACTTCACCGTCTTTGATCAAGCCGGTCTCGTTGTTCACCAAACGAACCGTTGCGCGCAGCGGCGCCGCATAGGTCGTGTCCCTGGCTTTACATTCGGTAACACTATACTTAGGTGTTTCATCAATTCGGTAATCAACGAAACTCAGAACCAACTTTCCATTAAAGTCGGTAATGTCTGCCATGTCCTTAAAGACTTCTTGCAGGCCTTCGGTAACAAACCATTTGTAAGAATCCTTTTGAATTTCAATGAGGTTTGGCATATCAATCACTTCATTGATTTTTGAAAAGGTCATACGAGTGTTTTTACCCATTTGGACAGGTTTCACCATTGCAGTTTTCTCCATAGGTTCAGAATCACTCCTATATAATATTTACGGTATTTTAGATACCGCAGGAGAACCAAATGCCGAGATTTTTGTGCAAAAAAACATCAAAAAACCTCAAAACACATAAAAAAGGCGGATAATACCCCATCTTTATCAGTAATTCATAATTATAATTCAGAAAAATTTATTTGTCAAGAAAAAAATTCCTATTTTTTTAGTTTTTTAAAAAAAAGCGACAGACCCGAACAGAAACATTCGAGCTGTCGCATTTCGGAATAAAATCCCGTTTTGTGCAAATAAATATAGCAATCAACCGACAGAAAGCGTGAAGAAAATGATTCCCTGCGCCCATGACTGCAAATATCAAAAAGACGGCTGTTGCGCGCTTGATCACTGTGCTTTTGTAAATTCGATCAACACCGACTGTCCGCATTATGTGCAAAATTCAGCGAATCAACTGCACCGCCTCCGACAGACTGCGGACACCGATTAATTCCATACCCTCGACCCTGCCGTTCAGCTGACGGATACAGCTTTTGGGTAAAACACATTTGGTGAAGCCGAGCCGCGCGGCTTCCCGAATACGGTCCTGCGCACGCGGAACACTCCGCAATTCCCCCGAAAGTCCGATTTCGCCGAAGGCAATCATCTCTTCGTCGATCGGCACATCGCGAAGTCCGGAGACCAGCGCCAAGCAAACCGCCAGATCGGCCGCCGGCTCATCCAACCGCAGACCGCCGACAATATTCAAATAGGTGTCCAAATTGGAAAAATACAGTCCGATTCTCTTTTCCAGAACCGCCAACAGCAAATTGAGTCGGTTAAAATCAAAACCGGTGGACATCCGCCGCGGATTGCCGAACCCCGTTGTGGTGACCAAACCCTGAACTTCGGCTAAAATGGGTCGCGTTCCTTCCATCACACAGGTAATGCATCCGCCCGAGACCTGACTCATTCTGCCCGACAGCATCATGGCGGATGGATTTTCAACTTCACGCAATCCCGCGTCGCTCATTTCAAAAACACCGATTTCATTGGTGGAACCGAAACGGTTTTTCATGGCGCGCAAAATACGATAGGCTTGATTTCGTTCCCCTTCAAAATACAAAACGGTATCCACAATATGTTCCATCACCTTGGGTCCGGCAATATCGCCGCCCTTGTTGACATGACCGACAATGAAGATAGGAACGCCTAACTCTTTGCCCGTGCGCAACAGTAAATTAGTGCTTTCACGCACCTGAACAATACTTCCCGCCGAGGAGGACAACTCCGGGATCTGCATGGTTTGGATGGAATCAATCAGTACCAGATCGGGTTTGGTGGATAAAATGGATTGACAGACGGTCTGCACATCGGTTTCGGTCATGACCGAAATATGGTTGCCGACAATGCCGATACGGTTTGCGCGCAGCTTGATCTGTACCGCCGATTCTTCACCCGATACATAAAGGATCTGCATCCGATCCTGCAATACCCGACACATTTGCAGTAAAATTGTCGATTTTCCGATACCCGGCTCGCCGCTTAACAGAACGACAGAACCTGCCACAATACCGCCGCCGAGCACACGATCCAATTCTCCGATACAGGTCAAAAACCGTGTTTCGGAAGCAATTTCGATTTCCTGCAACGGTTTGACGGCTGTCATTGGAGAACGAACAGCGCCGCCGAACGCTTTTTTAGCTGCCACCGGCGCCTGTTCCCGCAGGGTGTTCCATGCGCCGCATCCGCCGCATTGTCCGGTCCATTTAGCGCTTTCAAAGCCGCATTCCTCGCACACAAAAACCGTTTTGTTTTTTCCCGCCATTTTATTCATCCTCTCGTTCTGCTTTTTGGGCGATAGGTTACTCCTGTTCCCGATACTTCAAAATTCCTTGCAAGATCACAAAAGACAGCTTCGCTTGATAATCATCGGATTTTAACCTTTCCAACTCCTGACGATTGCTTAAAAAGCCGCACTCCACGATCACCGCCGGAACCTTGGCATTCTTTAAAAGATAGGTGCTTTTCGTGCCCTCCTTGATCACGCGGGTATTTTCAGGCTGCAGCGACGCCACAAAGGAATCCTGAATGCATTGACCCAGTCGCGCCGCCTCCGGAAAATTCGGCGTATAGAAGACCTGTGCACCGCTGGCGGCACCAGTGGTAAATTTATTCAAATGAATGCTGACATAAACGGCATCGGCATACTGCTCCATCAATCCCAAACGATTTTGCAGATCACTTTTTTTGCGCCGTGCAACCGTTTCGTCCGATCGGGTGTCGGTCGCCGTATCCTCGGTGCGCGTCATAATAACCTCTGCGCCGCAAAACTGCAACATTTTTTGCAGTCGCAAGGCGATATTCAGATTGATCTCTTTCTCCACCGTTCCGTCATAGGCGACGGCGCCGCCGTCAAACCCACCATGCGGCGCGTTTGCCAATACTATATTTGGCGTTATTTTTGTTATAAGGAATTTGGCTTATTGCCATATTTCATCGTAACGGCTCATGACGAAATCAATGACTGCTTTTGACTTCACCTTCATATTGAGCTTTTTCACAATCCTTTTAACCGTTTGTTCCGTGACTTCAGGAATGTATTGCTTATATTCCGGACATTTTGCAAGCATGTCACGAAAGAGCATAATCAGAAAATCGTTTTTTGATTTCCCTGTCGGATAACCGCGGGCAATCAGCGCCATATTGTTATCAAAGTTTGGCGCAAGACCTAAAAGCTTTCCGGTTTTTACATCACGCAAAAGTCCAAAGTTTCCCGTATGTCTATCGGGGTTAGCGGTTATAGTATCAAGAAAAATCATTTGAATATAGTCCGGTATTGCCCGGGGACACAGTTCCCGGAGCTTTTCTATAACCTTAAGATAATCTTCTTCATCGCCCATAAACGAAAGGGCGGGTTCAAAAATAACCTTTGCGGTGTCGGTGAAATCAAGTGATTTCACACACTTGTTCCCTTTCTCGTAATAGGCCATATTCATCCCAAGTGCTTCTCCCAATTCATACACAAACAGTTCTGAAAACTGTTCTTTCTGATTGGCGGATTTATAAATCCACCATTTGCCGCGGCGGAGTTTCCAGCACTTCTCAAAGCTACCGATATTGGTAAGTTCAGGCGTTTTCGTATCCTTACGCTTTGCGGCAGAATTAAAGCTCGAATAAAGTCCTCTTAAAGCAAGATTGGAGAAATAGTCTTTTTGAAATCGAACATCTTCATATTTTAAATCACTGCCGATTGCGCGTACCCAATAGGTGTCGGTAATCGTTGCGGCATTCACATGAAGCACGGTTGAAATATCGTCTTTTTCGGCAAGCCGCAACGCCTTTTTCAGCAAACGGGAATTTGCCCTGTGCGCGTCAATTGCTCTTGTTTCCAACCAGGATTTTACATTTCTTACCCGTCTTAAATATAACGGCAATAAATCATTATTTATGACCTGAAGTTGATCGTTCCGCCAAAGAGCCACCACGGTATCCCGACTTAAAATTTCAAGATCTTTCAAAGTCCGGTCTCCTTTCCTCTTCCTATCAGGTTTATTACCATGTCTGCTGAATAAGCGCATTGGTTCAGCAGATATTATTATACATCATACGGTCTTAAAATTCAACCGTGAATGGTTCCCCTTGTTCCCGTTCAAATTTTCCACTCAATTTTAATTTCCCGCTGATGATTTTCCTGCAACCTGCCGACATAGATTTTGCTGATAAATTCATTGGCGATGTCAAAGGTCAGCGTTTCAATGTTCCGGTATTTTTTAAGCACGGATTCCGTATCCGGCGGCATCTTACTGTCGGTACATGCCGAAAGCATCGTTTTTAAGTCGCGGACGCGCTTTTCTGTTTTCAACGCCTCGCTTTGATACCTTTCCCGAAAAACGGTAAATTCCTCTGCGGAAATTATGCCGTCCAGCTTATCCGCATACATCTGTGGCAGCCTGGAACGAAGCCGTTTTACGGTATTTTCCATTTCCTTTATTTGCGCGTCAAGGGACTTTTCTTTCTTCTTGTCCTTGTTTTGCCACGCCAACTTCCCGATTTGTTTTCGATCATAGTAAAGCGCCAGCAGTTGGTTGATTTCCCGGACTACTATTTCTTCTAATTCGTCCAGGCGTATGCTGTGTTCATTCTTGCAAATTCCGTTGGCGGTCTTTCGGGTTCGGCAACAAAGATACTGATACCGTCCGTCCCGAAGCTGATAGCTCATTTTCCACATGGTATTGCCGCAATCCCCGCAAAACACCTTTTTTGCAAGCGCGTAGCAACTGCCGCCCGGTATTTTTTGGCTTTTCCCTCTGGTCTGCCGAATTTCCTGCGCCCGAAAAAAAGTTTCTGTGGAGATGATCGGCTCATGGCTATGCTCGACAATATCCCATTGGCTTTCGGGCTTTTTGCGGCGTTTACCTGTTTTGTAGTTGACAACCTCCTGCCTGCCCTGCACCAAAGCGCCTGTATACTCAAACCGGCGAAGAATCGTACAAACGGCAGAATCCGACCATGTTTTTTCGGGTGCCGAATTTTTTTCGTAATTGCCGTTATAATACCTGCTGCCAAGCATTTTTTTGTGCTCACACGGCGGCGGAATCCTTTCGTCATTCAGCATTTTAGCGATACTGACATACCCAAATCCTTGTATGCAGAGTTCAAATATCCGCTGAACCACCGGCGCCGCGATCTCATCCACGATAAGATGATTTTTATTGACCGGATCCACCAGATAACCGTACGGCGCAAACGAACCGACAAATTCGCCGTTTTTTCTTTTAGAACGAAGGGTTGATTTAATATTCTCGGACAGATCCTCTAAATACCACTCATTGATAAGACCGTTGATTTGACGGGCTTTTTTGTTGCCTTTAACATTTGTATCCGCATTGTCTACTACCCCGACAAACCGCACGCCCCACTCGGGGAATTTGCCGTGAAGATAGCGCTCGATCATCTCCATATCTCGGGAAAAACGGGACTGTGTTTTGCAGACAACGATGGAACATCTGCCTTCCTCGCAGTCTTTCAGCACCTGTTGCCAGGCGGGACGGTTGGCGTCCGCGCCGCTGTAATCTTCATCGGCATAGATTCCGTTGATTTGCCAGCCCTTCTCGACACAGTAGTTCACCAGCATCGTTTTTTGATTCTGAATACTTTCGCTTTCCTCTGTAACAAATCTCTTATCCCTGTCCTCTGACGAAAGGCGAACATAAATATCCGCAACCTGCGTCAACATGGACTGTTTTCCTCTTTTGCAGGGTCAAAACAGCTGTCATAAAAAATTCCCGAACCGCCTGCTTGTTCCATTTCCAAAATACAAAGCTTCCTGATGGCAGCATTGATCTTTTGTTTGCGTTGTTCTTCCCGCTGTTCGGTAAATACATGAACCACAGAATACCTTGTTTTCTTCATACCGCAGACCCTCCCGACATTTCTTTCCCTAATATTTATGTCGGTTGCATTGCTTTCATGTTTAAACCGCGATCAAATTACACTTTCAATCGGAATAGAAAGACCGTTTGTGCAAACACTATCGGTAAAAAAACAAAAAAGAGGGACTGCAATGGAATCAATCTGGCAAGAAACGGCTCAACTGCCCCGTTTTGTGCAGTTAGACAAGGATATCCGCACCGATGTACTGATCATCGGCGGAGGGATCGCGGGGATCCTGACGGCGTATCTTCTGCACCAAAGCGGCATAAAATATGTGCTGGTTGAAAAAAACCGCCTCTGTTCCGGCACCACGCAGAATACTACCGCTAAAATCACCTGTCAGCACGGTCTGATCTACCATAAAATAGTGAAATCGTATGGCTTAGAAACGGCACAGCGATATCTTGCCGCCAACCGGGCGGCGTGCCATTTGTATGCCGAGCTTTGCAAAAAAGTCGATTGTGATTATGAAATAAAGGACAACTATGTGTACAGTATTGACAATCGGAAGATGCTTGAAGCAGAAATAGAAGCTTTGCATAAAATGGGGGTTTCCGCCGTATTTTGCGATCGAATAAACCTGCCGTTGCAGACTGCCGGTGCAGTGAAATTTCCCCGCCAGGCACAGTTTCATCCGCTAAAATTTCTTGCCGCCGTCTGTAAAGACTTGAATATATACGAAAACACCTTTGTTCGTGAAATGATTGGAACCACCGCCGTCACGGATCGCGGAAGAATTATTGCCGACAGCGTCATTGCAACCACCCATTTTCCGTTTATCAATAAGCACGGCAGTTATTTTTTAAAGCTTTATCAGCACCGTTCCTATGTTATTGCCTTGGAAAACGCCCAGTCGCTCGACGGCATGTATGTGGATGAATGCAAAACAGGCTTATCGTTCCGCAATTACGGCGGTCATCTTCTGCTTGGCGGCGGCGGACACCGAACCGGACAAAAAGGCGGTAATTGGCAGGAACTTCGCCGATTTGCCGAAAAGGCTTATCCGCAGGCAAAAGAAAAATTCCGTTGGGCGGCACAGGACTGTATGTCCCTCGACGATATTCCCTATATCGGGCAATACGCAAAAAGAACGCATAATTTCTATGTTGCAAGCGGTTTTAACAAATGGGGGATGACCGGCGCCATGACAGCCGCGATGATACTGAACGATCGAATACTCGGCAAAGTGAATGATTATGCCGATGTTTTCAATCCGTCAAGAAGTATTTTAAAACCGCAGTTGTTGGTAAACGGTTTTGAAGCAACAAAAAATTTACTCACGATTTCAACGAAACGCTGCCCGCATCTCGGATGCGCACTCAAATGGAATGCCGCGGAACGGTCATGGGATTGTCCCTGCCACGGTTCTCGTTTTACCGAAGACGGCAAGGTTCTCGATAATCCTGCCAACGCCAAATAATATCTACGGAACAGATACCGATAAAAATAGGGCAGATACCCGGAAATTTCCTGATATCTACCCTATTTTTTTATTTTAGTTTCAATCCGTCCTGAAACGCGTTTCCGACTCTGCCGCCGACCTTGTAGTAGCCGTTTGTATAAGGATCAAACGCAATCGCTTCCAGCGAATCAATATCCACTCGACCGTCTTTCAGATGGTTTTCTTCGACCGAAGTGCGAAGCACCTTACCGATAACCCCGATGCCGGTCGCATCATTCTGATATTCCACAAATTCACATTCCAGCGCAATAGGAAATTCGTTGATAATCGGCGCATGAACCAATGTTGATTCGATAAAAGTCAGTCCGGATTTTTTGAACTTTTCCGGATCTTTGTTGCCGCTGGCGATACCGAACCAGTCCGCCTCCACCACATGCTTTGCGTCCGCAATGTGGATGACAAAGCCGCGGTTGGCTTTGATATTCTGAACCGTCTTGTGCGTTTCTGTCAGGTTGAGTGCAACCATGTCGCGTTCCAGCATGGTGCCCCACGCCGCGTTCATGACATCGACCGTTCCGTCTTCATTGAAGGTCGAAATAAGCAGTACCGGCATAGGGAAAATGGCTTCTGTGGTTTGAATTTGTTTTTTCATGATAATCTCCTCCGTTTGCTTGACAATTTTTTTAAAGACTTTCTTTCAGTATCCGAACAATTTCACCGCGATCAAGCACCTTGTATCCGCCGTCCAGGATGAGGGTCGCATCGGCGATACCCTCTATCATTTCCTCGGTCGCGCCGAGCTCGGAAAGCTTCATGGCAACGCCGATTTTTTTCATCCAGTTTTCCAACGCCGCAAGTCCTTCCCGCGCGATCTCCTGATCTGTTTTTCCTGCCGGTATCACACCCCAGACATCAACGGCAAATTTGCGAAACTTCGGCAAGCCATAAGGCATGATGCAGCGGTAATACGGCAACGAAACCGCTGAGAGCGTCATCCCATGCGTGGCATCGGTATAGGCTCCTGCCGCCTGACCGAGCATATGAACCATCCAGTCGGTGGTCTTGCCACGGGAAATCAAGGTGTTGAGCGCCCAGGTTGCCGCCCACATAATATTGGAACGCGCCTCGTAATTCTCCGGATCGTCCACAGCGACCAACGCATTTCGGATGACCGATTTCATTAACGCCTCTGCCAAATCGTCGCTGACATTATCGTCCTCTCCCGAAAAATACTGCTCGCAAATATGATTGAAAATATCATAAATTCCCGCGACCATTTGACGCTTCGGCAGACTCATGGTAAAGCGCGGATTCAGAATGGAAAATTTCGGCATGACTTCTTCCCCAAAAACATGACCGATCTTCTGCTTGGTGTCGTGATTGGTGATCACCGCGCCGCCGTTCATTTCAGAGCCGGTGCCCGCCATCGTCAAAATACATCCCACCGGGACAATCTCGCAGTCGGGTTCTTCAAACCGCGCGTAATATTTATCCCACGGATCCTCGTCGCAATGGACCGAAACCGATACCGCTTTCGCATAGTCACAACAGGAACCGCCGCCCACCGCGAGCAACAAATCCGCGTGGTGCGCTTTGGCGATCTTTACACCCTCACGCAGTTTATCTGCCGTCGGATTGGGCATGACGCCGGCATCTTCGGCAATATTTTTACCGCTTTCCTTTAAAATGGCGATCACCTGATCATAGATCCCGTTCTTTTTAATAGATCCGCCACCGTAGATCAGCACGACATTGTTGCCGTATTTCGGCAATTCTTGCTTCAGGTATTGAAGAGAATCTTCTCCGAAATAAAGTTTGGTTGCATTGTGATAACTGAAATTTCCAAGCATGTTTTTCCCTCCGTTATTTTTTGGGTGTGGAATCAAATTTTAAATTATTTTTTTACGGTTTC
Source organism: Clostridia bacterium (assembly GCA_017524165.1). Classification (GTDB taxonomy): domain Bacteria; phylum Bacillota; class Clostridia; order Oscillospirales; family Acutalibacteraceae; genus UBA737. Next base: position 24,212 of record JAFWUH010000002.1, on the reverse strand, counting down.
TCTTCGCTTTTCGCATAAAAACACAACAGACCGAAAAGGGCGAAAACAAAGATCACCGTCAGCGCAATATTGATATACATTTGGCGGCGCATACAGAACATCGCCCCTGTGAAAAGAATCCCGATAAAGACTGCCGCAAGGAGAAAACCGAAGCCGGGTTTACAGTTGGTTTTGATGTAGCGGTGCAACAGAATAAAACAGGCGTAATAGAGGATCAGCGACAAAGTAATGAACAGTATTTTTGCCATCAGATCGACCGCGTCGTTTCTCATAAATTCAAGCGCTGCCGTAATATTATTCAATGCAAAAATGATAAAAATATGCGTGAGAATATATCCGATCCCGTTCGTTTTCATTTCCCGGTCAATCAAGCGATCGTATAACACACCGTAGGACAAGAAAAGTCCGACGACAATCAAAAAGCTCATAGCGGAAAAATAGAGACTGTTCAAGTCCACCTTTTCGCCAAAGTAACTTGAAACAGCAATGATCATCTCGCCGAAAGTAAACACTACATAGAGCATGACCCGCTCGGACAAATGGGGAAAATCCACTGCGTTTTTTCCGTTTTCTTTTCCGGTAAATGCGGTTACAAGAATACTTGCGCCAAGGGCAACAAAGGAAAGGAACGAGGTTTCAAACATCCGAAACTCAGCGATCGCGCCAAAGATCAGCAGCGCTTCACCAAGGATCACCGTACCCATACGCACAATTCTTTTCCGGTGTTCCGCTTCATCCCGACGGTTGCGGTATTCGATCATGTATTGCAGAGCAATATTGATCAGGATCAGCGCCCATGCAACATGGTATTGGGTGTGGTAGTCCTGCCAGTCGCTTCGGGTACTTTCACCCACAAAATAAAGCAGAAACATATTGACAAACATCATGATATGATCCCGCACACTGTGCTGTCCGTAGACATTGATGTAATAGGTAGTCATCGTCCACATCTGGATCACGGCAAAGGTGCAAAGAATATAGTTGAGAAATGCCCCTCCGTCCACAAAGCCGTTGGTGATATGGTGTAAGATCAAATTATTTCTGCCAATCATATAAACGAAAATCAAATCATAGATGAGCTCAATATACTCGACCTTTTTTTCTTTCTTCTCCGGTTGTTCTTTTATCATGATCCAACGCTCTCATTTCATCAATTTAACCCGAAGCGGACCGCCGCATCCCTACCGTTCTCCTACGACAAGATCGGTGCTACCGACGGTAAATATTGATTAGATTATACCATAAAAAATACAAAAAATCAACCGCTTAACAGAAGCAAAAAGCTTTTTTAAACAGCTGTTTCGCACAATTATATAGTATTTGCCGACGCTTCGTGTCCCGCATCAATAATAACACAAAACGGATTGCTCGGGCGTGCCGATACGGTCGCAATCGGCTTTTTGCCCTTTCCCGAAAGGAATCCGCTTGTCACCACGCCGAGCATCAATAATGCCGCCGCAGAGACCCGGATCACCGTTGAATAGAAGAATGTTTTTTCTTTTGTTTGATTGATTTCCAACAGAACCGCCCCCGCTAATATTTATTCATAAAGGCGTGCGGTTATGAGTCGGAGCGATCTTCCGCCGAAGAATTTAACCGCGGTTTTTTGTTGACCTTCGGGATAATAGCTGATATAATAGTCCTCGCTGTAAGTTGTCGAGAGGAGATGACCCCTTTTTGAATTATCTGATACTTTCCGCCTGGAAAGCGTTGTCAAAGGGATGGAAAGTTCTTTGGAAATTTTTTCATAAAAGCTACCTTTCCGGGCGTTCGTATTTAAAAGCCTATACCTTTCTCGGGTTGATCTTGCCGAAAAAAACCTTTCCCGACGCCAAAATCGACCACCGTTACGGCGTAATTATTTGTGCACGAAACGAGCATTTGGTGATTGGTAATCTGATAGACTCGATCCATGCGCAAAACTACGACGCCGACAAAATACATATTTTTGTGATTGCCGATAACTGTACCGATAATACCGCCGAAATCTGCCGTCAAAAGGGTTGCACCGTTTACGAGCGGTTTGATAAAGAGCATGCCCGAAAGGGGTATGCTCTGCAATACGGATTCCGTCAAATCGACCGCGATTTCGGCATTGAGTCCTTAGACGGCTATATCATTTTCGATGCCGATAACCTCCTGCACCCTGATTTTATTAAGGAATTAAATAAGGCGTTTGATACCGGTGCGGGTATTGCCGTCGGTTACCGCAACACCAAAAACTTTGACCGCAACTTTATTTCGGCGGGATATGGCATTCACTTTTATAAAAGCGTTGCGTTCAGTCACCGTCCGCGAACCTGGCTGGGCGCTTCTACCCATCTTGCCGGAACGGGATTCGTTTTGGCGTCCCGCCTGGTCAAAGACGGTTGGCATTACACCTGCTTGACCGAGGACACCCAATTCACCCTCAACGCCATTGCCGACGGTGAAAAAATTGTTTTCTGTGAAGATGCGGAATTTTTTGACGAGCAGCCCTATGAAGTGCGTGTGATGATCCGTCAGCGAATGCGCTGGGTCAAAGGCCGGTTGTACGCGTTTTTGTCCACCCTGCCGCGGCTGATTGCCGGCATTTTTGTGCACGGATGGCGCGCACTCCGGTCGCTTTTGCGTATCACTCCCGAATCTCCCGAAGTGACTTTGGAACATTTTTGGCGTGGATTTTCTTGCTACGATATGATTTGTTACGCCTTCCCGAGCGGAATTTATTATGGATTCCGTCAATATGTGAAACCTCTGGTTCGCTGGTTTTGCTCGGCTTTTCTTGTCTCGGTGTTTGCCGGCGACTTTGCACCGCGCGGATTCCTCGGCGGCATGGCAAAGGGTCTTCTCTTTTTCCTGATCGACCGCGGTCTTGCCTTTTTAAACCGCATTCCGAAGGAATGTTTGGTCGTTATTCGCGAACGCAAGCATATCCACTGTTCGCTGCCGAAGTTGATTTTCTATACCCTTTTAAGTCCGTGGTTTGATTTGATCGGCGCACCGCTTGCCATCTGTGCGCTGTTTTCCACCTCGACCTGGAAGCCGATCAAGCATGATGAAGTTATTTCGATCGACCAACTGACCGAACAAAAACAACCGAAACATTAAAAAATATCCGGGCGAGTGCTCGGATATTTTTTTACACTTATTCACTTCTTAAGGCGACTACAGGATCCTTTTTCGCGGCGCTTCGCGAGGGAATAATGCCCGCGATCAAGGTCAGGAACATACTGATCAGCACCAGCACAACCGCAACATGCGGCGGCAGATAGGCGGAAAGATTGTGAATATCGGTCAAGCGGTGCAAAATCATATTGATTGGAATGCACAACAGATAGGTAATGCCCACACCAAACAGTCCTGAAGCCATCCCGATAATCACCGTTTCGGTATTGAACATACTCGAAACATTTTTCTTGGAGGCACCGATAGCGCGCAAAATACCGATTTCTTTAGTGCGTTCCTGCACCGAGATGAGGGTGATGACCCCAATCATAATCGACGAAACGATCAACGAAACCGCCACAAAGGCAATCAAAACATAGGTAATGGCGTTAATGATCGTGGTTACCGAAGACATCAGCAGTCCGACATAGTCGGTATAGCTAATTTCCTGCAATTCATTCACACTCTCGTTATAGTCCTGAATCGCGTCCTTGACCAAATCTTTATCTTCAAAGCTCGCGGTATAGAGGTAAATCGCGGACGGATTATCTAAATCCACGCATCCCAAGGTGCTTAAATTATCCTCGTAGGACGATTCGGAAAAGGTCAAAACCTCGTCGTAATACTGCACACACTGTTCGTCGGTATACTGCGACAGCGCCTTGTCCAACGCTCCTGCCAGTTGTTCGGGGGGCGCCTGCGCAAACTGTGCGGCGATCTGTTCGGCATACTGCTGTTTAAACCGTTCTCTGATCATGTTCTCGAACAGTTTTTGCATTTCCTCATCGCTCATCTCGGCAACATATTTTTCCACTTCGGAAGATTTCATGCCCATCTGTTCGGTCAACGCCGACGATAAGGTCTGTTCCATTTGTTGACGGTTCAACGATTGCATGGTGTCGGTTACGGTCTTCTGCATCATTTCCTCTGACGGAATAGACATGATTTTAATATAAGCCTCGGCTTTCCCCTTTTCGTCCAACGATGCCAAGTAGGTTTTGAAATCGTTGACTTTCTTGGCGTCGTCCAGCTTCCCGTCGGTATCCTTAAACGGCAGACCCGTAAAGACATCGGTAGCAGGATCCTCCAATTGTTTTTGCACCACCGTTGATTCCTTCGCGTGTTCAATCACATATTCGGTCAACTTGGAGGTATACCCGATCGAACCGGTCAACATGGTCGAAGAGGCATTCTCGCTCGGGCGAATGATGCCGGAGACTTTCAAGTTAAAACCGTTATCGTACAAATACTGCAATCCTGCTTTGGTATCCCGCAAATCGGCATAGGTACCGGTTGTTTCATCCAAGGTATAGCAATTGTAGTTCAAAATGACGCGGAAATCCATCGCGCAGATTTCGGGATAGGACCATTGCTTTTCCTCATATTCAATCTCGGTTTTTTCCCTGACTGCCTTCATCATATTTTCGATTTCATCCGCAGATTTTAATCCCAAGGCATAAAGCGACATATCATCCAGTTCGTTGTTTTTATCCAACACCAATACCACTTCGTTATACTGTGTCGGCCAGCTTCCGTAAACCACATCATACTGTTTTTCCAGGATGGGGTTGATCAGTTTGCCGTTGTCCCCGGGCAACATTTCCTGCCAAAGCGTACGCGAGCCCATCATGGAAGAACCGCCGAATGTCGATTGTCCCCGCGTTGACGACGACGAGGTCTCGGAGGAGGTATTTGCGCCCATATATTCCCGCATAATATTCCGCATCAGCTTTTGAGAATCGGACGGAATGATCTCTCCGTCGACATTTTTGGTATACACCAACAAATTCATCTTGTAGGCGTACTGTACGCCGCTGACCGCTTCTTTCAAACCGGTTTTGCTTTCTTCGGCGGCGCGTTCGTTTGCCAAAAATGTTTTAAAGGATTTCAAATCATTTTGCTTGGTTCTGGAATTATTCAACGCGTTCATCATTTCATAAAACATGGCTTTTTGATAAACCGCGTCTTTTTCGTGTTCCCCAATGGAACGGGCTTTCCCCATAAAGGTTTCGATCAGGGTAGACATATCCATCTGTTGCGCCTCTAAGACCAACGGATAGGACGAAAGCGTTTCCTCCTGCACATGGTTCACATAAAGCGTCGTGCCCTGACTTACGGCAAAGATCAACGCAATACCGATAATACCTATGGAGCCGGCAAATGAAGTCAGCGCCGTTCTTCCCTTTTTGGTAAATAAATTCTTGAGCGACAAACCAAAGGAGGTCACAAAGGACATCGACGGCTTTTTCTTCTTTGATTCCGCCGCCGCTTTGGCAACGGCTTGTTGACTTTCGACCTGTTGTTCTTCTTCTGAAAGCGGTGCCGAATCATCGGTCAGTCTGCCGTCTAACATCCGAACGATTCGGGTGGAATACTGTTCGGCTAAATCGGGGTTATGGGTGACCATAACGACCAGTCGGTTTTGGGAAATCCCTTTAAGAATTTCCATGACTTGAACGCTGGTTTCGGTATCCAAAGCGCCGGTCGGTTCATCCGCCAAAATAATATCCGGATCATTGACGATCGCACGGGCAATAGCGACGCGTTGCATTTGACCGCCCGACATTGCCGTCGGCTTTTTATCCAGCTGATCGCCGAGTCCGACCTCTTCCAACGCCTGTCTGGCGCGTTTTCTGCGCTCCGCTTTGGAAACGCCCGAAAGGGTCAACGCCAATTCGACATTCTGTAAAACCGTTTGGTGCGGGATCAGATTGTAGCTTTGAAACACGAATCCCACTGAATGGTTGCGGTAGGTGTCCCAATCGCGGTCTTTAAAATCCTTGGTGGATTTGCCGTTGATTATCAGGTCTCCGCTGGTATAGCCGTCCAAACCGCCGATAATATTCAACAGGGTGGTTTTTCCACAGCCGGACGGACCTAAAATAGAGACAAACTCGCTTTCACGAAAGGTCAAATCAATTCCTTTTAACGCCTCAACCACACCGGAACCGACCGGATAATGCTTCACAATATTTCTTAATTCAAGCATGCATTTTCCTCCTGCCCGTTCGTGCCGTCATATGCCGCAAAAAAGTCCAGCACCGCTTTTTCATAAGCCTCGCGATCCACCAAATAGCTCATACCATGATCGGCGCCTTCAACAATCAGCAGTTTTTTCGGCGCCTGACAGGCTTCATAATTATCTTTCGACATCTGTACGGGCACAAAATGATCGTCCGAACCGTGAATCAGTAAAATCGGCTTTTTCGTAACCTTCATGGCTTCGATGGTGGAATAATCGTCCGAATCAAAATGGATCCGGTCTTTATACAGCCTTTTAATGCCGTTTTCATGCAAACGGTAAGGCAGTTTGCAATTTTTCTCAATCACATGTTCCCAAATATCCTTGGTGGAAGTAAATCCGCAATCAGCTATGACGCCTCGCACATTGTCGGTCAGTTCCTCCGAACCCGCTGCCATCAACACCGTTGCGGCGCCCATGGAAAGTCCGACCAAATACATCGGCACCTCGGCAAATCCGTTGGCATTCAGCCATTTCATCCATTCAATACAGTCGAACCGCTCGGTCAGACCAAAGCCCATATATTCGCCGGCGCTCAATCCCTGCCCGCGTTGTTCGACATATAAAACCGAGCACCCGTTTTTCTCCCAAAACGGAGAAATCATGCTGAAATCCATACTCCAGGACGAACGCCATCCGTGCATGGCTAAAAGCACCCGCTGTTGATGTTCCGCACGGTACAAATGACCGACCAGTTCGGTGCCGTCATAGCTTTCTATTTTAACCGTCTCAAATGTTTGGCTTTCCAAACGGCTTTGTGCTTCCCGGAAACGGTCGACCGTTTCCTCGGTCGGACGGCTCCCCGACGGCACAAAGTGCAGTTTTTTCATAATATAAGGCCGTTCACGGTCTATTGCCGCCTTGGCAAGGACGCGGTTGATCCCCTCAGACACCAGCTTTACCGTCCCCAATGCGACGGTTGCCGCGCCGAGACCGAACAGTAAATTTTTGATTGGTTTTTTCATTTTTTGCCAACCTCCGATTCAAAAATCGTTTCATTTTAACTCTTTCGTTATTTTAGCGGTTATTTCCACTCCTGTCAACCGATTTTCCCGCTTGTTCACAATAAGTTTTTATTCTTCCAAAGAAATTTCCGACACAAAAAGGAAAAAGCGGGATGTATTTTGCTTTTTCTATTGAAAAAAGCGGAAAATTTATTATAATAAAATAAAGAAGTATATCCGTCGGGAGGAATTTTTTTGAAACTGTCAACCATTTTAGATCGGCGGGAACCGACCCTTTCGTTTGAAGTTTTTCCGCCGAAAAGCGACGCCACCCGGGAATCCATTCAACAAGCGGCGGAAGAGATCGCCGCTCTGCATCCGGATTTTATGAGCATTACCTACGGCGCCGGGGGCGGTGTCGGTCACTACACCCTCTCGTTGGCTGAAGATATCAAAGAAAAATACCATCTTCCGGTACTGGCGCACCTGACCTGTGTTTCCTCTACCCGTGAAACAGTTGCCGCACAAATTGACCGCATGAAGACCGCCGGGATTGAAAATGTCATGGCATTGCGTGGCGATATTCCGGACGATATGCGGCAAGAAAACCGCGACAAATGGCATTATCGCCACGCCCTTGACCTGATTCAGGAACTAAAAGAAAAGGGTGATTTTTGTATCGGCGCCGCCTGCTATCCTGAAGTGCACCCTGAAAGCCAAAACCAAAAAGAGGATATCCGCTTTTTGAAAGAAAAAGCCGACGCGGGTTGCTCTTTCTTTACCACACAGATGTTTTTTGACAATAATTTGCTGTATAATTTTCTTTATAAGATCCGGGAGGCGGGCATTACGATCCCGGTTATCGCAGGTATTATGCCGATCACCAACGGCAATCAGGTCGAACGCGCCATCAAGCTTTCCGGCTCGCATATGCCGCAACGGTTCAAGGCGCTGGTCAATACCTTCGGCACCAATTCCGAGGCAATGAAGCAGGCGGGGATCGCCTATGCCACCGATCAGATCATTGACCTGTTAGCCAACGGGATCCGGGCGATCCATGTTTATTCGATGAACAAACCCGATGTTGCCGCCGCGATCCAGCGGAATCTCTCGGCTATTATTCCGATCCAATGATTCAGCTGATTCATGCAGACGGTGCCGATCTGCCGCTGGTGCAAAAAGAAATATTTCGTTATCTCGGTTACGGCAGTCAGACGCCGACCGATACGGAAATCCTGAAGCGCACCGAAGAATGTACTGAAACGCTTCGGCAAGCCCTTTCCTGCAAGGCATGTTTTGACCGGTTCCCCCTTACTTTCACCGAAAACGGTGTTACCGTCGGCGATTTACACCTGCCGTCTATGGATTTGAAACGGCATTTGCGCGGTTGCGGTTCGGCATATCTGATGACCGCAACGCTGGGATACGAAGTCGACCGCATTTTGGGACGGTATTCGCTTCTTTCCCCGGTTCACGCGGTGATTGCTCAAGCAGTCGGCGCTGCCGCCATTGAAGCGTTTTGTGACCGGCTTTGCCGACAGTTTGCGGATATCGAGCAAAAAAAGCTTCGCTCCCGCTTTAGCGCCGGATACGGCGATCTGCCGCTGGACACCCAACCCGCCCTGCTCGGTCTGTTAGACGCTTACCGCAAAATCGGCGTCACCCTTACCGAAGGACTGATGATGATCCCGACCAAATCCGTGTCGGCGATCGTCGGCATTGAAAACTGATTTTCGGAGGTAACCATGAACTTACGCAAGGCATTAAAAAGCGGCCGTCTTTATTTTGACGGCGGATACGGTACCTGCTTTCAAGCGCGGGGACTTTCCTCGGGCGAATTGCCGGAGCTGTGGAATTTGACCCGCCCGCAGGAGGTCGTTGCCCTACATCAAGAATATCTTGGCGCCGGATGCCATATCCTGACCGCGAATACCTTTGGCGCCAATCGGTTGAAATTTCCGGGAAACGGTGCCTTTTCGTTAAAAGAAATCATTACCGCCGCGATTCAAAACGCGCAAACCGCAATTGCCCAAAGCGGACGGCGGGACTGCTTTGTCGCATTGGATATCGGTCCTTGCGGCCGGCTGTTGTCGCCGATGGGGGATTTGCCGTTTGAAGAAGCCGTTTCATTATTCGGCGAAGTGGTACGCTACGGGATCGACGCCGGTGCCGATTTGGTGCTGATCGAAACCATGAACGACAGCTACGAAACCAAAGCCGCTGTATTAGCCGCCAAAGAAAACAGCGCGGTGCCGATTTTTGTCACCAACGCCTATGAAGAAAGCGGCAAGCTGATGACGGGGGCTTCCCCTGAAGCCATGGTGGCGTTGTTAGAGGGTTTGCAGGTGGACGCTTTGGGCGTCAACTGCAGTTTCGGTCCCGAAGGTCTGTTGCCGATCGTTGAACGGTATCTACGCGTCTCTTCCACGCCGGTCATCGTCAACCCAAATGCCGGTCTGCCGACCGTCGTCAACGGCAAAACCACCTTTTCCGCCGATCCGGATTCCTTTGCCGCTTCGGTTCAAAAAATTGCGACGATGGGCGCCGCGATCCTCGGCGGTTGCTGCGGTACCACACCGGCGCATATTCGCAAGGTCTGCGAACAGACGGCAGACATTCCTTACCGCTATCCTACCCCAAAAAACCGCACGGTAGTCAGCTCTTATACCCACGCGGTTTGTTTTGAACAAAAACCGCTATTGATCGGGGAGCGTATCAATCCCACCGGCAAGCCAACCTTAAAAGCGGCTTTACGGGAAAATAATATTTCGTATGTTTTAGAAGAAGGTTTGGCACAAACCGAAGCCGGCGCGCACCTGTTGGATGTCAATGTCGGTCTGCCCGAAATTGACGAGCCGACGCTGTTGCCGCAATGCGTCAAAGCCCTGCAAACCGTGACCGATCTGCCCCTGCAAATTGATTCTTCCGATCCAAAAGCCATGGAGAATGCACTGCGGATTTATAACGGAAAGCCCTTGATCAATTCGGTCAACGGCAAAGATGAGGTTTTAGACGCCATCCTGCCGTTGGCGGCCAAATACGGCGGCGCCGTCATTGTGTTGACCTTGGATAAAACGGGTATTCCCGATACCGTAGACGGTCGTATGGCGATTGTCGATAAAGTCTTAGCGCGCGGCGCCGCGTACGGTTTGCAACCGAAAGATTTTATTATCGACCCGCTGGCGCTGACGGTCAGTGCCGATACCGCCGCGCCCTCGATCACCTTAGAATGTTTAAGACAGTTAACCGCCCGTGGACTGAAAACCAGTCTCGGCGTCTCCAATATTTCGTTCGGTCTGCCAGAACGGGCATTGTTAAACACCGCCTTCTTTACCATGGCAATGGAAAACGGACTTTCGGCGGCGATCATGAACCCGAAATCCCGTCAAATGCTCGGCGCGTATAAGGCGTTTTGCGCCCTTTCCGGCTTGGATGCACAATGCGAGGACTATATTGCTTTCGCCACACCGACAGCCACCACACAAAGCGCACCCGAAGCCAAAGTTGAACTGCCGCCGATGGAACAGTTAAAACGGTGCGTTACCAAAGGACTGACCGAACAAGCCGCCGTTGTTGCCGAACAACTGTTGCAAAGCGAAGAGCCGTTCTCTGTGATCAACGCGGGAATTATTCCGGCTTTGGACGAAATCGGTACGGCTTTTGAACAGAAAAAAGCCTTTCTGCCGCAGTTGCTTTTAAGTGCCGAGGCGGCAAAATCGGCTTTTTCGGTCATCAGTCAAAAGCTGTCGGCTTCGGGCATTGTCCGGGAAAAGAAGTATAAAATCGTCCTGGCAACGGTGCAGGGCGATATTCACGATATCGGCAAAAATATCGTTCGCGCGCTTTTAGAAAACTATGACTATGATGTCATTGACCTCGGTAAAGACGTTCCGCCCGAAACGGTGGTGGAAGCCGTCCGGCAGAGCGGCGCGCCGTTAGTCGGATTAAGCGCCTTGATGACGACAACCGTTCCCGCCATGGAAAAAACCGTCGCGTTGTTGCATGAGAACGGAATTCCCTGCCGCGTAGTCGTCGGCGGCGCGGTACTCAATCGCGAATATGCCGAATCCATCGGCGCGGATTTTTATGCCAAAGACGCCATGGAAACGGTACGCTATGCCGAAACACTGCTCAAAGAATCCTAAAAACTGTTGTTTTTTCGACACGAATATGATACAATAACCTTGGAATTTTTTACAAAATAAGGACAGGATAAAGGAACATTGCCATGAACATTTCAAACATTATTGCTTTGCTTTGCGGCGTAGCGCTCTTTTTATTCGGCATGACCCTGATGGGCGAGGGCTTAAAACGCGTTGCCGGAAACAAACTGGAATTGGTTCTTTACAAACTTTCCAGCACGCCGATCAAAGGCGTGTTGTTGGGCACCGGCATTACGGCTGTGATTCAATCTTCCTCGGCGACCTCGGTCATGGTGGTTGGTTTTGTCAACTCCGGCATGATGAAGGTCAAGCAAGCCATCGGTGTTGTTTTAGGCGCCATTTTGGGCACCAGTATTACCGGGTGGATCATCTGTCTGTCTAATGTCGGGAACGGTGATTCCCATTGGCTGAGTTTATTATCTACCGCTACGATCACCGGCATTATTGCCGTCATCGGCATTATTTTGCGCATGTTCTGCAAAAAGCGTACCCAAAACCATATCGGCGATATTTTAATGGGTTTCTCCGTTTTGATGACCGGTATGACCGCCATGAGCACGGCAGTTGCTCCGCTTCGTGAAAGCGAGTTTTTTCTCAATACCATTACTTCATTTAAAAATCCGCTCATCGGCATTATCGTCGGTCTTTTGATCACCTGCGTGTTGCAAAGCGCCTCCGCGACGGTCGGTATATTGCAGGCGTTATCCATGACCGGTTCGATCACCTTTGAAATCGCATTACCGATCATTATGGGTATTGCCATCGGTGCCGCTGTCCCGGTTTTGCTTTCGGCGCTGGGCGCCAGCACCGCCGGCAAACGCGTTGCCTTGGTTTATTTGGTAATTGATGTGGTTGGCGCCGTTTTTTGGGCGGCTGTTTTCTATTCTCTGAATGCCGCTTTTCACTTTTCATTGATGGACGCCACCGTGGGCATGGTCGGCGTTTCGCTGATCAATACCGTTTTCCGTTTGGCAACTGTACTGTTATTGGCTCCCTTTATCGGCTTGTTGGAGTACATCGTTAAATTCTTTATCAAGGACAATCCCGAAGATTTAGAGGACGCCGCAGAATTTGACCGTTTGGAAGACCGTTTCCTTTCCCACCCGGCTGTGGCTTTGGAACAAAGTTCAAATGCCGTTTGCTCGATGGCAAGAAAGGCGCGTAAAAATCTTTCCCGCGCCATTGAGTTGCTCTATGATTATTCCGATGACCGGTATCAGGTCATTCAAAACAAAGAAGATATCATTGATAAATACGAGGACAAGCTTGGCACCTATCTGGTCAAACTGACCGGAATGGAGCTATCGGCTGAACAAGGTCGTGAAATCTCCAAAATTTTGCACACTATCGGCGATTTTGAACGCATCGGCGACCATGCGGTCAACATTTCCAATACGGCGCTTGAACTGCATGAGAAAAAGTTGAGTTTCTCGCCGGAAGCGCAAAAAGAGTTGGATCTCCTTGCTTCCGCGTTGTCCGAAATCGTCCTGCTGGCAACCGACTCCTTTACGAACAACGATGTTAAGATGGCGCAAAAAGTTGAGCCGCTCGAACAGGTGATCGACGGACTGTGCGATGAAATCAAGATCCGTCATATTCAGCGTGTTCGCAACGGCGTGTGTACCTTAGATCAAGGGTTTTCTTTCAACGATATTTTAACAAATTTCGAGCGTATTGCCGACCATTGCTCCAACATCGCGGTCGCGCTCATTGAATTGAATCAGAATTTGTTTGATACCCATGCCTATCTTTCCGATTTGAAGACGGCACGAAGTCAACAGTTTGTCAATGATTTCAACCGATTCAACGAGGCCTATCATTTAGAGGCTTGATTTTTCAAATAAGATAAATAACTTTCCAGAATGAACACGGCGGCGACAGCGTCTACCGTGTTCTTTCTTTTTTTGCCGTAGGTGCCGGCGGCATCTAATGCCGTATAGGCGGCAACGGTGGTACAACGCTCGTCCCATAAAACCGTTTCAATCCCGCTTTTTTGACCGACCTGCTCAGCAATCAAGGTACATTCCTTTGCCCGCTCTCCGCAGCTGCCGTCCATATTGCGTGGCAGACCGACCACAATCCGTTCAGCGCCGACCGTTTCCGCCTCCCGGCAGATCTTTTCCACCAACCGCTCGGTAACATATTCGGTAATGACCCCTCGTGGAAAGGCAAATTGACCGCCCGGATCGGAAACGGCAAACCCGGTGCGTGCTTTTCCTAAATCGACCGCCAAAATGATCATGCTTTTCCCTCCTTGACAAGCTCTGAAGACAGCGTTAGAATGCGGCTTCTTTTCGGTAAATATTCCGGCGGAACATGCGAATGATCGTTAAAGAAACAGACCGTCGGATGCAGTTGCTCATCAAATTCAACCAGCGTCACCGCCGTGTTTTCGGTCCACGGAATATTTTTTAATTCTTCGATGGTATTTTTTAACAACCGACAGATCAAACATCGAAGTGCAACCCCGTGAGAAGCCGCCGCAACGGTTTTTCCGGGATTTTTTTGCACGATATCCGCCACCGCATGCCAAATACGCTCATAAACATCCCGCATGGCTTCCCCGCCTTCCGGATGAAAATCCTGCGGATGATTATTCCACGCGTCGACCAACGCCGGTATGCCGCCCAGTCCCGAAACAAAAGGTTTATTTTCGACAATACCGCCGTCAAACTCTCGCAGATCCGGCACTAATTCTACCGGCAGTCCTTTTTCATCGGCAATCGCATGTGCCGTTTTCTGTGCGCGAATCAGGGGACTTGCATAAACCTTATCTATGGGAATATCGGCAAATCGCCGACGCAGGTAGCTCAACTGGATTTTGCCGTTTTCACTGATATCGGCATCGGTGGAGCCTTGAAAAACCCGATGCAGATTACCCATGGCTTCACAATGGCGAATCAAATAAATCTTGGTCATTTTTTCTTTCCTTTTCCTTTTTTCGGCGGATGAATATTCCGGATCGTCTTCTTTTTTGCGGTTGCCGGTTTGGCGGGTTGCGACCGGTCAGGCGCCACCAAACAGTTTTTCCCGGTACCGATCAAGTCGGTGCGTCCCGCCTGCTTGAGTGCACGCAAAACCAACGCGCGGTTCTGCGGCAGAAAATATTGCAGTAAGGCGCGTTGCTCGGCTTTTTCCTTGGGCGTGCGCGGTACATACACCTTTTCGAGCGTCATCGGGTCTAACCCCGTGTAGAACATGCAGGTGGAGACCGTGCCCGGCGTCGGATAAAAATCCTGCACCTGTTCTGGGCGCAATCCCTCCTTTTTCAAAAAGAGAGCCAATTCGATTGCGTCCTTCAAGGTACTTCCCGGATGGGAAGACATCAAATAAGGCACCAGATACTGCTGTTTGCCGACCTCTGCCGTCAGGCGGAAGAATTTCTTTTTAAATCCCTCATACACCCGCACCGGAGGCTTGCCCATGCGCTTTAATACCTCGTCCGAGCAATGCTCGGGCGCGACCTTTAACTGACCGCTGATATGATGTTCGACCAATTCGCGGAAAAAGGTGTCGTCCTGATCAGCCATTAAATAGTCAAACCGAATACCCGAACGAATGAAAACCTTCTTGATTTTCGGAATGGCGCGGATCTTTCGCAGTAATGCCAGATAATCACGGTGATCCACCTTGACCGCCGGACAGATTTCGGGCGCTAAGCACTTTTTATCGGGACAAAGCCCGCGCTTTAACTGTGCTTGGCAGGAGGGGGCGCGGAAATTGGCTGTCGGTCCGCCGACATCATGAATATATCCTTTAAAATCAGGAAACCGGGTCAACATTTCAGCCTCTTTGACGACCGATTCATGACTGCGGCAGGTGATTTGCCGACCCTGATGAAACGCCAGTGAACAAAAATTACAGGCGCCGAAGCATCCGCGGTTATGAATAATGGAAAACTTGACCTCCCGAATGGCGGGCACACCGCCGAGCGGCTCGTAGGAGGGATGATAGTCGCGCATAAAGGGCAACGCGTATACGGCGTCCATTTCTTCGGTATTCAAGGGCGGCATCGGCGGATTTTGCACCACCATTTTATCCCCGTTCCGTTGAATCACGGTGCGCCCGCGCACCGCGTCCTGTTCCTCCTGCTGAATCCGGCAGGAGATCGCATATTGCCGTTTCCCGCGTTCATCCGGCGTCCGCACCGCCTCAAAAGACGGGCATTCCTTGGCGTGCAACGGCTGATACTCTTTGACCGGTACGGCATAACAGGTGCCTAAAATATCGGTCAGACTGCCGACCGGCTCTCCGTTTTGCAGACGGTTGGCAATTTCGACAATATGTTTTTCGCCCATCCCGTACATCAAAAGGTCGGCGCCTGATTCGATCAATACCGAAGGGCGCACCGCGTCATCCCAATAATCATAATGCGCAAAGCGCCGAAGAGAGGCCTCCAAACCGCCAATGCAAAGCGGTATATCTCCAAACAGCCGGCGAACGGCGCGGCTGTAAACGATGACGGCACGGTCGGGACGGGCACCCGCTTTGCCGCCCGGAGAATAGGCGTCGTCACTGCGCGGTTTTTTTGCCGCCGTATAATGTGCCACCATGGAATCAATGTTTCCGGCATTGACCAGAAAGCCCAATCTCGGCCGTCCGAATTGCAGATAGTCCGCGTCTTTTTTCGGTTGCGGCAAAATACAAACGCGGTATCCTGCCGCCTCCAACACGCGGGAAACGATAGCGGTGCCGAAGCTCGGATGATCCACATAGGCGTCGCCGGTCACCAATACAAAATCGGTTTCCTGCCAACCGCAGGACTTCATTTCCCCGGCCGATATCGGTAAAAAGGGCATAAACAGGTCTTCTCCCCTCATATAAATTATTAAATAATTATACCATATCCCGCGCGATTTGACAACGAAAAGGTGGAAAAGAAAATGGATGAAACAATCGTCTCCGAAGAAACTGAGTCGCGACAAAAACTGCACCCGCTTTTGGGCATTACCTACTGCGAGGTGCTTTGTCTGGTGTTGCTGTTTTCCGGACTGATGGTGATAAAACTCTTTTTCCCCGACTGCTTTTCAACCATCAGAAAGGCTTATGAAGAACGATTTTGCGTTGAAACCTCGGTACAGGAAATTTTAGACGCCCTTCCCGAGACCCAAGCGGAGATTTTTCATGAGGTTTAAACTGTTTGGCACACAGATCTATATTTCTTTTTTCTTTTCAGCCGTTATTGCCCTTGCCCTTGCCGTTGACCGAAGCGGACTGCTTTTGCCGACCTTTGGCGCCGTGGTGCTGCACGAAGCGGGACATCTTCTTGCCTTAAACTTTACCGGATGTGCGCCGACTGCGATTCGGTTAATTCCCGCCTCGGTACAAATCGTCCGTCCTTTTTGCAAAAAGCCGACCGACGAAACGCTGATTGCCGTTTGCGGTCCGCTGAGCAATTTCCTGTTCAGCATTCTTTTTGTGGTCTTGTGGCGAGGTACCGATTCTTTTGCTCTGTTGCGGTTTTCGTTCATTAATCTGATCATCGGGATCTTCAATCTCTTGCCGGTTGCCGGTTTGGACGGCGGTATCATATTGCTTTGTTTTTTAGAACGGCATTTCACCCCCTTGAAAGCCGTTTTTTTCTTGCGTGTTCTTTCCTTTGTTTTTTCGGCTGCCGCCCTGACGGTCGGCATGTTATACCTTTTTAAAGGACAGGCAAATCCCTCTTTCTTTCTGTTGGCGCTTTACTTTTCCCTGACCGCACTCCTGAAAATGTAGTTGCAACCCTTTCCTTTTTGTTGTATCATAAAAGGAAAGGAGTTGTACTTCATGGACGATAAAAGACTGGAAGAGCTATTGCTGACGGTACAAAAGCCCGGCAGATATTCGGGCGGAGAATGCGGCAGTATCGTGAAAGATAAGGAAAAAGTCGATGTTCGTTTTGCTTTTTGTTTCCCCGATGTGTACGAAGTGGGCATGTCACATTTGGGCATGAAAATTCTTTATTCCCAATTTAACGAACGCGACGATATCTGGTGTGAACGGGTTTTTGCCCCCTGGACGGATTTTGAGGAGGTTCTGCGCCGGGAGAAAATACCGTTGTTCGGATTGGAGAGCCGCGACGCCATCCGGGATTTTGATTTTATCGGGTTCACCTTACAGTACGAGCTTTCCTATACCAATGTACTCAATATGCTCGATCTTGCCGGTGTCCCGTTACGAAGCGCCGACCGCACCGATTGGACGCCGATCGTGGTTGCGGGCGGTCCGTGCACCTGTAACGCTGAACCGCTGGCTGATTTTATCGACCTTTTCTTTTTGGGCGAAGGGGAAGAATCCGACCTGGAGGTCATTGATTTATATAAGACCTATCGAAAGCAAGGCAAATCCAAACAGGAATTTTTGCGTGCCGCCGCCGAAATCGAAGGCGTTTATGTTCCCTCACTTTACGAAGTGAGCTATCAGGAAGACGAAAAAATCGCGGCAATTATTCCGCTGGACGGCGTCAAACCGACCGTCCGCAAACGCATTGTCCGGGATTTGGATCAATCCTATTATCCGAAGCAGTTTGTGGTTCCTTATATTGAGATCGTCCACGACCGTGCCGTACAGGAGATTTTTCGCGGCTGTATTCGCGGTTGCCGGTTCTGTCAAGCCGGATTCATCTACCGACCGGTGCGGGAAAAAAGCGTCGATGTTGTTAATTGCCAAGCCAAAACGCTGTGTGAACGCACCGGCTACGATGAAATCTCCCTTTCTTCGCTTAGCACAAGCGACTACCGCGGCATTGAGCCGTTGTTGGACAAAATGTTGGATTGGAGTCAAAAAACCGGCGTTTCACTATCTCTGCCGTCCCTGCGCATCGACAATTTTTCGGAGGAATTATTGGAAAAAATCAGCACCGTGCGCAAAAGCGGTCTCACCTTTGCGCCCGAAGCAGGTACTCAACGGTTGCGCGATGTGATCAACAAAAATTTGACCGAAGAAGAAATTCTGCGCACCTGCCGTACTGCCTTTGCAGGCGGTTATACCGCGGTAAAGCTTTATTTTATGATGGGATTGCCGACCGAAACCGACGACGATATCCGCGGCATTGCCGATTTGGCGCAACGCATTGTGGACGAGTATTACCATCTTGAAAACCGGGTAAAGGGCAAGGCTGTGGCTGTTTCCATCAGCGTTGCCAACTTTGTGCCGAAGCCCTTCACGCCGTTTGAATTTGAACCGCAAATCACCCGTGAAGAAATGTTGCGCCGTCAGCAGGTTTTGCGCGACAGCATTCACTCGAAAAAAATACAATTCAGTTGGCACGAAAGCAAGACCAGCCAGTTGGAAGGCGTCTTTGCCCGCGGCGACCGTCGGCTCGGCGCGGTTTTGGAGAAAGCCTTTCAGAACGGTTGCCGTTTAGACGGATGGGATGAATGCTTTTCGCTGGAAAAGTGGCAGGACGCTTTTGCGGCGTGTAACCTTTCGCCCGACTTTTATACCACCCGCCAACGAAGCTACGAGGAAATTTCCCCGTGGTCGCATCTGGATTACGGCGTCACGAAAAAATTTCTGATCAGCGAAAACCGCTTGGCGCACGCGGGCGTGCCGACGCCAAACTGCCGCGAAAAATGTGCCGGATGCGGTGCCGCATCATTTGGAGAGGGTGTGTGTTTTGAAAAGCGTTAGAATTTTTTATACCAAGGGCGACCGCATGCGGTTTGTTTCTCATTTGGATATGACGCGGTTTATGACGCGCATGATCCGCCGCACCGATATCCCGGTATGGTACACCGAGGGATTTCATCCCCATTTATATCTTACCTTTGCCCTGCCGCTGTCATTAGGATTTGAGAGCACTTATGAAGTGATGGATCTTCGCGTGACCGACGATGACTATGACATGCAACAGATTCAACCCAAGCTAAATGCCGTTTTCCCGCCCTATGTTCAGGTTTTCGCGGTTGCAGAGCCGGTCATGAAAACCGGGAAAATCGCCTATGCTGATTTTTCGATTGTCTTTGAAGACGGCGGCGCCTTGACCGAACCACTCAAACAGTTTCTTTCCTCGCCGCAGATTCTCTGCCAAAAAATGACAAAAAAAGGTATTCCGAAAGAAATTGATTTAGTACCGAAGATTTTTTCCTACGATATTTCGTCCAGCGAAAAAGGCACCCTTTTAACGCTGACTTTGCCGGCAGGCGGACAGGACAATGTGAATCCGACCCTGCTTTTGGATGTCTTCTTTCAAGAACAAAAAAAGCCTTTTTACGCCGTCACACGAACGGCAATTTATGACGATCAACATCAGCTTTTTCGATAAGCTGAAATCCGCACAAACAAAAACAGACTATGGGAAAAGCCATAGTCTGTTTTTGTTTTAAGGGGTTTGAGGAGAGGACTCCTCTTTTCAGAGAAGTCATACCGAACCGGATGCGGCTCCCTGTTCGGTACAAGCATAGTATATCCGGAAATTATGGAAAAATCATGAACATCCTTTGAAAAATTTTTAAAAAATTTTTTCGGTATAGCAATCGAAAAAACGGAACATACTATCAGTAACATGCAAAAAGGAGTGTTAACACGATGAAATATTCATCCCGTCAAACCTTTCCGAAATATGTCGGTCGCATCGGACTTTATTCTTTAGTCGCCGTATTTTTGGTTATTTTAGCTGTGGTTGCTTGGGTGGTTATTGCCCAAAACAACCGTGTTGCCGATCAGAATTTAAATTCGGCAAAAAATCAAACCGCACCGAAGGAATATGTCAAGCCCTCTCCGTCATATAATGAATCAACCGAGGTCCCCGATACCGAAATTACCGAAAACAATGTAAGCGATGTTCCCTATGAGGAACCAAAGGTCGAAGAACCGGCGGCGCCCGCCGTCCCGGCGCAGGCTTTTCAAATTCCGTTAAACGGTAAAATCTTAAAAACCTTTAGTAATAAAGAATTGCAAAAATCGGCGACCTATAACGACTTCCGTCTGCATCCCGCAATGGATATTGCCGCCAAAGCCGGCAGTAATGTTTGTTCGGCGGGATACGGCACCGTTGTGACGGTGGAGGAAAATGCCATACTGGGCAAAACAGTCGTGATTGACCACCGCGACGGTATTATTTTAAAATATTGCGGTTTAGACAGTATCCATGTTGAATCGGGTACCGCTGTGGAACCGGGTCAGGTGATCGGCACCGTTGGGATCATCCCGTCGGAATGCGCCGATCCAACCCATCTGCATTTGGAAGCCGCGGTCAACGGCGAGGCGGTTTCCCCGCTTCAAGCCATCGGTTTGGAATGATCCTGCCCCCGACCCTTTTCGTTTAGGGGCAAAAAAGAAGGCGTATTGCAAATAACTGCGATACGCCTCTTTTTTATTTTTGTTGCGGAAAATATGCCTCTAACCGGTAAATCGGTTGTCCCAATGCCACAAACCGCGATTCATATTCGGTCATAATATTTTCAGGAAAATCACTGTGATGCAGATCTAAGGAAACTCCGCGAAAAGCCATACCGAAGCCTGACATCTGTTCAATTGAAAATTCAAACAACTGACGGTTATCGGTTTTTTGGTGGATATCTCCGCCGTCTTTGAGCAACCGTTTATAAATCTGTAAAAATCCGGGCGCAGTCAAACGATGGGACGCATAGCTCTTTTTCGGAAACGGACAGGAAAAATTCAAAAAGATTCTTTCCACGGTTTTTTCTCGAAGATGGCGTTCCAAATATTCCGCCCCGCATTTTAAAAACCGTAAATTCGGCAGTTTTTCCGCCGCGGCTGTTTCGGCGGCGTCGACAATCACATTGGCGCTTTTTTCGACAGCCAACAGATTGTGCTCGGGGTGCTTTTTGGCATATTCCACCGCAAAACGCCCTTTTCCGCACCCGATTTCCAAATAAAGCGGCTGTTCTTTTTCAAACCAATGATTCAGATCCAAATAATCCTTTTGCAGAACGGCGGAACGGAAATCCCGATCCTCGGAATCCGAAATATACACCCAATCGGCGACGGCTGCCAACCGTTCGTCCAGATGTTTTTTACGCCGCATTCTCACAGCAACACCGCTCCGATCTCCTTGCAGCGGTCGATTTCCGATTGCGGCCAAACGCTGGCATGCACTTCTCCGATATGCGCTTTCTGCAACAACAGCATGCAAAGCCGGGATTGACCGATCCCGCCGCCGATGGATAAGGGCAGGCGATCTTCCATCAAGGCTTTGTGGAAGGGCAATGCCAACCGCTCTTCTTTGTTTTCCTTTTGCAGTTGTGCAACCAATGCGGTTTTATCGACGCGAATGCCCATCGAGGACAGCTCAAACGCATCGTCGATCACGCGGTTATAGACCAACAAATCGCCGTTCAAGGTCCAATCGTCATAGTCGGGCGCTCTGCCGTCATGCTTTTCCCCGCTTTTCAGCCGGTCGCCGATTTGCATCAAAAAGACGGCGCCATACTCCCGTACCGCCGCATATTCGCGTTGCTTCGGCGTTTTGTCGGGATAGCGTTCTTCCAATTCATAGGTCGTAACAAACGAAATTTGGCGCGGTAAATAGTTGTCTAAAACCGGATATTTTTCCGCCAGACAATCGGCGGCGGTCAAAACCGCGCCGTATATTTTTTCGACCGTTTGCCGCAAAAAAGCCTCCGTGCGATCGGCGGCGTCAATGACCGCTTCCCAATCCCATTGATCCACATAAATCGAATGCAGACGGTCGCAAACCTCATCGCGGCGAATTGCGTTCATATCGGTATAAAGACCGGTATGCATCGGAAAACCGTACTGTGCCAATGCCATGCGTTTCCACTTTGCCAGACTGTGCACCACTTCCATGATCTCTCCGGTCTCCAACACATCAAAGCACACCGGGCGTTCGACGCCGTTCAGATCGTCATTGATTCCGCTGTCCTTTTTGACAAAAAGCGGCGCTGAAACACGCGTGAGAGAAAGCGCCGAAGACAATTCTTCTTGAAAACGGTGGCGCAAAAATTCAATCGCGCGTTGGGTGGTCAACAGGTCTAATTTTTGAATATACTCCATAAATATTCTCCTTTTATCAGGAAATGGAACCGACGGTACGCGGATACAAAATCACATCGCGAATATTCTGAACGCCGGTCACATACATGATCATGCGCTCCAAGCCCAACCCGAAACCGCTGTGCGGTACCGAACCGAAACGGCGTAATGAAAGATAATCGTTATAATCCTCCAACGCCATGCCGCGAAGATTCATCGCTTCCAACAGTTTATCCAAATCGGCTTCGCGCTCACTGCAACCGATAATTTCGCCGACGCCCGGCACCAATAAATCGGTCGCGGCAACGGTTTTGCCATCGGCATTTTGTTTCATATAGAAAGATTTGATTTCCTTCGGATAATCGGTCAAAAAGACCGGTCTTTTGCAGATGACTTCAGCAATATAACGCTCATGCTCGGTCATCAAATCACATCCCCACGAGACGGGATATTGGAATTTCTCCCCGCAATTCTGCAATTTTTCGATTGCCTCGGTATAGGTCATGATCACAAAATCCTGTGCGACCACCTGTTCCAATTTTTCGATCAATCCCTTTTCAAAATGAGCGTCAAAAAATTTCATTTCGTCGGGGCACCGTGTTAAAACCGTACGGATAATATGCTTGATCAACGCTTCTGCAATCTCAATGATATCCGGCAGTTCGGCAAAAGCGACTTCCGGCTCCACATGCCAAAATTCCGCTACATGACGCGGCGTGTTGCTTTTTTCCGCGCGGAAGGACGGCCCAAAGGTATAGATCTTACCCAAAGCCATGGCGGCTACCTCGCCCTCCAGCTGTCCTGAAACCGACAGGGCGGCACGGCGACCGAAGAAATCAGCGGCGTCATATTCCTCGGCGGATTTGTACTCGTTACTGTAACCGATGGTGGTCACACGGAACATTTCGCCGGCGCCCTCACAATCACTGCCGGTAATCAACGGCGTATGCACATAGGTGTAACGGCGGCTTTGAAAGAACTCATGGATCGCCGCGGAGACCACCGAACGCACCCGAAATACCGCGTTAAAGGTATTGGTACGCACACGCAGGGCGGGAATGGTGCGCAGGTATTCCAGCGTATGGCGCTTTTTCTGCAACGGATATTCCGGCGGACAGACACCCAAAACGGTAATTTCTTGGGCGTTCACCTCGACCGAATCGGCGGCAACCACCGATTTCACCACCGTACCGACCACCTTTAGCGAAGTACCGAGTTTCATACATTCGGACAAATCAGACAAGACCGTTTTGTCGATGACAATCTGTAAATGCTTGAGCGTTGTCCCGTCATTCAATTCCAAAAAAGCCATATTTTTGGAGTCACGGGAGGTGCGAACCCA
This sequence comes from Clostridia bacterium, assembly GCA_017524165.1. Lineage (GTDB taxonomy): Bacteria > Bacillota > Clostridia > Oscillospirales > Acutalibacteraceae > UBA737. The sequence continues at coordinate 653 of JAFWUH010000002.1, read as the reverse complement.
GCCGCAAACCGTGACCTGTTGCCCAATCAAGTCATCCTTGTTAAAAATGTCATAGATGTCAATGTGTTTCAACGCAATCACTCCTTAAAATATAAAAGCGCCAATTCATCCCACTATAGGACGAATTGACGCAAATCCGCGATACCACCTACATTACCGCCCGAAGGCAGTCTCTCATCCGGCCTGACAGCCGTGCCGATTTAACGCACCGGAACGACGCACCTACTGAGGATTTCTCCCGTTCAGCTTGCGGCTAAAAAGTGTTCTTCCCGCAGGGCGTGTCACTGCATTTTCACTGTCTGCAGTTCACTGCACACCGTTTCCAACGGTACTTTTCTTTCTCAAAGCCTTTCATCTATGTGGAGATTATAGCACGGTAGAAAAAATTTGTCAATCTTTTTTCAAGTTGTCTTTTCAAGTTGTCCTTTTAAATTAATTTTGTCATAACCGTTTTCCCGTATTTTTTAGCAAACTGAATTAAACTTTTTGTTCCTTTGCTCTTTCCATCCCAAAAGCAGATAACCAAATCACATTGTTTTACCATTTCTTCATTGCGTTTTGGTCCATGTCTGTAAACCGTGTGCAGAGAGAATGCGTCGCTGGCTGAAAGCGCATTTACATTTGTTGCAGATGAAGTTCGCCCGGGAGCGGTG
>JAFWUH010000023.1 GCA_017524165.1 Clostridia bacterium | reverse complement strand
CTTGATTCCTTGGATTTCTCTTAAGAATCGTCGGGTCCTTTTTCTTGTCGTTGTTTAATTTTCAAGGTCCGTTTCTTGCCCCCGTTTTTCGGGCGCCTGATTATAATACCACATCATCCTCCCCTTGTCAACACTTTTTTTGGAAATTTTTTAAAAATTTTTTGAGCTCATTATGCAGAGGAAAGCAAGGTCTTCAGATGAGCTAATATTTTTCTTTCCATTCGGGATATTTGTACTTGGGACATTCCCAAGATTTCGGCGGTCTTACTTTGAGTCAATGCATGGAAGTATCGACAGCTGATAATTTTCCGCTCGGTTTCACCCAATTTTAAAAATGCTTCCTCCAAATAAAGTTTATCCGCCAATTGTTCTTCTATTCCTTCGGTCGGCACATCGTATTCTCCGATACCGTCCTCATCGGCACAGGTCAAAGACAGGGTCGGTTGCAGAATACCGATAGCTTCGGTGATTTCCTCTTGAGAGACTGAAAGCAAAGTTGCCAATTCCCCAACGGTCGGATCTCGGCCGAGCGTTTTCTTTTGTTCCTCCTGAGCGTAGGAAATTTTACGGGCAAGTTCTTTTACCGATCGGGACACCTTAATTAAACCGCCGTCCCGAAACATACGCCGAACCTCGCCCAAGATCACCGGCACCGCATAGGTGGAAAAGCAGACCCCGCGATCTTGATCAAACGCATCGGTCGCTTTGATCAAGCCGATACATCCTGCCTGATACAGGTCATCATATTCTATGCCGCGTCCGATAAACCGTTTACAGATTGCATGAACCAATCCGAAATTTTCTTCGATAAACCGTTGCCGATCCATCTTTTCCTTATCCATTTTTACTCCCGAACCGTGGTTTGATCCTTTTCACCAATAAAACCGTTGTACCTTTCCCGACGGTTGAGCGTACCTTTATTCTATCGGTAAAGCTTTCCATGACGGCAAACCCGAGCCCGGCGCGTTCGCCGCCGACTGTTGTGAAAAGGGGCTCCATGGCTTTTTCTATATTTTCAATCCCGCATCCCTTATCCCGGATTTTGACCCTTAATTCTCCCGAAGAAGTAATTTCTCCGCTTATGTAGATTTTGCCGAATTCATTTTGATAGCCATGCACAATACAATTGGTTACCGCCTCGGATACAGCCGTCTTAATATCGCTGATTTCCTCCAGGGTCGGATCCAACTGCGACGCGAATGCCGCAACGGTCGACCGGGCAAAGCCCTCGTTAGCCGACCGCGACAGAATAGTCAGCTGAAATTTATTAATGATCTCCATTCGTTTTTTCTCCTTTAAGCTTTTGATTGCAGTGTTGCCAGACGCTCCATGCCCGCCAATCTCATGATTTTATAGATAGCGGGAGACAGCCCTTGTATATGAAGTTGTGCCCCGGTTTTAGACAAAATCCGATATCTGCCCATCACCAGACCGATCCCCGAGCTATCCATAAAACCGACCTCGCTGAAATCCAGCACCAAAAGAGACGGCATGTTTAATTCGACGGCGGCATCAATAGCTTCGCGCATTCGGCGTGCGGTATGATGATCCAGTTCTCCTTTCAAATAGACGGTAACTACTTCTCCCGTAACCTGTGTTTTTGTCAACATTTTTTTCACCTCCGAAAAAAGACAAGTCCTTACTAATATCATAAGGACTTGTCCGTTAAAACTCTGTCTGATTTGGTTGTCGAAAAATACTATTTTAGGAATAAGCGCCGCAAATCCGCCGCCAAATAGAGCGAACCGAAGCCGAAAATCGGATCCTCCCCCGCGGACTGCAATGCCAGCGCGACAGCATCCTCCGGCGAAGCGGCGGTCACAGTATCCGCACAATACGCCCCGGCAAGATCTTTTAGGGCTTCGACCGACAAAGCTCGCTTCAATTGATTCGGTTGAACTGCAATCACGCGCCGACAATACGGCAGTACGGTTTTCGCGTATGCTTGACAGTTTTTGTCTCCCAACATCCCGAAAATTCCGACGATTTTTCCCGCGTAAGGTCGCATAGCTTTTGCCAATGTCTCCGCCCCGTTAGGATTATGCGCCCCATCCAAAACGATCAGCGGCGATTTTTTTATCACTTCCAGGCGAACCGGGAAAGAAACGGTACGGATACCCTGTCGAATCTGTTCGGTCGAAACCGAAAAACCGGCGGCCTTAACCGTTTCGATGGCGGTCAACGCATTATCAATTTGATGGGCACCGCCGAGCGGCACCTCATATTCAACGCCGTCATAAAGGAAGCGACCGCCGAAAATATCGGTCTTTAAAATCTGTAACAAATCCAAATCCGGCACAATCAGTTCGGGATCGAACCGGCGGATCACCGCAAGCGCGTCCGGATGCTGACGCACCGCCGAAACGGTTCTCCCCGACCGAATGATCCCACATTTTTCAGCGGCAATCTTTGCAACGGTATCTCCCAAAATCTCGGTATGATCCAAACCGATGGTTGTAATGACCTGCACCCGCACATCGGAGAGCGTATTGGTGGCGTCCAACCGACCGCCGAGTCCGGTTTCGATCACCGCAATATCGCAATGACATTCGGCAAAGTATAAAAAGCCGATGGCAGTAATCATTTCAAATTCCGTCAAGGCAATGCCGGTATCATAAACGCGTTGTTCCAAACGAATCAGCGCTTCTTCCGAAATCCATTCGCCGTTGATCTGAATGCGCTCGCGAAAATCCAAAATGAAAGGAGAAATAAACAAACCCGTCCGATATCCCGCCGCGCGAAAGCACGAAGCAATCATTGCCGCCGTCGAGCCTTTGCCGTTTGTTCCCGCCAAATGAATAGCCGGGAATTTGTTTTCCGGATGGTCGAGCAAGGCAAGCACGGCTTTGATTCGTTCCAACGACGCAGGATGGGAAAACATGCCGAGTGAATGGATGCGCGCAATTGTTTCTGAAATTGTCAAAAAAACACCAACCTTTTCCAAGGTTATTCAACCGTATTTCACACACACTACTTTTGGGTGAGACGATGAAAGAACAAAAGAAACACAAGATAGACACGGTACCTGAAATACGATGCAACGGCACCGATAGCAGTGTGTTTCCCTTTCCGCATTACCCCGCCGATCGGTTTGGTAACGACTCCGATATTCCTGTAGACGACCGTGACGAAATATCGGCACAGGAGTTCGGCTACGGTGGGGATAAACAAGGAAAATACCGACTGTAAGGTGTACCGCTGATATTTCAGCATAGAAAGGGGCCACTCCTTTGGGGGAGTGGCTTCTTTTTGTGTGATTAAATTAATTTTTCCATATCGGCAATACTGCTTTTCAACAGGGCGATACGGTCTAATACCTTTGCCAATTGTGCGCGTTGCTGTTCCACAACGGCGGCAGGTGCTTTGGCTACAAAGTTTTCATTGGAAAGCTTACGGTCAATAAACGCCCGGTCATCTTCCGCCGACTTTAATTCTTTCTGCAAGCGTGCCAATTCTTTGGAAGCGTCGACCAATTCCTTCATCGGAATAAAGACGGTCGCATCATCGGTAACAATTCGTACCGCACCCTCGCTGTCAAAACTGTCGCCCAACTGAACATCCGAAGCGAAAGCCAAACGGCAGATATAAGCCGTTCCGGCACGGTAGGTTTCGGGCGAATCCGAAACAATGCAAACCGTCGCTTTTTTGGACACCGGGACATTCATCTCGGCGCGGCGGTTACGAACAGCCTTAATGACCGTCATGATCTTTTCAAATTCCACTTCTTCTTTTGAAAAAGCGAAATCCTCACGATAGACCGGCCAGGAAGCAACGACTAACGCTTTTCCCTCATGCGGCATGGATTGCCAAATTTCTTCGGTGATGTACGGCATAAACGGATGCAACAGTGCCAAAGTACCGGTGAAGACCGACACCAATACCGAGCGGGCAGTCTCAGCCGCGGCGGCATCGTCGCCGTTCAATCTGGATTTGCAGATTTCAATATACCAATCGCAGAAAACATCCCAAATGAAATCATAAAGCTTTTGAACTGCCAAACCGAGTTCAAATTTTTCCAAATTTTCGGTAACCTCGCGCACAAGGGTATTATATTTGGAAAGGATCCAACGATCCTCTAACGCGAAAGTTTCGGGACAAAGCGGTTTTACGCCGTCTTCTTTTAAGTTCATTAAAATGAAACGAGCGGCATTCCAAATCTTGTTGGCGAAATTACGGCTTGCCTCTACACGCTCGGGCAGATATCGCATATCATTGCCGGGACTGTTGCCGGTTGCCAGTGAGAACCGCAAGGCATCGGCGCCGTAACGGTCGATGACCTCCAACGGATCAATCCCGTTACCGAGCGATTTTGACATCTTGCGACCTTGTGCGTCACGAACCAGACCGTGGATCAATACGGTATCAAACGGCACCTGACCGGTCTGCTCGATACCCGAGAACATCATGCGCATGACCCAAAACGGAATAATATCATAGCCGGTAACCAAGGTATTGGTCGGATAGAAATGCTTAAAATCTTCGGTTTTTTCCGGCCAACCGAGCGTCGAAAACGGCCATAACGCGGAGGAGAACCAGGTGTTCAAAGTATCGGGATCCTGCGTGAGATGATGACTGCCGCAATGCGCACAGCAGGTTGCGTCTTCGCGTGAAACGGTAATCTCACCGCAATCGGCGCAATACCATGCCGGAATACGGTGCCCCCACCACAACTGACGGGAAATACACCAATCTCGAATATTCTCCAACCAATGGAAATAAATCTTTTCAAAACGCTGCGGAATGAAGCGGGTCTGACCGTCTTTGACGGCGTCGATCGCCGGACCTGCCAAGGGTTTCATGCGAACAAACCACTGTTTGGAGACGCGCGGTTCAACGGTAGAGCCGCAACGGTAACAGGTGCCGACAT
>JAFWUH010000022.1 GCA_017524165.1 Clostridia bacterium | reverse complement strand
CGGTTCGATGTTCAATACACCGCCTTGCTATACCATTTATGTTGCCGGATTGGTCTTTAAGTGGATCAAGGAAATGGGCGGTTTGAAGGCGATTAAGGAAATCAATGAAAAGAAAGCAAAAATCCTTTATGATTTCCTGGACAACAGCAAACTCTTTAAGGGTACCGTTGTACCGGAAGACCGTTCGCTGATGAATGTGCCGTTTGTTACCGGTAATGATGAATTGGACGCCAAATTTGTTGCTGAAGCCAAAGCCGCAGGTTTTGTTAACCTGAAAGGACATCGGAGCGTCGGCGGCATGAGAGCTTCCATCTACAATGCTATGCCGGTCGAAGGCGTGGAAAAACTGGTTGCCTTCATGAAACGCTTTGAGGAGGAAAACGCATAATGTATAAGATCAAAACCTATAATAAGATTGCCAAAATCGGATTGGATGTATTTGATGAGAAATACACCATCGGGGAAGAAATTGACAACGCAGACGGTGCAATTGTCCGTTCCGCCTCTTTGCATGAAACTGAATTTCCGGCATCGTTAAAAGCCATTGCCCGTGCCGGCGCCGGTACCAATAATATTCCGATCGACCGTTGCTCGGAAAACGGAATTGTTGTATTCAATACACCGGGTGCTAATGCCAACGCGGTGAAAGAGTTGGTTTTGGCAGGTATGTTGATCAGCTCCCGTCGTGTGATTTCGGCAATTGATTGGGCAAAAACTTTAAAAGGACAGGGCGACGAAGTCGGCAAGTTGGTTGAAAAGGGGAAAAGTGCCTTTGCCGGTCCTGAATTAAAGGGCAAATCTCTCGGCGTTATCGGTTTAGGCGCCATCGGTGTTATGGTTGCCAATGCCGCCAATCATCTTGGTATGACGGTTTACGGTTACGATCCGTATCTGTCGGTCAAATCAGCTTGGAACCTCAATCATAATGCCGTTTACATCAATGATATCAACGAAATTTTTGCTAAGTGCGATTATATTACGCTGCATGTGCCGCTCAACAACGCAACCAAAAACTTGGTAAATGCCGAGTCGATCGCCCACATGAAAGACGGCGTTCGCATCATGAACTTCGCCCGTGGCGGTTTGGTAGATAACAATGCGTTGAAAGCTGCTTTGGAATCCGGCAAGGTTGCCGCTTATGTTACCGACTTTCCAGATGACGAAGTCCTTTGCACCGACGGCGTGATTGCGATTCCACATTTGGGCGCATCGACACCGGAATCGGAAGACAACTGTGCGACCATGGCGGCCTCTGAATTGATGGATTATATCGAGAACGGTAATATCGTGAACTCGGTCAATCTGCCCGAAACCACCATGCCGCGCAGCGGGGAAAAACGCATTTGCGTTATTCATAAGAATATTCCGAACATGTTGACAGCTATTACCGGCGCCGTTGCGACCGGCGATGTTAACATCGAGAATATGTTGAATAAATCCCGCGGCGATTACGCTTATACGATGGTGGATATCAATCATGCCGGCAATACTGATTTTGCCGCTCAATTGGAAAAAGTCGAGGGTATTATTCGCGTTCGTGTGATTTAATCAAAATAATAGTTAAAGCCGAATGGATTGGCACGATCCGTTCGGCTTTTTTGTTGTCTTTTTTATTATTAAAAGAATCTATACAAAAAAATCATTTTTCGGATCG